>CAZHUY010000126.1:0-18018 GCA_964535465.1 uncultured Myxococcales bacterium
GCCATGCCGCTCGCGCCGGCTTCGAGATCCACCTCGCACTCCACGGGGGGGTGGCCGCGCGAGTCGAGGATCTCGCGGGCCACGACCTTCTTGATGATGGCTGTCTTCATGATGAGACCATTATAGATGCCATCCGGGGCCTCGCGGTGCCTACGGGCCGCGTGGTCTGGGGCTGACGCCGGTCATGATGAACAGGTGCTGGCGGAAGCGGCCTTGTGGATGCTGGTCCATGTAGTAGTAGGTCTCGTCTCGAGCAGGGCCGATTCTCTGCTGGTTGATGAGGGCATCCACCAGCAGGGCATCGCGCTCGTCCGCATCGGGGCTGTTGGGGAAGCGGCGGCGGCCTTCGCGGGCCAAGGCCTCGGCCAGGGGTGGGTTGGCCTTCACGTTGTCGCGAATTTGCTGCATCAGCGTGGCTTCGTCGAGGGGCGCGGCCGGGCGCAGGTCGGGTCCCGCGTCGACCCGGGTTGCGGCGGACTGCTGCGCGCGCTTTGCGGCGGACGCCGCTTGCGAGGCGGGCGCAGGGGCTGGCGTCGGTAGGGGCGGTGTGGGCGTCGGCTTGCGCACCCACACCGCATAGACAGCCAGCGCGACCAGCAACAGGCCGGCGAAGACCAGCGCTAGTGGTTTCGGCATGGGCAGGTCGAGGGCTTGTCAGGCCCCACATTGACGGGGTGAACACCCGTCATGGCCTGCACCCGCGCGGTGTAGGGGCCGTTGGGATACCGCTCGACGAACTGCGTGGCCTTGGCGCGCGCCGCCCCGATGCGCTGCAAGTTGATGAGCGCATCGATGGCCAAAGCGCGCCGCTCTTCCGCCAGGGGCGATTCGCCGAAGCGCCGCTCCGCCTCCTCGATCTCTTCCAGGGCGACCTGCGGCGCGGTCTTGACCTCGCCGCGGATCTTCTCCATCAGGGTCACTTCATCGGGCAAGGCGGGCATGGCCGGGGTCTTCTCGCTTCCCGCGCAGGCGCAGGCCAGGACCACCATCAACAACCAGGATCGGAGCGCGCTTGCCATGGGTTAGTAGTGAACGTAGCACTTGTCGCTGGCCCAGGCTTTGACATCCGTCTTGCCCGTGGTCCAGCTGAACGCCCCTTGCGTCTCGGTGAAGGCCCAGCCCTGGGCTCCGGCGTAGCCCGCGGCGGCCCAATCGTCGATCAGCTTGCCGTAGCTGATGCCGCCAAAAGCTTGGCCGGTGGTATCGGCGTTGGGCACCAGCGGGAACTCGCCCACCATGACCTCTTTGTCATCCACGCCGTATTCCCTGGGCGTCTTGGTGTGGGGGAAGTACTGGTCCACCCAGCCGTACCAGTGGAAGTCGTAGTAGTCCAGGCCGACCATGCTCCAGGCCTTGGCCCATTTGACCGCGGCGCTGCCCACGGTGACGGGGGCCTTGCTGTTGGCGTGCAGCGCGGTGACCACGTCCTTCACGAAGGTCTCCATCTGGGGGAACGTGACGTTGTCCAGGGTGGACTGTGGATCGAAGGCCTGATCCCCGTAGCCATCGTTGCCGGTGATGGCCCATTCGGGCTCGTTGATGACGTCCCAGGAGATCATGCGTTTCTTGTACGGGCTGGCCTCGACGGCCTTGGCCACGGGAACCACCATGTTGGCGATCAAGGCGGCGCGCTTGGCGTCGTCGGTGATGATGGGCTTGATGGACACCGAGGTCACACCGCCGATGGTCGTGCCGGGCTTGAAGTTGTCGAACGAGAACAGCGTCAGCTTGATGTGCATGTCCAGGCTGTCCGCGATCTCCAGCGCGGCGTTGATGTCGTCGACCGCGGTACCACCCAGGCCGGTGGCCATGTTGTCGCCGTCCAGCTTGACGGCATCGGTGGCACCAAGGGAGGGGAACATCCACCAACGGATGACGTCCACGCCGTGGTTCTTCATATCGGTCATGTCGGCGGTGCGCGCGGCCTTGCTGGCCGCCACACCTTTCTTGTTCCATGCCACCAGACCGCCGAAGTCGGTGCCGAAGTTGGCGGACCCACCGTCCGAGGTCCACGCGAAATTCACGCCATACATGAATCGCTTCTTGCCGTCGATGGTGACGCCGGACGTGGGAACCGAGCAAGAATCGGGGTTCTCGCCGGTGCTGCCGCCCTTGGCGGTCGTCCCGCCTGCAGGGGTGGTGCCAGCCGCACCGCCACTTGCGCCGGAGGTGCCGCCCTTGGCCGTGTTGCCGCCCTTGCCCCCTCCCAAGCCGCCGGTTGCCACACCCCCGCCCGTGCCTGTGCCGCCCGCGGCAGAGCTGGCGCCACCCGACGAGGACGCGCCGCCGGTGGTGCTGCCCGCGGAGGAACCGTTGGCCGTCCTGCTGCTCGATGAGCTGCCTCCCTTGCCTCCCGCGGATGATGAGCCGCCCGAACTACTGCTGGCAGAAGAACCACCGGCCGAACTCTTGCCGCCCGAACTGCTGCTGCTCGGCGCTCCCCCAGAACTGGACAGGCTCGAGCCGGTCGAGCCCGCGGTGGACCCACTCAGGTTTCCGTCGTCAGAGTCCGAAGTACAGCCGATGAGAAAACAGCCCGTGGCGCACAAGGCAGAGGCGAGGGAGAGGCGGTGTTTCATGGTTATCAGTCATGTGCGGGGTGGCGGGTGTGCTTCAAAAGGATTTAGGGAGCATGTCTGAAATGTGCCTTCATCGAACCCATGCCTGGCGAGGGATTTCCGGTACCCGGGCACCAAGTCCTGCAGGCAGAGGTGGCTTGGCGCTCGGCCAGCAGTCGTCACCACATGTAATGACAATTCAACAACTTTTGCGACATGTGGGATGGGTTCCGACCCCTGTAATCTGAGCCAAATCGAGCCAGAGTCGCTACTGCTATACCAACTTCGCCCTAATCAATACCGGCCATGACCACGCATCGTCCTCACGTCACGCTTTCGCTCGTAAGTGGATCGGACTGTCGTGGCATCAGCGATGGCGATCTGGCCCGTGCCCTGATTTCGGGGGCCGCTTGGGCGACCGAGGCGACGTGGAATCGCTTCGCGCCCATGGTGTACGCCATGGCCGTGCGCACCTTGGGATGCGAATCCGAGGCCGAAGACGTGGTGCAGGAGGTGTTCTATCGCCTCTTTCAGCGGGCGAAGACCCTGCGCGACCCGGAGAGTCTGCGCAGCTTCGTGGTGTCGTTTGCCATACGCATCTTGAAGTGGGAATTGCGGCGCAAGCGCACGCGTTCCTTGCTGTCCCTGACCGAACCCGAGGTCTTCGTGGACATGGCCAGCGAGACCCTGGACATCGAGTCGCGGGATCTCCTGCGACGATTCTACGGTTATCTAAACCGTCTGGGTCCGCGCGACCGTCTGGTGTTTTCGCTGCGGCGCCTGGAGTCGATGACGGTCGAAGAGGTCGCCCAGGCCATGGAGCTGTCGGTCTCGACGGTGAAACGTTCGCTCGACCATGGAGGCCAGAAGCTGGCTCGATGGATAAAGGACGATCCGAGTATGGCTAGTTTGCTTGATGGCAAAGGGTGGAAACGATGAATTCGCAATCGTGTGATTCGAAGGAAACCGAGGCGTTGACCGGACTCGTCGAGCTGGCCCGCAACAGCGTGCGTCCTGCCGCGCCAGCGCGCATAGCGCTGGGTTTCGATCTGGTGATGGCGCGTCTGGAGGCCAAGCACAACCGGCGGGGCAGGGCGCTGCGTTCTTCGCTGGTGCTGGCGGCCAGCGCGGCCTGCGTGGTGTTGGTGTGGGGCGCGGTCAACATGGTTCACGGGCGCCATCGGTCCGCCGGCCACACGGCTTTGGCTTACACCGTCGAGGGCGGCAACGTGATCGAGGGCGGGTACCTGCGCGAATCCGGCAACACGGGCGTCAAGTTGTCCTTTGCCGAAGGCAGTGAGTTCACTCTGATGCCGGGAGCGCGCGGTCGTTTGCGAACGGTGGACAGCGATGGTGCGCGCGTGGCCATTGAACAGGGCTCGGCTGCGTTTCGCATCACGCCGCGCAAGCAGGCGAACTGGAAGGTCGACGTTGGGCCCTTCCTGGTCGCGGTCAAGGGAACCGTGTTCAGCGTTCATTGGGATCCCACCGACGAACGCTTCGAGCTGCGGCTGCAACATGGACGCGTGTCCGTGACCGGTCCGGTTTCAGGTGGCGAGATCGCATTGCGTGCCGGGCAGCGATTGCTGGTGAACCTGCCCAAGGCCGAGACCTTGATCACCGAACAAAAGCCGGGCGAGGAATGGGTCGAGCCCGCTCCGGTTGCCGCGGGAATCCCTGACGGCTCGGTGGCGGCGGTACCCGTCCTTGAACGGCCGGCGGGGCGGATCATGCCGTCCTTCAAGTCGGAGAGCGTCAAAACGGAGGGGGGGCGTCGTTGGGCCGATGCCATAGCCGCTGGGCTGTGGGATCGCGTTCTGGCGGAGGCGGAGCGGGCGGGCATCAAGTCGATTTTGAGTACCGCCTCCAGCGAGGATCTGTTCGCGTTGGCGGATGCGGCCCGTTACCGACGTCGCGACGCCCTGGCGCGCCAGGCTCTGCTGGCCGAGCGTCGGCGATTCCCTGACTCGCCGCGCGCGCTGGACACGACGTTTCTGCTGGGGCGTTTGGAGGAGGCCAACGAACAAGGGACGGGGAGGGCCGTGCGATGGTACGATGAGTACCTGGCTCGTGCTCCCACCGGAACCTACGCTTCGGAGGCCCTCGGACGAAAGATGATGGTGACCAACAGTCGTGATGGCGCGGCCCGCGCGCAGCCCATCGCGGAGGAATACCTGCGGCGCTTCCCCGACGGCACCTATGCCGGGGCGGCGCACGCCTTGCGACGCAGCCCCTGAAAGCCCGTCCGTGCGCCGTTGTGCCTTTCTCGTGATGGCTTGCACGGCGCTCTTGGGGACGGCGCGTGCTTGGGCCGCGACCGTGGTCATCGCTCGCCCCGCTAACTCGACGCCGGCCATGGTGGAGACCGTGGTGCGTATCCGGGGCGAGTTGATCTCGGCCGGCTTCTCGGTGGAGGTCATCGACGAGATGGTTGACAGCTCGCGCGACTCGCTGGAGGGGTTGGCCGAGCAGCGACGTGCGGATGCCGCCGTGGCCATCGTGGGCCACGCAGCCCCCAATTCGGTCGAGGCTTGGGTCGTCGACCGCCTGACCGGCAAGTCGGTCATGCGCAGGCTGCCCTTCGAGCCGGAATCTGATCGGGCGCCGCAGACGCTGGCCATTCGCGCCATCGAGCTGCTGCGCTCGAGCTTCATGGAGATCAACCTGACCCCGGAGGAGCGGTCACGGCCCGAGGTCCCGCCCGAGGTCGAGCGTCTGGTGGGGGTGGACGTGACCCCGCGACGGCCGGAGAGGTTCGCCGTCGAGGTGGGCGCGGCCGGGGTTTTTGGGGGAGGAGGCGTGGGGCCGTCGATCGTGCCGGTGCTGGTGCTCGACCTGGCGCTGGGTCGGCAGTTCTTCTTGCAGGCGACGTTGGCCGGCCTGGGGACGCGCCCCAGGGTGGCGACCGAGGTGGGTAGCGCGCAGGTGGTGCAGACCCTGGGGCTGCTGGGGCTCGGCTATCGTTTTCGTCCGGGTATGCGCTGGCAGCCCTTTGTCGGGCTGTCGGCGGGCGCTTTGTACACGTCGGTGGACGGCCGCGCGGCCTCTCCCGACACCAAAGGATTGTCGGCGGACCAATGGTCGCTGTTGTTCGACGCGGGCGCGGGGGTCATGTTGCGAATGCGCACGCGCTTTCACGTGGCCTTGGCAGCACACCTGCAAATGGCCCAGCCTTATCCGAGCATTCGTTTCCTGGAGAGTGACGTCGCCACCTCGGGACGACCGAATGCTTTCCTGGCGCTCACCGCGGGGGCATGGCTATGAGGCGATTACTCTGTGTGACGCTGATTCTGGTCGGGTGTGCTTGTTCGCGAAGAAGTCTGCAGGCCATCGACCGCGTGGTCACGCCCGATGCCAGCCTGCCCGTCGATAGTAGCCCGCCCGACACGCGCTCGCCCGACACGCGCCTGCCCGACGCGCGCCTGCCCGACGCGCGCCTGCCCGACAGCAGCCCGCCCGATAGCAGCCCGCCCGACAGGCGGCCCTTCGACACCGGCCTGCCCGACAGCGGCGACACCCACCCAGCTGTGACTTGTCCCTCGTCGGCTGCTCAATCCGGGACCAGAGAGCGAACGATTGTCGTCGGCTCGGTCAACCGCAGCTACTGGTTGCGTATCCCGGACAAGTACAACGCCAGTCGCCCCGCGCCGTTGCTCTTCGATTTTCACCTTCTTGGAATGGGAATTAGCGGCCAGTCGCAGAGCTCATCTTCCCCCTACTTGGCCTCAGCCGATTCTGATGGCGTGGTCATGGCCTTCCCCACCGGATCGGCCGGTCCGTCAGGCTTGGCGTGGAACCTGGGGCCGTGTTGCGTCTCCGACCCCAACGTGGACGACGTGGCGTTCACCAAAGCCATCATCGCGGACATCCAGAAGACCGTGTGCATCGACACCAACCGCATCTACGCCGTGGGGGCCTACACCGGCGGGGGCATGGCCTACACCTTGGCCTGCCGGGCGTCCCGTGTCTTCGCCGGGGTCGCGGTCGCGGCGTGGGATCTCCTGGACAAGGTCACCTGCAACCCCGATCGACCCATCACGGTGGTGTCCTTCCGCGATCCGACGGACACGTCATTCATCCCCTATTCAGGCGGAGACTCGAACGTGGTTTTTGGAATGTCCATCCGCTTTTTGGGCGCGAAGAAGACATTCGACATATGGGCCGCCAACGATGAGTGCACCGGTAGTCCGTCGAATGACAGCGATGGTTGTTCCACCCATTCCAAATGCGATGGGGACGCCGAAGTCATCCTCTGTTCCAAGGCAGGCAGTCCAACCAGCGTGAGCGATGCCAGCTTCGCGTGGCAGGTGCTCAAGAGGCATTCTCTTCCGCAAGACTAGCGCGTTCCACGCCAGGGCTCACGGCGGCGTAGGCCGCGGGGCGTGACGCCGAGTGGATGTCGACCCTCAACCAGCTGGCCTTGGCAGCTTCGACTGGAATCCCACTCGGCCTCACGACACCCGGCAACGACTACCGCCGCTACATGCTTCCGTTGGGTGGTTCGCAGCCGTCCATGCAAGGGCAGCCCATTCCGCCTTGCATGCCACGGCCCTTGTTGCCCATTCCGCCGAAGTGCTCCGCCCACTTGGCTCGTTGCTCGGGCGTGAGGATTCCGTGCAGCTGCAGGTGGAAGTCGGTCCAGATAGCGCGCAGTTTCTGTCGGGTGCCATCCATCTCCGCCTGTTTTCGCATGATGGCCTCACGGTCGGGCTTGTCGGCCAGCCACAGTCCCTTCATTTCCGCCATTTGGTTCTGTTTCTCTTTGCGCAGCGGCTCGGCCTGTTTCATGGCCGCGTTCCTCAGTTCGTCGATCTTCTGCTTCTGATCGGGCGTGAGCTTCATCCCCGCCATGGCGGTGGACCTGTAGTTGCCCTTCATTTCGCCCTTGTTGCCGTGGGTATTGGTGTTGGTGCCGCTACTGGTGTTGTTGTTTTGCGCCCACGAGGGCGCTCCGACCAAGAGCAGTGACGCCAATCCAAGAATCATCGAGCTGGTCTTCATCTTCGGCCTCCTTGCCAGAGAGTTCGGCTGTGAGATGTCCGGCAGGCAGGTGAGTTACGCCAAGGCCGCGGGGTGCTGGGCTGTCGGCACGGGTGGCGGTCCTGCCGAGGAGGCGCGGCGGCAACTCGGTCTTCCCCATAGCCCTGCAGAGGAGATGAACCACCTTTTCGCTCTGAGCCCGCATATACTGCGCTCGGAAAAAAACATGGCACGCCTGCTGGTCATCGAAGACGAGGCTGACATAAGGCAGGTTCTCGAATACAACCTGCGGCAAGCGGGGCATGAGGTCGTCGCCGTGGATCGGGGCAAGACAGGGTTGGAGAGCGTCGCCACCCGGTCGCCCGACTTGGTCCTGCTGGACCTCAATCTGCCCGACATATCCGGGCTGGATGTCTGTCGCTCCATCAAGACGAACCCACGTCTGCGCCAGGTGGCCGTGATCATGCTGACCGCCCGGAGCAGCGAAATCGATCGCGTGGTCGGGTTCGAACTGGGGGCCGACGACTACGTGACCAAGCCCTTCAGCGTGCGCGAGGTCCTGCTGCGCGTCCAGGCTGTCCTGCGGCGCCTGGCGACCACGGAACATGACGATGCGGCACCGATGACCTTCGGCCGCCTGCGCATCGATCACGGGGCGCACCGGGTTTGGGTGGACGAGGGCGAGGTGAACCTGACCGCGCTCGAGATGCGCCTGCTGTGGACCCTGTATCAGCGACGGGGCCGAGTGCAGCCACGCGGGACGTTGTTGGACGACGTGTGGGAAGCCAACCCCGAGAACAACACGCGAACGGTGGACACCCACGTCAAACGCTTGCGGGAAAAGCTGGGCACGGCTGGTGACTACATCGAGACGGTGCGCGGGGTCGGCTATCGTTTCGCGTCCGATCCTGGGGCCAAAGAGTGAAACTGGGGATACGCGCCAAGCTGTTCGCGTCGATGCTGACGCTCATCATCCTCACGTTGGGCGCGGGCGAGGTCTATCTGCGCCCGGCCATCGAGAACGATCTGATGGAGCGCATCCGCGCCGACATGTTCGTGCGCCTGGCGCTGGTGGCGGAGGAGGCGCGCAGGCAGGCGTCCAACCCGCAGGCAGGCGATCCGCGGTGGGACGAGTTGGCCAATCGGTTGGGTCCCCTGGCGCAAGCCCGGATTACCTTCATCGACAAACGAGGATTCGTGAAAGGCGATTCCGAGGTGCCCGACCGCGCCTTGGCTCAAGTCGAAAACCACGCTGATCGCCCCGAGGTGCGGGCTGCGCTCTCCGGACGCAACGGGGATTCCGTGCGCTATTCGGCCACCCTGCACGCGCGACTCCTCTACTCGGCCATTCCAGTTCCCGGGACCGAGGGCATGGTGGCACGCCTGTCGCGGCCTTTGGCCGAAGTGGATCGTGCGGTGGCCCGTCTGCGCACGATTCTGTGGATGACGGGCGGGGTGGCCCTGGTGGTGGCGGTCTTGCTGTCCACGGGGGCGGTGCTGGTGCTCTCACGCGCGCTTCGCCATGTCACGCTGGTCGCCCGTCGTATGGCTGCAGGCGAGCTGGAGCTTCGCTCGCGACTGACCTCGCGTGACGAGGTCGGCGAGTTGGCGCGGGCCCTTGACCAGTTGGCGCACAACCTGTCGCTTTCCATGCGTGAGTTGCGCGACGACCGCGACCTGCTGGGTCGTATTCTCGAGGCCATGCGCGAGGGCGTGCTGGTGTTGGATAGCGAGCGCCGCATCCTGCTGTTCAACGCCTCGGCGCGTGAGACCTTGTTCTTCGACGCCCAGGTGGTGGGGCGCCCCGCCATCGAAGTGGTGCGCAACGCCGAATTACAGAGCTTGATTGATGCCGCCATGGCCGGGCAAGAGCCCGTGTCGGGCGAGATCGAGGTGCGGGGGTTGAGGCCGCGCCGGCTGATGGTTCACGCCACCCGACTGTCCGGAGAGCCTCGCTGCGTTCTCGCCGTGCTCTTCGATGTCACCGAGTTGCGCCGCTTGGAGACCGTGCGAAAGGATTTCGTGGCCAACGTGTCGCACGAGCTGCGCACGCCCATCGCCTCGGTGCTCTCCGCGGCCGAGACCTTGCAGACAGCGGCCCGCGGTGATCCCGAGGCCGCGGCGAGCTTCGTGGACATGATTGAACGCAACGCCCGTCGCTTGGGCGACCTGGTTCAAGACCTCCTCGATCTGTCGCGCATCGAAGCCAGCGAGTTTCACCTGAAGCACGAGACGCTCGACTTGCCCGGAGTGTTCGAGGGGACCATGAACCTGCAGCGCGAGCGCGCCAAGGCCAGGGGGATACGCATCAAGACCACGACGCCTCCTGACCTGCCCACGGTTCGCTGCGACGCCCTGGCCATGGACCGGGTGGTTTCCAACCTGGTCGACAACGCCATCAAGTACTGCCCCGAGGGGGCCACCGTGTCGGTCAGCGCCGAGCGTGAAGGCGACATGGTTCGTGTGATCGTGAGCGACGATGGCCCGGGAATCGAGGCCCACCACCTGCCGCGCCTCTTCGAACGCTTCTATCGCTGCGATCCCGGGCGCTCGCGCGCCATGGGGGGGACCGGCCTGGGGCTGTCCATCGTCAAGCATCTGGTCGAGGCCATGGGGGGGACGGTGCAGGTCGAGAGCACGCCGGGCCAAGGCAGCCGGTTCAGCTTCACCGTGCCCGCGGGCTAGCTCCTCGCCTTTAACCTTGACGTTGCGTGGCTGTCACCTGGCCGTCACGCAGGCATCGCATGGTGTGCGCCAAGGAGACAGCCAATGTACAGACCATCCGCGCGCACCACAAGCAAGTTAGCTCTTCTGACTCTGACCGCAGGGCTCGCGATGTCGATGAGCAGCCAGACTCAGGCCGGCGAGATCACCATCAAGGGTTCGGACACCATGGTCGTTCTTGGGCAGCGTTGGGCCGAGGGCTACATGGCGACCAAGAAGGACGCCACCATCCAGGTCACGGGCGGCGGCTCGGGCACGGGGATCAGCGCCCTCATCAACGGCACTACCGACATTTGCCAGGCCTCGCGCGCCATGAGCGCCGTGGAGCGGGAGAAGCTGCGTGATCGCACCAATGCCCCGGGGGTCGAGATCCCGGTGGCTCGCGACGGCCTCTCGGTTTACGTGAACGCCAGCAATCCGCTGAACGAGATCGCCATGGACAAGCTCAAGCTCATCTACACGGGCAAGGTGACGAACTGGAAAGAGCTGGGCGGCCCCGACGCCAAGATCGTGGTCTACTCGCGAGAGAATAGCTCGGGCACCTATGTGTTCTTCAAGGAGCACGTGCTGAACAACGCGGACTACACGGTGCGCGCGCAGAGCATGCCGGGGACTGCCGCGGTGGTGAACGCCGTGTCCAAGGAGAAGTCTGGCATCGGCTACGGCGGCGCGGCCTACGCGAAGAACATCAAGGTTCTCAGAATCAAGAAGGACGCAGTCAGCCCGGCTGTGGCGGCGGACTTGGCCCACGTCATGGACGGTAGCTATCCTCTGAGCCGGCCACTCTTCTTCTATCTGCGCAACAAGCCCACAGGCGAGATCGCCGATTTCGTGAGCTGGGTGCTCTCCAGCATGGGCCAGGAGCTGGTGACCAAGGTGGGCTACTACCCGGTCAAGTAACCGGACCTGTCACACAACTGTCACTGACAGGTCACCCTGAAGTTGTCTGGCGGTGGTCAGATCAAGGTAGCCATGGAAACGCGTCGCGCGTCGTCTGTCGATCGTCCGCCCAGCCCTGCGGTGGCGACCTCGGTGGCGCGAACTGCGCGGTCGCCAGCATCGTCTTCTCTGGGCGGGGACACAATTCCTCCCGAAGCTTCCGCACCCCAAGGAACGCGGTTGAACCGCCCTCCGCTAAGGACCCGCAAGGGCCGGGCAGCCCTAGCGAACCTGGCTGAGCTGGCGATTCGCCTCCTCGCCTTCTCCTCCCTTGCCGCGGTCATTCTCATCTTCGTCTTCATCGGCAAGGAAGCGCTGCCTCTACTGTACAGCGAGGCGATTGCCAGAGAGGTCACCCTCATCAAGATGTGGTTCGCCCAACAATGGCCGGGCTACGAGGCGGCCGAGCACATCTGGCAGCCGATCTCGGAGATCCCGAAGTATTCGGCCTGGCCGCTGGTGATTGGGACTCTCAAGGTCACCTTGGTCAGCATGCTGGTGGCCGTGCCTTTGGGGATCGCCGCGGCGCTATTTGTCTCGCAGTACGCGAGCCGTCGCTGGCGTGAGATCATCAAGCCCACCGTGGAGCTGTTGGCAGGGATCCCCTCGGTGGTGTTGGGCTTCTTCGCCCTCATGGTCATGGCCACCTGGTTTCAGGAGGTGTTCTCCCTCGACTCTCGTTTGAACGCGGTGGTGGCGGGGGTGGCCCTGTCCTTCGCCATCATTCCGGTGGTCTTCACCATGAGCGAGGAGGCCTTTGCGGCGGTCCCGCGTAGTTACGTCGAGGCCTCCACTGCGCTTGGCGCGGCCCGCTGGCAGACCATCGTGCGCGTGGTGGTTCCGGCCGCCGGGCCCGGTCTGGCTGCTGGCGTCGTCTTGGGGTTTGGTCGCGCCATCGGCGAGACCATGATCGTGCTCATGGCGTCGGGCAACGCGGCCATCCTCTCCGCCAACCCAGGGGACTCGGTGCGCACCCTATCCGCCACCATCGCCGCCGAGCTGGCCGAGGTGGTGTTTGGGGGAGCGCACTACACCGTCCTGTTCTTCCTGGGCGTGTTGCTCTTCGGGTTCACCTTCTTGACCAACCTGATGGGGGAGTTCGCCATCAACCGCATGCGCCGCAGGTTGGGAGGGGCTCGATGACCCTCTCCCAATCGCGGCGACGTTTGGGTGACGTGGCGCTCTCCCTCAGCACAGGGCTGGCCGTGGCTCTCGTGCTGCTGATCGTGCTGGTGGTGTTGGGTGACGTGATCGTGCATGGCGCCCCCCACATGACCTTGGGGTTCCTGACCCAAGCCCCGCGCGAAGGTATGACCGCGGGCGGGATCTTTCCCGCCATCATCGGGACCGTGGCGCTGGTCGTGTTGATGAGCGTGGCGGTGTTGCCCGCGGGCGTGGCCACCGCTATCTACCTCTCCGAGTACGCCAATCCCGGCTCGCGCCTGACCCGGCTGGTGCGCGTGGCCGTCAACAACCTGGCGGGCGTTCCTTCCATCGTGTTCGGGCTATTTGGTTTGGGATTCTTCGTGCAGTTCGTGGGGGCCGGCATGGACCGCGCTTTGTACGGTGGGCAGAGGGTCTTCGGGCAACCCGCGTTGCTGTGGGCCGCCCTGACCATGGCCGTCCTGACCTTGCCGGTGGTCATCGTGGCCACCGAGGAGGCGCTGGCGGCGGTGCCACGCGAGCTGAGACTGGCTTCGGCCGCCTTGGGCGCCACGCGCTTTCAAACCACGTTTCGGGTGGTGATTCCCCAGGCTTTGCCCGGCATCCTGACCGGCGCCATCCTGTCTGTCAGCCGGGGCGCCGGCGAGGTCGCGCCCATCCTGTTCACCGGCGTGGCCTACTTCCTCCCCAAGCTGCCCGACAGCTTGAACGACCAGTTCATGCAGCTCGGCTATCACGTCTATGTCCTCTGCACGCAGTCGCCCGACGTGGACGTCACGCGGCCCATCCTCTATGCCACCGTGCTGGTCCTGTTGCTGCTCACCTTCGCCCTCAACACCAGCGCCGTGATCCTGCGCTCACGCATGCGCCGACGCTTCTTCGGAGCCACCGGATGACCACTGCAAACGCCAAGATCAGCATGTCGATCCACGACCTGACGGTCTCCTACGGAGGAAAGAAGGTCCTGGGGCCGGCTTCCATGGACATCGCCGAACGCCACGTGACCGCCTTCATCGGACCCTCGGGCTGTGGCAAGTCGACCTTCTTGCGCTCGCTCAACCGCATGAACGAGCTGATTCTGGGGTGCGAGGTGGGAGGTAGGGTCATTTTGCAGGGCAGCGACATCTACGCGCCTAGTGTGGATCCGGTCGAGGTGCGCCGGCGCGTGGGCATGGTCTTCCAGAAATCCAACCCGTTCCCCAAGAGCATCTTCGACAACGTCGCCTACGGTCTTCGCATCGGGGGCATGCGCGATCGTTCGGAGATCGCGGGGCGGGTCGAGCGCGCCCTGGGGCAGGCGGCGCTGTGGGACGAGGTCAAGGATCGCCTGACCGACAACGCCTTGGGACTCTCCAGCGGGCAGCAGCAGCGTCTTTGCATCGCGCGCGCCCTGGCCGTCGAGCCCGAGGTGTTGCTGATGGACGAGCCGGCCTCGGCCCTGGATCCCATCGCCACCGCGCACATCGAGGAGCTGATCCACGAGTTGGCCAACGACTACACTGTGGTCATCGTCACCCACAACATGCAGCAGGCGGCGCGCGTGTCCGACTACACCGCGTTCTTCTACCTGGGCGAGTTGGTGGAGTTCGACAAGACCGACACCATGTTCACCCACCCCACCCAGTCCCGCACCGAGGATTACATCACCGGGCGTTTCGGCTAGAAAGGCACGCATGGCACCGCGCGAGCACACCGATCAGGAGTATGAACTGGAGCTGCGTCACCTGCGCGAGCAACTGCTCCTGATGGGCAGTCACGTGGAGGGGATGATCGGGTCGAGCCTGAAGGCCTTGGTCGAGCGGGATTCCGAGCTGGCCGAGCGGACCATCGCCACCGACTGCATCGTCGACCGGATGGAGGTCGAGATTGACGGGTTGTGCTTGCAGATCATGGCGCGTCGGCAGCCGGTGGCCTCCGATCTGCGACTGGTGGCCATGGTGCTCAAGGCGGTTACCGATCTGGAACGCATGGGGGACCTGGGCGTCAACATCGCCGAGCGGGTCGTGGAGCTCAACCGTGAACCTCCGCTCAAACCCTATGTGGATCTCCCGCGCATGGCGAGCGAGACCCAGACCATGTTGCGCGAGGCCCTGGATGCCTTCGTGGCCAAGGACGCCGAGCGAGCCCGCCGGGTCATCGACCACGACAAGGTCATCGACGATCTCTATGCCCAGGTCTTTCGCGAGTTGCTCACCTACATGATGGAAGACGCGAAGAACGTGTACCGCGCCACCCGTCTGCAGTCGGTGGCCAAGTACCTCGAGCGTATCGCCGACCACGCCACCAATCTGGCCGAGTCGGTGGTGTTCATGGTCAAGGGCCGTGATATCCGGCACCAGAGCAGCTTCGACAGCGGCGGACAGAGTTGAGCGAAAGCACGCTCGGCTGTTTCCCGGTTTCGCAAACGTCACACGCGTCTTGCGCGGGGGCGACATAAAGGCGGCGTGGGTTGCAGCCGAATCGCTAAACAAGGAGCAAGGAGAGACGTCTATGAACGTAAGCACACTACGATACGGCATTCTGGCGACTGCGCTGGTATGCGGCCCCACGGCGTGGGGGCAAGATGCGAAAACAGCCAAGACATCACCCGGACCCGAGACCGCGCCTCCGCCCGCACCTGCCCCGGCGCTGGAACAAGGCGCGCCCACGGCTCCGTCCCTCGAGGAGCGCGTGGCCGAGTTGGAGGGCAAGCTGGCCAAAGCCGACGAGACCGTCTCGTCTCTCGAATCCAGCGTGTCGAGCTTGAACAAGCTGAAGATCAGCGGCTATGTGCAGGGGCGCTACGAATGGCACGACGATGCGGCGGACGGTTGGGAGAATTACAGGAGCCAGAATCGTTTCTCGGTCCGCCATGGCTATCTGAGCGCCCGCTACGCGGGCAAGTACGGCGAGTACTACTTGCAGTTCGATGGCAACAACCGTGACGGCTTCGTGATGAAGGATGCCGAGGCTTCGTTGATCGAGCCCTGGACGCCCCTGCATATCAAGCTGACCTTTGGCCAGTTCAAGGTGCCCTTTGGCTATGAGATCGGACAGTCCGACGCCGATCGCGAAATGCCCGAGCGTGCCGCGGTGGTGACTGGGGTCTTTCCCAGCGACCGCGATCGAGGCGTGCGCCTGCAGGCCAAGTACGAGATGTTGAATCTGAAGGTCGCCTTGGTGAACGGCGCTGGCATCAAAGACCCGACCGACAAGAACGGCTTCACGGTGAACGGCTATGCTCCGAATGGATTCAAGACGGTTGTGGGTCGTGTGGGCGTGGACCTGGGTTCTCTGGTGGGCGGAGTCTCGGGAATGTGGGGGAAGATCTTGGATACCGGCAAGAACCCGCTGGCGGACTACGACTACACCACCTACAAGTACTATGAGCAGCTTCGTCTGGGCGCCGACGTTCAGGCCACCATCGATTGGCCCGGCTTGGGTGGCATGGCGATCAAGGGTGAGGTGATCTGGGCGCGCAAGAAGAACCTGGACTACAACGATCTCAAGGCGGATCCCTGTAGGGACAGTCGCAGCTTCGGTTGGATCGTGACCCTTGTTCAGAACATCGGCGACTACGTTGGGGTGGCCCTTCGCTTGGACCAGTACGATCCGCTGCTCTCCGGCAGCATCCCGGGAAGCTGCGTGGAGAAAGTCACGAAAGGCGACTCCATCGACAAGCGCGACGGGGATCGTCTGACCCGCCTGGGTGTGGCGGTGCTCGTGCATGCCTCGGCCAACACCAAACTCACGCTGTCCTATGAACACCCCTGGGAGCAATCAAGCTCCCAAGCCAACGACACCGTGGTCGCTCAGCTTCAGGCACGCTTCTAGCCCATTCTTCCTGGACCTGGGCCCTGAGCCTCCATGGTGGCAGGGCCCTTCGCCTTTGTGGCGGCGCTACTTCGCTTCGGGTGAGAGCCGGGGCAGCAGCACGCTGCGCGGGAAGCGCTCGGCGAAGGCGGTTGCGGCCGCGCGGGCTTCATGGGTTCGACCCGCGCCGCTCAGGGCACGCACGCGCAGGGCCTCGCGCTCTTCGGCGAGACGGCCGTTGGGGAAACGGCGACGGTGTTCCGCCACCACGGTCAGGGCGTCCGTGAAGGATCGGCCGGCATAGGCCGCCTGGGCCCGCTGCAGGAGCTCAAGCTCGGCCGCGTACGACTCGGCAGCCAGCGCGGGACGAGTCGCACGAGCCGCACGCTTTGCCGGCGTGGGTTCGACGGCAAGCGCGGCGGAGGGCGCCGGGGCAGCGGGCGGTGGGATCACGGCCGCGGGCGTTGAGACGCGCGGGCTGGCCGGCTGGGCCGGAGGCGAGGGCTGGGGCGCAAAGGTGCGCATGGCGACCACCGCGCCCGCGACCCCTACCAGCAAGACCGTCGAAGCGGCGAAGGCCAGTGCGAGCGCACGTCGTCGTCCTGAATGCGTCGTCGGAGTTGCGACGACCGCGTTCGCCAGGCTCTTTTGCGCCCGCGAGAGGGCGCGCGCACGCACGATTTCAGGCACCTGGGGGATCTCCTTGCCCGTGGCCAGCAAGGCATCGAGTTCCGGATCACGTTGCAGATCATGCCAGTTCATATTCTGACCTCTCCCCTCGACAGCCGACGGAGGGCCGCGGCCAATTCCTTGCGCCCCTTGTGCAGGCGTGCGTAGGCCCCAAAACGAGAAATGGAAAGACTGCGCGCGACGTCCAGGATGGGGATGTCGTCCAGGTCGTGCATCACCACCACAGCCCGTCTGGCCAGGGGCAGCGCTTCCAGCGCCGCCAACAACAGAGCCCGCGACTGTTTGCTTTGCAGCGTTCCTTCGGGGCTGATGGTGCTGTCATGGGCCTCGATCTCCGCGCAGGGGATCTCACGTCCGCGCCGCCGGCGGTGGGCGCACATGATCCGAAACGCCACCCCGAACAGGTAGGGTCGAATCGGGCGATCCTTTTCCAGGCTGTCCCAGTGGCGGTGCAACACCATGAACACGTCTTGCGCCAGGTCTTCTATCTCATGGGGCGCGGCACCCATCCGTTGCAGGGTGGCGAAGATATAGTCGAGCTCACGATCGAATGCGTCCAGACACGCATTCTGGGGCGCCGGGGCTGGCGCTGCGGAGTGAACCAGACGTAGATAACCCATGTACTTGATAATGTCGGCTGCCGGCCCGCTGTTCAGCGAAAAGGTGAGGTTTTTCCGAGGCGCGCTGGCTCCTCGGCGCTCCTGTGTTCAGGGGTGGGACCTGGCCTCACTTCGTCCCTATCGTGTCATCGCGACCGGGTGGCAAGATGCTCTCATCTTGCAGCATCTGCCAGAAGCGATTGATGGCCGTGTCGGGCGAAATTCCGCGAACCAACAACACCGGCCCGTCAGGGTCGTGTCGCAGAGTGGGCGCCTCCGAAGTGCCTGCGTCGGCCGAGGGGTCGAGCGACACATGGTCAACCTCGGTCACGAAATCAGGGATGCCCACGGCTGCGATGGCGACCTGGTCCGCCGCATCGGTGAGGGACCAGATGTTGGGTTGCTTGCCATAGATCCAATTGCTGAAGCTGTTGTTGCGCGGCAGATCTTCCAGGCTTTCACTCGGCACATCCAGCTGCGAGTCGTAACGGGCGCTGACCTGGATGTACGGGAATTTGGTGGCCACGATGGTGCTGGCCCAAGCGTCCATTTCTCCATTCGGCCTGTCCATG
>CAZHUY010000127.1:0-17958 GCA_964535465.1 uncultured Myxococcales bacterium
GGCAAGGCGGTGTCGTTCCCTGAGCGATTCGTGTCGGGTGGGAGTGCGTCCCGCCACGCGCCGTCGTTCCCCCCTTCGACCGCGGGGGGCGTGTCCCGCCCGTCCGGTCGCGCGTCCAAGCTGTCGGTCATCGCGCCAGAAGCGTCGGGCGAAGGCGCGTCTGGCGAGGGCACGTCCGGCGAGCGGTCCGGCATCCGGTCGTTGGGGCGCACGTCCCGCGAGGGCGCGTCTTGCCTCCCGCCCTCGCTGGCGTCAGCCCTGGGTCCCGCATCGTAGGGAGAGGTCGCGCAGGTCTGCAGGCGTGCCGTGGGACCGCCCTGGCACGATGTGGTCCATGTGCCCACGCCCGCGCCGGGGTTGTTGGGAAAACCCGTGCAGTTCACGTCGGGGTTCCATCCCGCGAGATCGTGGCACGGGGTCAGATCCAGGCCGGACTGCTCCTCCATCCACGCGAGGTGATAGGGCACCGAGAAGTACGTGGAGATGCGCGGTCCGGCGTCGGCGTCGATGTCGTCCGAGCAGCAGTCCTCGCCGATGAGGCGCCAGGTCTGATCCGGCATCTTGAAGAACAACGGGCCGCCCGAATCGCCGAAGTACTCGCCGTCCTGGCTGCCCGTGGTGACCAGGATCTCCGCCAAGTTCGCCGAGCGAGACTCGATGATACCGTCGATCCACTTCTTGTTTCCATAGACCCTTCCCGTGGCGCCGATGACGCCGAAGCCCACCTCGATGATAGGCTTGCCCGGCAGCAGCTCCGAGGTCTCACAAGGCGCCATCACGGGAACGATGGGGACATCGGTCACGTCCTCGGCCAGGATGCACAGGCCGATATCGTTCGTGGGGTGGACGTAGCATCGGGACACGGACACGGTCCTTGCCCACTGATCGCGGGACTCACCAAAGCCGACCCCATCGGGCCTGACCATTCTGGTCTGTTCGGCGTCCATCAGGCAGTGCTTGGCGGTCACCACGGCGCGCGTATGAACCAAGGCGCCCGAGCACACCAGGCGTCCGATGATCATCACGGCCGAAGGCCACTCGCAGGTGGCGGCCTGGCTCCCCCCCACGATGGGCAAGGAGACGTGCGAGACGGGATCCTCTGGCTGGCTCGCCTGGCAGCCCAGCGCGGTCGCGAGCAGCCACGCGCCTATCGCGACAACGTTTCGCCGACTCTCGCCCAACCCTCCCCCCGAGCAGCGGAATTTCATGGCCGTAGTATTGCACAGCAAGGCGGCGCGGCCCGGCTTTTGGCGGGGGCGGCTCGTCAGCGTTCGACCGAGATGATTTCTTGGGCCAGTTTGGCCAGCGCGCTCAGGCTACGGCGTTGCCAGTACATGGTCGGGCTGGACAGGAAGACGATGCGGTAACGCCGGTCGGGGGGTTGCTCCTGCACGGCGCTCACCCACCAGGCGAGGCTCTTGAGACACGACGAATTCATGAACTCCAGGCGACGCAGGTCCACGCTGACCTCACCCAGGGCTCGCTTCTGTGCCTGCGTGTGCAGGTTGTGCAGGAAGTAGTCGAGCTGTCGTTTGACGGTCAGGTCCGCCGTCCCGGTCAGGGCGACCTGCATGTGGGCTCCCTGGACGTTGGCCTCGGCCTCGAAATCTTCTTCATGGATGGCCTCGCGCCAGCCTCTATCCATGCACGGTGCTCCCCAGGGGAACGGAGCTGGCCTCGATGGTGATAGAGCCTCCATGGTCTTCCAGGCTCAGGTCCAGATGTCCCTCGCTGACGATGCGGGCAAGGCCCAAGCCCGATTCACCATCGGTCTTGGGTCGTTGCCGCATCAAATCTTCGTAAACCTCCGACGGCCGGGCCGCGCTCTTCAGCAAACCGATGCGCGCGCGCAGGCGGTCGCGGTGTTCCGCCGAGGTGGCGTGGGTCATGCGGGCGCTCATGTTTCCCGCGACGGGATTCAGGCGCACCTCCAGGTGTACCTCGGGGCCGTTCGAGTACTTGACGGCGTTCTCCAGCAGCTCGTGCGTGACCATGGCCAGGCGGAACACCGCCTCGGGGGGGCCGCCGCTCTCGGTGAACTCGCGCTCCACCAGCCGGCGCACCCTGGACACCATGCGCGGGTGCGGCCTCAGGTTCAGCTCGAACCCCAGACTTGCGCTGGTTGTGTCTTCCGCTTCCACCATATTGTCTATCGACGAGAGCGGCGGGTGACCTTAGGGTTCCTCCGTCGAAAACCGTTGTTTCTTGTGGGGGAGTCGTCATAGACACGCCTGTCGTGGCATCGCGGTGTTTCCATGTATGGCGCGGTTAGGCAACGATTCGGCGCGCCCATCTCGCTCATCCTGGCCCTGGTCTTTCCAGCGATGATCGGGGCAGCCTTGGCCCTGGCGTACTACGGGTTCAAGCACGCCGAGGACGTCTCGCGCCCCATCGAGCAGCTCTTTCGCCTGGAATCCAATGATGTGGCCGACGATTTGGCGCGGGCCATCGAGGCCCGCCTGGACAAGGGCTCGGTCGCGCTTTTCGATATGATCTCCGAGGTCAAGAACGACCCGAACTCGACGTCGCCTTGCGAAATCGACCCAGGAGCCGCCATTGAATCCTTCGTCGTGCTCAACGAGGCGCTGAAGGTCGAGTGCGTCTGGCCCAAGCCGCGCGAGGTCGTGGGACTGTCGAGCAAGCGCAGGGTGACGTCCGAGGCGCCCGCCTCCCGTGTTCCCTGGATGAGCAAGATCAAGAACCTTTCGTGGGAACGGGTAGCTGTGGGCACCTTCGCCTACCACCACGAGGCGCTGGAGGGCAGGGGAGCCGTGTTGTTGAGCTACACCACGCGTGAGACGGAGGCTGGCTCGGCTTTTCGCGTGGTGGCCAATCTGAAGCTCGACTTCCTGGACAAGCACTGGTCCGAGGCGGAGTTGACGCGGCGACGCAAGAATCGCCGTGTGGCCATCGTGGACGAGAACAACAACTTGGTGGCGGGGACACCCCTGGTAGGCGACGAGTCGCGTCCAGAAACCCGCTTCTTCTACGAGGGGCCCTTCGGCAAGGCGCTGTACCGTTGGCGCATTCAGATGGTCCCGCAGAACCTGGACGAGCTCCGCGCTCAGTGGGAGCGCACCAAGGGAGTGCGCCGCATGCTGATCCTGTTCTCCACGGTCATCATGGGCGTGGGCCTGCTGGTGGTGTGGCTGACCGTGGTGGCCGAGCGCCGCGCCTCGCGCCTGAAGAGCGACTTCATCGCCAACGTCTCGCACGAGCTGAAGACGCCGCTGTCACTCATCCGCATGTTCGGCGAGATGGTGGCCACCGGTCGCCACAAGGACGAGTACACCGCGCGCGAGTATGGCGGCATCATCACGCGCGAGTCCGAGCGCTTGTCGCACCTCATCGACAACGTGTTGGACTTCGCCCGGCTGGAACGCGGCAAGACCAGCTACCACTTCACCGAGGGCGATGTGGTCGAGGTGGTGGAGCGCGCCCTGCACGTGTGTCGTTACCGGTTGGACAAGGAGAAGATGAAGCTGGACACCGAGTTCGAGCCCAACCTGCCGCTCGTGCGTATGGACGAGAACGGCATGACCCTGGCCACGCTGAATCTGGTGGACAACGCCATCAAGCACGCGGCCGACGGTGGCAGGATCATGGTGACCCTGCGGCGGGCGCCGGGATTCGTGGTGTTGGGTGTACGCGACCACGGACCAGGCGTGCCGCGCGGCGAGCAGCAACGCATCTTCGAGCGCTTCTACCGTTCCCAGGACACGCGCGCGCGTAACGTGCGCGGCAGCGGCATCGGCCTGTCCCTGGTGCGACACATCGTGGAGGCGCACGGCGGTCGGGTCGTGATCACCAGCCCCGTCGATCAAGACCAGGCGGCGCCCGGTGCCTTGTTCGAGGTATTCTTGCCCGCGACCTTGGCGGCCGACAGCAAGGCCGAGCCCGACCCGGGAGAAGCCCCGGTCAGCACATCATGAGCAACACACCCTCTTCCAGTTATTCGCCCGCGCAGCACCGACGCATCCTGATCGTCGAAGACGAGCCCGACATCGCGCGCGGCTTGTCCGACGCGCTCGAGTTCGAGCAATTCGAGGTCATGACCAGCGGCCGCGGTCGCGAGGGCATCAAGATGTTGCAGGAGCGCGGCGCCGATCTGGTCATCCTCGACCTGATGCTACCCGACATCAACGGCTTCTCGGTGTGCGAGCAGATCCGGCAGAGTCACCCGGTCGTCCCGATCATCATGCTGACCGCGCGTTCGCAAGAGACCGACAAGATACGGGGCCTGGAGGCGGGCGCCGACGACTACGTGACCAAGCCGTTCTCGGTGGGTGAGCTGATCGCGCGCATCAACGCCATCTTTCGTCGCCTGCACCGCACGCAGAACGACGAGACCATCCGCATCGGCGTGAATACCGTGTTTCCCCGTCGCCACGAGCTGGAGCGCAAAGGCAGGATCATCGCCTTGTCATTCTACGAGGTCGAGCTGCTGCGCTTGCTGTGGGAGCGCGCGGGCGAGCCTGTGACCCGGGACGAGATCCTCGACAAGATCTGGGGCGTCAGCGGGCACAGCCAAACCCGCAGTGTCGACAACTTCGTGGTCAAGCTGCGCAAGAAGATCGAAGACGATGCCTCGAAACCGAGGCACATCGTCACCATCTACGGTACGGGGTACAAGCTGGTCGCCTGACCGGGCGAAGACGACGTCGTCACAAGAAGGCCGAGATGTTCGAGATCATCTCGGCCCTTCGTGGGACACAGGACGGCGGCCAGAACTACAGCCTGGCTTTGTCCAGGAGGTCCTCTGCCGTCTCCTGGTGTTCCTTCAGAGTCGGCAGAACCTCATCGATGAACTCCTTCAACATCGCATCGTTGCTGGCCTTGGTGACGCGTGTGAGCTCGTCGACCATCTTCTTGTGCTCATCCCGCATCATCTGCACGAACTGCATGTCGAACTGCTCGCCCGTGGCGATGTCGGTCAGGTTGTCCATGTCCTTCTTGTCCAATGCCGCCGCGCCCTTTGCGGTCATGCCGAGCTCGATGTTATGGCTCTTGGCGAAGTCCATGAGCTTTTCGTCCATCTCGGTGTGGTCCTTGACCAGCGTGTTGGCGAAATCGATCACGTCGCGCGCTTGTGCGCGATCCTCGGCGAGCTTGGCCGCCCGGATTGTCTTTTGATTGGAGGCATGAAGATTGGTCAGCACGTCGGCCGTGGATTTGCCATTGTTACCGGCCCGCGCCTTTCGCGCAGCCTCGGCCGGCAGCACGCAGAGCAAGGCGACCATGGCGACGAGCATGGAATGAACGAGGCATCGAGTGTTGTTCATGGTGATCTCCTTTCACGAGCGACCATGAGAGGTGCACGCCACGGGCCAGCCGCCCGCCGTGCTCGAGAGGCGCAACCCCAAAGGCAGAGACCACGCCGTCCGTGCCCAGGCGCCGCAAGAGACGCGGCCCACGACGTCGTGGGCGGTCGAGCCAAGGTTACGAACGGGTACGCTCCGGGCGTTCGTGGTGACACCCCGTCCGTTCGGCTTGGCGCGACGGACGCGGCGCGAATTGCGGAAAATTGCCCGGTCCTGGAGGCGCCGATAGCATCTCGGGTATGGACAAGAAATTCTTGGTCGAACAGCTCTGCGAACGGCTGCGCGAGTCGTCCCAAGTGGCCTTGAAGGCCAGCCAGGCAGCGGCCGATGTGGCACGAGATGGGGCCACGCCCGCGGAGAAACGCGAGGACGCACGAACGGCGCTGGAGTTTGGCGCGTTGGCCAGGGGCCAGAAGGAACGCGCCGAGCGCATGGCCGCCGAGCTCGGCGCCTTGTCCAGCTTCAGTCCCAAGGCCTTCTCCGAGCACACGCCGATTGCACTCGGTGCCATCGTCGAGGTGGAGGACGGCGATCTGGGGCGCACGTTCTTCTTGGCTCCCGTGGGCGCCGGCATCGAGCTGAGCGGGCCGGGCGGCGACGGCTTTCTCTCCGTGGTCACTCCGATCTCGCCGATTGGCAAGGCCGTGCTGGGGCGCAAGGTCGGCGACAGCGTCGAGGTGATCATCAAGAACGAACCGCGCGAATGGACCATCACCTACGTCGGGTAGGCTGAGCCTGCTCCGCCCCCAGGGCCAAACGTTTCAAATTGAAACGCTTGCTGGATGAAAACGTGGCCTGTCATGAGCGCAGCCTGGACTTCCCGATCCGCGTGATCCATGGTCGAACCCGTTCGCCTCCGGCGCGACCACGATGAAGCTTCACGAATACCAAGCGAAAGAACTCCTTAGGAAATTCGGGCTGCCGACACCCTTGGGTGTTGCGGTCCTCGCCCCGACCGAGATCGAGCAGGCCGCTCAGGAGGTGCTGCGGGCGACAGGCAACGAGACCTTGGTGGTCAAGGCGCAGATCCACGCCGGCGGTCGTGGTAAGGGCGGCGGGGTCAAGGTGGTGCGGGGCCCGGCGGCCGCCCGCGAGGCGGCGGAGCGCTTGTTCGGCATGCGCCTCATCACACCCCAGACCGGGCCCGACGGTCGCATCGTCAAGCGGTTGCTGGTCGAGCAGGGTGTGGCGATTGCTCGTGAATTGTATGTCAGCTTGTTGCTCGACCGCGCATGTGGTCGCGTGGTGGTCATGGCGTCAGCGACGGGAGGCATGGACATCGAAGAGGTGGCGGCGCGTGATCCTGGCGCGATTCGCAAGGAGATCGTGGATCCGATGCTGGGCCTGGCGCCCTTTCAAGCGCGCAAGCTGGCCTATGCCTTGGGCCTGAGCCCCGCGGCCGCGCGCAACGCGAGTGGGTTCCTGCTCAAGCTCTATCAGGCTTTCGCGTCGCTCGATGCGTCCCTGTTGGAGGTCAACCCCTGGGTGGTCACCCCGGACGACCAGGTGCTGGCCCTGGATTGCAAAATGAACATCGATGACAGCGCCCTGGACCGCCACCCGGAGCTGGCGGCCCTGCGCGACCTCGACGAGGAGGAGCCGAGCGAGACCGAGGCACGGGCCCATGATCTCAACTTCATCAAGTTGGATGGAAGCATCGGTTGCATGGTCAACGGGGCCGGACTGGCCATGGCCACCATGGACATCATCAAGCACTTTGGCGGTTCACCCGCCAACTTCCTCGACGTGGGCGGCAGCGCCACCTCCGACAAGGTGACGGCGGCGTTCAAGATCCTCGTCGCCGATGCGGCGGTCCGCGGCATCTTCGTCAACATCTTCGGCGGCATCATGAAGTGCGACGTGATCGCGGCCGGCGTGTTGGCGGCGGTTCGCGAGCTTGGACTGCGCGTTCCCTTGGTGGTGCGTCTGGCGGGAACGCATGTGCAAGAGGGAACCCGGATGCTGGCCGAATCCGGGCTGCCCATTACGGTTGTTGGCGACATGGCGACCGGTGCCAAAACCATCGTCGAGCGAATCAGCCAAGGAGGGCAATAGACGATGTCCATTCTGGTCGACCGAGACGCGCGGGTCATCGTCCAAGGTGTCACCGGCGCGGCCGGTACCTTCCACACCCAGCAGATGCGCGAATACGGGACCGCCATCGTGGGCGGCGTGAGCCCGGGAAGGGGCGGCGCCGTTCACCAGGGAATCCCGGTGTTCGACACGGTGGAGAATGCGGTGATTCAGACGGGCGCCAACACCAGCGTCATCTTCGTGCCGCCCTTGGTGTGTGCCGACGCCATCCTGGAAGCGGCGACCGCGGGCATCGGACTCATCGTGTGCATCACCGAGGGCATTCCCGTCCTCGACATGGTCAGGGTACGGCGTGCCCTGGAAGGCAAGCCGTGCCGATTGGTGGGCCCCAACTGTCCCGGCGTCATCACCCCGGGCCAGGCCAAATTGGGCATCATGCCAGGTTACATCCACCGTCCCGGCCACGTGGGGATCGTCTCCCGCTCGGGCACGCTGACCTACGAGGCCGCCTATCAGCTCACGACCCTGGGTCTGGGGCAAAGCACGGCGGTGGGCATTGGCGGCGATCCGGTCAAGGGCATGGACTTCATCAACTGCCTGGCGCTCTTCGAGGCCGACCCGCTGACACGAGCCGTGCTGCTCATCGGCGAGATCGGTGGCACCTCCGAAGAAGAGGCGGCGGCCTTTGTCAGGGCCAACATGAAGAAGCCGGTGGCGGCGTTCGTCGCCGGCCTCACCGCGCCTCCCGGACGGCGCATGGGGCACGCGGGGGCCATCATCAGCGGGGGCAAGGGATTGGCTGCGGACAAGACGGCCGCGTTGGCCGAAGCCGGCATCGCTGTGGCGGCCACCCCTGCGGAACTGGGGAGCACGGTCGCGGCGATGTTGGGCTAGCCTCGGTTTGCTCGGAATTCCGACGCCCCACCAATCCGGCTTGCGGCTAGCGGCTAGCGTGGGCGAGAGCGTGAGCGTGAGCGAGTTCGTGTGGGGCCAGCAGCACGCGAACCGCGACCCGCGAATCGCTCGCTTGCACACGCAAGCCGCCCACGATAGCCGCGGGACACGCTGATCGCTACCGCACACGCTATCGCCCACGCCCACGCCCACGCGAATCATCCTTGCCTGGGACTCTGGGGGCTCGAGTCCCAGTACATTGACCTACCTATGGGTAGAACTCAGTCTCGAACTCCTGACTGGCCTCGGGCAGCGGGGACCACACGCAGGACGCCGGGACCTGCTGCACCATCGCGAGGTCAGCCAAGATCTGCTCGAGCGGCGTGGTGAGCATCTCCCAGTGGGTGGCAGGGCAGAGCAGCGCCCCACAGGCTTGCAGGCGTGGCGATAGCTCGCGCGCGACCACGGGAGCCACGGCGGTGTAGCGTCCCGAGAAGATGAGCAGGTCCACGCCGCCAAGGGCCGCGGCACCAGCCCCGGCGGCGGTGAGGAGACGATAGAGGAGAAACTCCCTGACCCGCTCCAGATCACCGGCGGGCGCAGCCAGCACTTCGTCGAGTCTGACCCGACGACCGGCCAGACCCGTGAGTCCACTCTCGCTGGTGAGCAGGGCATTGGCGCCCTCGGGGCCCAAGCCCGCTTCGCCCGCCAAGGCCAACGCCAACGAGGGATCGATCTCTCCCGAGTTGGTCTCCCCGGGCAACCCCTCGAGCGGCGTGGCGCCGCTGGTGACCGTGATGGGGCGTTGACCCAGAACCGCCACGATCTCCGGCTGCGGATCGAGACAGATCGAGAGGATACGCGCCGGGACGTTCCGGCCCGCGCGCCGCCAGGCCCGATTGGCTTCCGCCACGGCGGCCGCGTGGAACAGGCCGTGGTAGCCCCAGCGGCGCAGCGCCAGTCGTTGCGCCAACTCGGGCGAGACGGCGTAGGTCCGCTCGCGCGCGGGCAGGTCGACGAAGAACGATGTCTCGAAAGCGACGACCACGGGGGCTCTTGGCAAGACCCGCCGGGCGGCCTGGGCCACGTCAACCAAGGTCGCGAGATGGACGGGAGAATGGCGGGCCAATTCCAAGAGGCGCTTTTCGTTCTCTTGATCGAGCCACACCGGACCCGGGAAGTCCGGTCCGCCGTAGACCCCGCGGATGGCGATGCGCAGGTCATCGTCGGCCAGGCCGGTGGCGCGCGCGATGGCGGCCACCTCCTCCAGGGCGGCGTCGGGCCCTTGCCAGTGCCAGCCCCGGATGCTGCCCATGCAACTCGCTTCGCAAGAGCGGAAGCCGGCGTAGCGAAGGCTGCGCCGACCGGGAATGAGGACCAGAGTGTTCACGATGCGATCCTTTCCTGACGATGGTGGGGCGCGCTCAGAAGCGAATAGCTGAAGCGAGCAATGGCGACCTCTTCGTTGGTGGCGATGGCCAAGATGCGCACGCGGCTGTCGGGCGTCGACAGATCGGCCGGCAAGCTGGCGAGCCGAGCGTGCTGCTCGCTGTCGATCTTCAGACCGAAGCACTCCAGACCGGAGGTGACGGCCCAGCGGGCGTAGGGGACCTTCTCGCCGATGGTGTCGGTGAAGATCACGCAGTCGGCGCGCCCCACCACGGTGAGGTAGGCGCCCAGATACTTGCGGATACGCCACAGGTAGACTTGCGCCGCCAGCGACAGAGTCTCGGAGGCCTCCTCGTGCTTGGCCAATCGCCCCAGCACGTCCCGAATATCCGCCGAGACACCCGAGAGTCCGAGCACCCCGCTCTTTCGGTTGAGCACGGCTTCTACCGACTTCTCGTCGCCGGCCTCTCGCGCCAGCAGGGCGAGCGCCGCGGCCGGATCGAGATCGCCGGAGCGGGTGCTCATGACCAACCCCTGCAAGGGCGAGTAGCCCATGGTGTTGTCGACGGAGCGACCCTTGATGATGGCGCACAGGCTGGCCCCGCCGCTGCCCAGGTGGCAGCTCACGGCGTTGAGGTTGGCAAAGGGAATGCCGAGCAGCTTGGCGGCCTTTTGCGCCACGTATTGGTGGCTGGTCCCGTGGAACCCGTATTTGCGAAAGCCGTGCTTGGCCGCCAGCGGGCCGGGCAGGGCGTAGCTGCGGGCCACCTCTGGGATGGTGGCGTGATAGACGGTGTCGAACACGACGGTCTCCGGAAGCTGGGGGTAGAGCTTCCGGCAGGCCGCGATGAGGCGGACGGCCGGCGGGTTGTGGATGGGGGCCAGCACCTGAATGCGCTCCAACTCGGCCATGACCGCGTCGTCCAACACCACGTGCTCGTTGAAATGGGGGCCCCCGTGCGCCATGCGGTGCCCGATGGCATCAGGCACCAGAGTGGGATCGCGTTCCAGCAGCCGCATGACCTGGGTGAAGGCCGAGGCATGGTCGGGCATGTCGACCTGAATGGTCTCCTTCACCTCGCCCACCTGGTGGTGGATGCGCGCGGGCTCCGCGGTCTTGGGGCCGACCCTCTCCGCCTCTCCCCCGGCGAGTTGCCTCTCGCCGGGCATCTCGATGAGCCGGTACTTGAGCGAGGAGCTCCCACAGTTGAAGACGATGATACGCATGGCTTTCTCCGAACGAGGGCCCATCTGTCAGATCTCGTCGGCGATCCAGCCGAAGACCGGGATCCCCACCAACCCGTGCGCGATGGCCGCGGTGCCGTAGGTGCACTCCAGCACCTTCTTCAGCTCGACCGATTCGCCCGGCGTGTGGGCGTCCTCCTCTCGGCCGGGGCCGTAGCCCACGGTGGGGATGCGGTACTCATTGCTGAGCACGCTGCCCGAGGTCCCCATGCCCAGGCGAGACATCTTCCATCGACCGGGACGAACCGCGCAGCCCGCGGCCGCCAGCGACTGGCGCGCGCGCGACAGGAGCGGGCTGAAGGGATCGGTCGTCCATGCGTGGGTGACCCGCTTGACCTTCATCACCAGGCCGGTGGCCATGGTTTGGGCCTGTTCCTGCACGGCCACGTCCACCTCGACGACTCCCGCCGCCTGGGCCAGCCGGGTTGCCTCTTTGCGCATGCGCGCGACGACCTGATCGACCGCCTCGTCCTGAACCATGCGACGCTCGACCGCGATGGTGGCGGAGCGAAAGCCTTGCCCTTCGGCGAAGCGGGGCTTGCCCATCAACATATCCTGAACCGCCGCGGACGGATCGGTGTCCCCGATGCCGTTGCTGACCAGATCCGCTGCGTCGGCCACGTGAAAGGGGTTGGCGCTGCGCAAACGAATCTCCATCTCGGCACGGCCATCGTGACCGTAGTACAGCCCCAAGTCAGTGGGCTCACCCAGGACGGCATAGTCCGGCGAGACGCCCATCTCCTTGAGGGTGAACTCGACCAGGCCGCGCATGCCGAACGACAGGCCGTTCTCCTCGGCGACGGTGGCGGCCACCACCAGGTTGCCCCGCAAGGGCAGCAGGCAGCGCTTGAGCAGACCAGCCGCGAAGATCTGGGCACTGAGGCCGCCCTTGCAGTCCGCGGCGCCGACCCCGCACAGCTGTCCCTGATCGAGCTTCCCGCTCCACGCCGAGTTCTCTTCCTCCAGGGGGGTGACGGTGTCCATGTGGCTGGCCAACAGCAGGGTGGGGCCATCCTCGGTGCCATGGATGATGCCCACCACGTTTCCAAAAGCGTCGGTGGTCACGCTGTCGAGTCCCAGATCGTTCATCTGACGTGCCACCAGGTCGGCGGCTCGGTGCTCCTGTCGGCTCGGGCTGCGGGTCTGCAGCAACGACTGAGCAAATGACACCAGCTCACTCTCCAAACCCTCCAACTTGTGCCTCATAAGTTCGTACATCGGTAACTCCTTTCGATGTCCGGCGTGCTAAGCAACCGCCGTGCCGAACGCGAGACAGGACTTGGGGGCGGAAAGACGGGGCTTTGGCTTGCTCGTGAGTCCTGGACGCACGCAAGATGAAACGTCATAGTCTCAAAATGAAACAGGCCCAAACATGCGGGTAGACGATCTCAAGCGCGACGAGCTTTTCGAGTACCGCGACGGCGCCATTGTCTTCCAGGGCAGGCGCATGGTCATGCACAGCGCGGACGCCTTCGCACACTTCCGCAAGGATCTGTACGAGACGCTGGGGCCCGACCAAACCCGTCGCGTGCTCACCCGCTTCGCCTATTTCTGGGGCCAGGCCGACGCGGCCGCGATGCGCCGGGTCTTCAAATGGGATGATCTGGCCGATCTCCTCAAGGCCGGGCCGCGGCTACACGCCATGCAGGGCGTGGCGCGTTGGGTGACCAAGAGGCTGGAGGTGGATCCCGAGGCGCATCGTTTTGAAATGGAGGTGGTCTGGCATGGCTCGGGCGAGGCCGACGAGCACCTGTCAGTGCTCGGGCGCTCACGACAGCCGATCTGCTGGATGTTGGCGGCCTACGCCAGCGGCTTCATGTCGTTCGCCCTGGGGTATGACGTCTACTTCGTGGAGCAGCAGTGCCGCGCCATGGGTGATCGCGTGTGCACGGCGGTGGGCAAGGACCGTCCCTCGTGGAAGAACGAGATCGTTCCCTACCTGCCTTACTTCCAAGCCTCGGACATCAAGGGCAAGATTCAGACCCTGACCGATGAGCTGAGACGGGTCAGCCAGGAGCTCAAGCAGAGCACGCGTCGGCTGTCGTCCCTGGAAAAGCCGTCCTTCATCGAGGCGCGCAGCAAGGCCTTCGGTGCGGTCCTCGAGCTGGCCACGCGCATAGCCCCGTTCGACTCGTCGGTGCTCATCACGGGGGAGAGCGGCGTGGGCAAGGAGGTCGTCGCTCGTCTGGTTCACGCCCGCTCGCAACGCAGCCGAGGCCCCTTCCTCGCCATCAACTGCGGAGCGCTGCCCGAGACCCTGCTCGACTCGGAGCTCTTCGGTCACAAGGCTGGCTCGTTCACCGGGGCGTCCGGTGACCATGCGGGCCTCTTCGAGGCGGCCGGCGGGGGCACGCTGTTCCTCGACGAGGTGGGCGAGGTGTCCCACGCCTTGCAGGTCAAGTTGCTGCGCGTGCTTCAGGAACGGGAGATCAAACGCGTGGGCGAAAGCAAAGCGCGCAAGATCGATGTGCGGGTCCTGGCCGCCACCAACCGCGACCTGGGTGAGGCGATGCGCAAGGGACAGTTTCGTGAGGACCTCTTCTATCGGCTCAAGGTGATCGAGATCGCCATTCCCCCCTTGCGGGAACGGCAAGAGGACATCCTGCCCCTGGCTCGCTTCTTCGTGGAACGATTCAAGGTCCGACTCAAGCGGCCTGAGCTGCGGCTGGCGGCCTCCTGCATCGATTTCCTGCTGACCTATTCTTGGCCAGGCAACGTCCGCGAGCTGGAGAACGCCATCGAGCACGCCGCGGTGCTGTCACGGGACGGGCAGATCACGGCGGAGCTGCTGCCAGCCAGTATCCAGCAGGGGGGGGAGCCGTCCGTTCGCTCTCGCAGCGGTCCCCGTTCCTTGGCCGAGGTCGAGCGCCTGCACATCAAGAACGTGCTCAAGCAGTGCGAGGGCAACCGCAGGAAGGCCGCGGCCGCGCTCGGCATCAGCACGGCCACACTGTGGAGAAGACTCAAAGAACAGCCGTGAGCGCGACCCGGAGCGTGCGCCGTGTCAAAGATGGGGCGCGTCCAAGATCCGAGAGCCAGGCCTGAATCTGCAAAAGGTTCACCAGCACTACAGCCGGACGCGCCGTCTGCGGCTATTCTAATGACGTGACCGTCTCCCCCCTCAAGGCCGTCGAACCCGATCTGCCTTTCCACAGTTCCAGCACGGGGACGGCTCACTATGCCCAGCAACGGACCGCTCTCTTCGCCAAGGTGGCCTTGGCCTGCGCGGTGGCGGGGCTGCTGCTTCGTTTGATCACGGATGTGGTCAAGGGCCAGCTCGGTCAGGTTCAGGCGTTCGGCTATTTCTGGCTGGTGGTCCCTGTCCTCATGATGCTGGGGCTATGGCTGTTCACGCGGGGAAGGCCCCGTTCGCAGAAGTGGATCCATGTGATTGAGCTGGTCGCCCTGTCGCTGGGGATCATCGCCGCGAGCTTCGCGTTTCGCATGTCGACGCCGCGCATCTTGCTCAGCGCGGCTTCATCGGGCGGTGCTCACCCGAGCGCGATGTTCAGCACCGATGCGGACTTCGTCCGCATTCCTTACGAGTTTTCCGGCCTGTTGATTAGCCTTCTCATGGCGACCCAGACGCTGACCGTGCGGGCGGCCTTGGTCCCGAGCTCGACCAAGTATTCGGTCCTGCTCGCCGCGGTCGTGGGCCTACCGGTCTGCGCGTTTGCCGGGATGGGCTGGCCGGCCTCGCTGCCGGCTGCCCAGGCAATGGAGCAGAACGTCCGCGGGTTCCTCGTGTCCTTCGGGGTCACCTGGTGGGCCTTTACCTGCGTCGCCTGCGCGGTGATCTCCCGCGTGGTGCACCGGCTGCAATCGGAGGTCCGGGTGGCCAAGCGGCTGGGCCAATACGAGCTGGAGGAGAAGATCGGTCATGGGGGCATGGGGGTGGTGTACCGGGCCCGCCACGCGATGATGAAGCGGCCGGTGGCCATCAAGCTGCTCCCTTCCGAGGCCGCGGAGGGCAAGGCGATTGCCCGCTTTGAACGCGAGGTGCAACTCACCAGCCAGCTCTCCCACCCCAACACCGTGGTGATCCATGACTACGGCCGCACCCACGAGGGCGTCTTCTACTACGTGATGGAGCTGATCACGGGCGCCACCCTGGATCGGGTCGTGGTGGGTTCGGGGCCCATGCCCTCCGGGCGCGTCGTGCGCATCCTGGAGATGGTGGCGGGCGCGCTGGGCGAGGCGCACGAGCACGGCCTGGTCCACCGCGACGTCAAGCCGGCCAACATCCTGCTGGGGCCACGGGGCGGCGAGCCGGACGTGGCCAAGGTCTTGGACTTTGGCTTGGTGCGCACCATGCACATGCAGTCCCGGGTGACCAACGCCGATATCGCGCTCGGCACGCCCCAGTTCATGTCGCCCGAGGCGATGAAGACCCCTGACAGCGTGGACGGACGCAGCGATCTGTACTCGCTGGGCGCGGTCGCCTATTACCTGCTGTGCGGGCATCAGGTCTTCGATGGCCAGAGCGCGCTCGAGATCTGCGGCCATCACATGCACACTCCGCCGCGGCCCCTGCGCGAGTTGGTCCCGGACGTCGATCCCGTGCTGGAGAGGCTGGTGCTGAGCTGCCTTGCCAAGGCCCCGGCTGATCGTCCGCAATCGGCGCGCACGCTGTGCGATGCCCTCCTGCAGTGCCCCTCGCGCGCGGATTGGACCAGCGAGAAGGCCCGGACCTGGTGGGCGGCCCACGACCGACTCCTTCACCCGATCGAGCCCGCCAAGGTCGTACCCAAGTCCGATCCGGTCAGCGAGACCGTGAAGTGCGACTATTGAGTTGCTCTGGCCGATCGGGTTCAGGCCCGCACCTCGAACCCGGACTCGTCCGTGACCGGGGCGATCGCGTGCGTGTCGATGTCCGCCACGCGTGAGAGCGGCGGCCCCTCGCGCAGCTTGTCGCAGAACAGGCGCAAGGTTTCGGGATCGGCCTGGGCTTCCAGTTCCACCTCGCGGTCCCAGCCGTTGCGCACCCATCCGGTGACGCCTAGCGCCTCTGCCGCTTCCTGGGCGAAGTATCGATAGCCCACGCCCTGCACGCGCCCGCGGACGGTCATCGAGAGACGCCTGGTTTCCATAGCCGCCCCCCAACTCTGGGCGTGCTTGAGTCTCCTTGCCAGTCCTTACTTGACTCGCCCCCTGCCGTCGTCAACGCTAGCGCCCATCATGACAGTCCGGGTTCGCATTGCCCCTTCGCCCACCGGCGATCCTCACGTGGGGACCGCCTATATCGCGCTCTTCAACTACGCGTTCGCCAAACACCACGGCGGGCAGTTCATCCTGCGCATCGAGGATACCGATCGCACGCGCTCGACGCCGGAGTCCGAGGCGGCCATCATGCGGGCCCTGCGCTGGGTGGGGCTGACTTGGGACGAGGGACCGGATGTGGGGGGACCGCACGGGCCCTACCGGCAATCCGAGCGCGCCGACATCTACCGGCGCGAGGTGGCCAAGCTGGTGGACTCGGGCGCGGCCTACCGCTGCTTTTGCACCGCCGAGCGCCTGGATCGGCTGCGCTCCGAGCAGAAGGGCAAGTCGGGCTTCATGGGCTACGACGGGCACTGCCGCAACCTCGACAAGGCCACCTCGGAGGCACGTGCGGCTGCGGGCGAGGCCTTCGTGGTTCGCCTGGCCATGCCCAAGACCGGGCAGACCACCGTGGTGGACCGCCTGCGCGGGCCGGTGCAGTTCGAGAACACGCAGATCGACGATCAGATCCTGCTCAAGACCGACGGCTTCCCCACCTACCACCTGGCCAACGTGGTCGACGATCACCTGATGGGCATCACCCACGTGATTCGCGCCGAGGAGTGGCTCTCGTCCACGCCCAAGCACATCGTGCTCTACAACGCCTTTGGCTGGACCGCGCCCGAGTGGATCCACATGCCGCTCCTGCGCAACCAGGACAAGTCCAAGATCTCCAAGCGCAAGAACCCGGTGTCGCTCGATTACTACCGCGCGGCGGGGTTCCTGCCCGAGGCGCTGCTCAACTACCTGGGCACCATGGGCTGGTCCATCTCCGGGGATCGAGAACGCTTCACGCTGGACGAGATGATCCAGGCCTTCACCTTCGATCGGGTCAGCCTGGGCGGGCCGGTCTTCGATCTGGTCAAGCTCTCGGCCATGAACGCGGTCTATCTGCGTTCGTTGTCTGACGCCGAGGTGGTGCAGCGCCTGCGCCAGTGGCGCCTGTCCGACGAGTACCTGGCCTCGCTGGTGCCGCTCGTGCGCCAACGCATCCAGCGCCTGGACGAGTTCATCCCCATGACCGAGTTCTTCTTCGCCGGCGACGTGGACCACACGCCCTATCTGAAGGATCTGGTGCCGGCACCGCGCACACCCAAAGAGGTCTCGGAGTGCCTGCTGGGCCTCATCGAGGCCATGGACGTGCAGCGCGATTTCTCCCACACCGCGCTCGAGGCCATGGTGCGCGCCTTCGCCGAGAAGTCCGGCTGGGAGCCCAAGCAGCTCTTCATGATCCTGCGTCTGGCCGCCACCGCCCGTCGGGCCACGCCTCCTCTTTTCGAGACGCTCTCGGTGCTGGGCCGCGATCTCACCCGTCGCCGCCTGCGTCAGTGCGCCGAGTCGCTCAAAAAGATCAAAACGTAGCCTGCAGGCGCCGTCGTCTCCTGCGGCCGCCTGCCATCGTCCGTGCACTTTTCGTTACAACAAAGGCCGGTCGATAACAGTCATGGGGCATGAGACACATCACGCGACCGATCGGTCTGGCGCTTTGCGCAACCGCGTTCTTGTTCACCGCCGCTGGCTGTTCAGACGATAGCCCGTCAGGCGCCTCCCCCACGGCAGGTACCCCGGCCGGGGGAAACGCTTCTGCCAGCAGTGGCGCGGGCGGCTCGCGTGTCACGTCCAAGGCCGGGGACTCGGGCGCCACCAGCTCCGCCGCCGGCGGGGGGGGCGTCGGGGGCACGAGCTCGGCCAAGGGTGGGGCAGGGGCGGGCGGCAGCAGCGCGGCCGCTGGACGTAGCGCGGGCGCCACGACCGGTGGTCGTGTGGGCGGAGGTACCGCGGGGGGCGCGGGCGGAGGCGGCGGCACCACCCCGCT
>CAZHUY010000128.1:0-9036 GCA_964535465.1 uncultured Myxococcales bacterium
GAAGTGAACCCGGGGGCATTGTCGCATTTCGAAAGCCCCCGACGAGGGACGGCGCAGTCCCGGCAGGCGACGCAGTTCCTCTCGGAAGGGGCGTGAAGGCGGGGCCGCGTGCAGGAGACGGACTTCGACGCCATGCGCAACCTGCTCGTCGAAGACCTGCAGGATGGGACGGTAAGCGCCACGACGTGCCATCGTGCGTCGTCGTCCCGGCCGCGCGCGTTCGTCTTCGACCATCAGCTCTTTCAGATTGGCGGTGGCGATCCACAGACTACGCTCCGCGTTCATGGCGGCTTTGACCACGGATTCGTAGTGCCCCCTGCCGGCCAGCAGCGAGACGACGACGGGCCGGTGTGCGCGCACGAAATCCATGGGGTGGCTCCAGCCTGCACCTGGATGGTGGGTCATGCCAGTTTCGGAGGCCGTGCTTGTGACGGACCGCGCTGCCGGTTCACTATCGGTTTCCCTCTCGCCGGCCCCAAGGTGTTTTCATGCTTGAAATGGTTCACTCGCCGCAAACACTTGGCGCCACCTCCGTCCGGAGCGCTGGACGCAGGCGGGATGTTCCCATGGCATCATTACCCCTACGGCTTCCTATGAGGTCTTCCATGCGTTTCAATTCTCTGGCTCTTGGCTTGGGTTCTCTGCTCGTGCTGGCCTGCTCGCAGGCCCAGGTGTCGACCGACGTCACTCCGCAGGGCGGAACGGGGGGCAACGGCGCTGTCCCGAGTGGAGGTGGCGGGGGCGGAATCAACCTGAACACCAACAACACCGCGCTTCCCCCCGAATCCAGCCTGGGTCCTACGCCTCCCGGCTGCGGTAACGGCGAGCTGACCAAGGACGAAGCCTGCGACGATGGCAACACCACCCCGGGCGACGGTTGCGCGGGCAACTGCTTGCGTGTGGAACCTGGCTTCTCCTGTGTTCCGGCGGGTCAGGCTTGTCGGCGCGTCGCTCGCTGTGGTGACGGCGTCTCCGTGTTCCCCGAGTTGTGCGACGACGGGAACAAGGTCGCCGGCGACGGCTGCTCGCCCACCTGCAAGTTCGAGCTTGGTTGGAAGTGCGAAGGCAGCCCCAGCAAATGCACGCACACCACCTGTGGCGACGACAACATCGAAGGGGCCGAGAGCTGCGAGGACGGGAACGCCATGCCCTTCGACGGTTGCTCGGCCGATTGCCAGAACGAGCCCAACTGCAAGGGCGAGTCCTGCACATCCAAGTGTGGTGACGGCATCGTGCTCGGCGAGGATTGCGACGACGGCAACAACATCGACGGCGACGGCTGCTCCAAGGACTGCAAGGTCGAGCAGGGCTACACCTGCACGCAGGCCTCCATCGACAACAAGATGCTGGTCCCCATGGTGGCTCGCGATTTCAAGTACCACAACCCCAGCGATTTCGAGGTCGTGGTCATCGGCCAGAAAGAGGCCTCCAAGGGCATGGTCGCGGACCTCCTCGATGACGAGGGCAAGCCGGTATACACGGGGAAGACGGGGAACGCCATCAAGGTCGACAGCAAGAGCTCCTTCTCCAAGTGGTACAGGAACGTCTCGGGTGTGAACAACGCCACGACCAGCCGGCTGGCCCTATGGGACAACGGCAACGGTGCCTACGTGAACCGCTGGGGTGAAGACGGCACACCGTACTATGCGACCGAGAAGGCCTACTACTGTGGCAACAAGGGGGAAGAGCAACTCGATGACGAGGGCAACCCCATCCCTTGCACGTCGAACACCGCCTCCACGACCGAGTGCACCATCAGGGAGGCGAAAGGTCTGGAGAGGCTCAAGTGCTTCACCGATCCCGCCAACCCCCGGACCTATCAGGCCCTCTACATCACCAAGAAGATCGACGGCAACCCGCTGTGGTTCCCGGTGGACGGGGACACCTCCATCACGCCCAAGTCCGAGTTCACGGGCGCGAAGATCCCGCCCATGTACGAAATCGGGAGCGACACCAACGAAGGTGGCACCTGGCCCTATGATGTGATTGATCCCGACAAGGACAATCCGAACGACAAATCCAGAGCCGTTCCGCACAACTTCAGCTTCACCACCGAGGTGCGCTACTGGTTCAAGTACGAAAGCGGCAAGAAGTACAAGCTGGAGTTCGTGGGTGACGACGACGTCTGGGTGTTCGTCAACAAGCGGCTGGCCGTCGACCTCGGCGGCATTCACATGGCCGCGGCTGACTCGGTGGACCTGGTCGCCGAAGCCAGCACCCTGGGGCTCAAGCCGGGGAACGTCTACGAAGTCGCCGTGTTCCACGCCGAACGTCAGGCCGATTGCTCGACCTACAAGCTGACCCTGAGCGGGTTCAACGCTGCCCCCAGCGAGTGCAAGCCGGCCTGCGGCGACGGCATCATAGGCATCGGCGAGGAATGCGACGACGGCGTGAACAACGGCGGCTACGGCAAGTGCGGGCCGGGCTGCACCTTGGGCACCTTCTGCGGGGACGGGATTCAGCAGGAAGGCGAGGATTGCGACGATGGCGGCCTCAACGGCACCAAGGACCACTGCCCCTCCGGCTGCCGCATCATCATCATTCTCTAGGGGCTGCTAGCACTTCCAGCCGCCACCGACCGACAACCGGGGTATGCCGGTTGTCTGGTTTTTTGCCTGCTTGGTGACGGCGGGGCTAGCCTGCCCTGATGGTTCCTGGTCGATCCCGCTCCAGGTCGCTACCCGCGCTAGGGCTCGCGCGGTTGATGTTGATCCTGGCCTGGCTGGCCGGGTGTCGGGGTGTACCCACCCAAGTTCCGCGCCCCGCGGGGCAGCTTCGCGTGGACTTCCTGGATGTGGGGCAGGGGGATGCGGCCGTGATCCGCTCCCCCAGCGGCAAGACGGTTCTCATCGACGGTGGACCGAGCGGGGCAGGGCCCAGGGTGGATGCTTTCTTGAACGAGCACGGCATCAAGACGCTGGACTTGGTGTTGCTCACCCACCGCCATGCCGATCACCTGGGCGGCTTGCGGACCGTGGTGGAACGACATGGCACACGCTTCTTCCTGGACGCCCCCTATCCGCACGAGAGTCTCGAATACCAGCGGCTTTTGGCCGAGCTGGAGCGGCAGCGTGTGCTGGTTCGCCAGGCGGAGAACGGGCGCACGGTCGATTTGGGCGGGGGCGCCCGTCTGACGTTGCTGGGACCGCCCCAGCCAACGCTTACCGGCACACGATCGGATGTGAACGCCAACGGCGTCGTATCTCGTCTGGATTGCGGCAAGCTCAGCATCCTGTTCGCCGCGGATGCCCAGGCGCAGACCGAGCGCTGGCTGCTGGACACGCAAGCCCCCTTGCGCGCCGCCATTCTCAAGGTGAGCCATCACGGCAGCCGGAGCTCGTCGACGCCCAAGTTCCTGCAGGCGGTGCAGCCGTGGTTGGCGATCATCAGCGTGGGGACGAACAACGAGTATCAGCACCCTGCTCCGCAGGCCGTCGAACGTCTGCAACGCGCGGGGGCTCGGATCCTGCGCACCGACCAGGACGGGGCGATCGCCATCCAGAGCGACTGCGAGACGGTTCATCTGTTGATTCGAGGTCACAAGGAGGTCCTGCGAGCCCCATGAGCACCACCGAAACCATGGCTTTCATCGATGAACTGGAGGAGCAGGTGGCGCGCTTGGTGGCGGGCGAGAGGATCTTCCACCTGCCGCTCGCGCTTCTTCCCGCCGACGTCCGTGAGGGACAGTGGTTGCGCATCAATGTCACGCGGGTCGCCGCCCCCCCGGACAGCCAGACTGGCTTGCGCAACCGCCTGGGAGGAAACGATCCCGGCGGCCCCATCGAGTTGTGAATCGTTCAGGGCGCCGTTTGCAGTGCGCCGGTCGCCAGAGCTTCGATCAGCTCGAGAAGCTCGGCCGCTTGGAAGGGCTTGTGGATCGAGATCAACCCCGGGCTCTCCAGGAACTGTCGGGCCTCCTGTGAGCACGCCCCGCCGGTGATGAAGATGAACCTTTGCGCGAGCTCGGGCCAACGCTTCTTCACCGCATCGTAGAGCTCGGACCCGGACATCCCGGGCATCTGCAGGTCGCAGAGCACGACGTCGAAGGTGCGGTCCTGTCCAAACAGCCGCAGAGCCTCCTTGGCACCCAGGGTGGTTTCGATGTCATGGTGGGCGCTCAGCATGCGCCGGTAGGCCTTGAGCAGCAGGGCTTCATCGTCGATGGCCAACAGGCGGCGACGTTGCACGGCCTTGTTGGTGGGCTGTGTCTTGGGTGGCTCCACCGCGGCCGCGCCGGCCGCCGGCAGACGAACTCGGAACAGGGTCCCGCGTCCCAGGGTGCTCTCCGCAGTCAGCTCGCCGCCGGCCGAGCGCACGATATCGCGGGAAATGGGCAGCCCCAGGCCGGTTCCCAACCCCGGCGGCTTGGTGGTGAAGAACACATCGAAGATGCGGGACATGACCTCGGGCGAGATGCCGGGCCCGTTGTCCTCGACCTCGACCACGATGTGCTCGCCCTCATCACGGCTGCGCACGTACAGGCGATTGCGTATGGGATTCCCGTTGGCCAGAGCGTGCGCGGCGTTCATGATGAGATTCAAGAACACCTGGCCCAACCGGGCCGCGCTGGCGCGCACGCGCAGCGTGGCTTGCAGATCCCTCTCCACCTGGGCGCGGTAGCGCAGTTCGCTCCTCAGCATGGTCAAGGAGGATTCGACCGCCGTGTTCACGTCGGTCAGCCGGGGGGTGGCCTCGTCCACGCGCGAGAAAGCGTGCAAGTCGCGCACGATGCGATGGATGCGGGCCATGCCTTCCTTCGATTCTTGCACGATGGTCATCGCCTCGAACAGGATGTCGCTGAACCCCTGACGTTTTCCCGTCTTGGGGTCGACTTGACCCTTGCCATCTGGCGACTGCAGCAGACCCGCCAGCGCTTCCAGATTGGCCAACACGAACGATGCCGGGTTGTTGATCTCATGCGCCACACCGGCCGCCAGCATACCAATGGAAGCGAGTTTTTCCGACTGCACACGACGGACTTCTCGGTCGAGCTCCTGTGTGACATCGCGCACATAAAGAAGGATGCGCCGGCCTGCAGCCGGGTAGGCGCGCGCCTCGAACTGACGTCCGCGCACGGAGAGGGTCTGATCCTGGGTGGCGTTCTTGTTTACGGTCTCGCCTGCCAGGTTGGCCAGCATTTCGCGCATCGACGGGTCAGACCCCGGCTCGCTCGCGGCGCCCGACAGCAGCCGCTCCCCGGAAGCCGGCCGGGAAAGCTCGGGCTCGCCCAGCATGCGGCGGATGGCATTGTTCTCGATTTGCACATGCCCCGAGGCGTCCACCAGAACCAAGCCATCCTCGATGACGTTGAAGGTGTCGCGCAAGGTATCGCGATCGGCGCGCAGTTCACCCGCGAGCTCTTCCAGCTGGCGCGTGCGATCCAGGACTTTTCCGGCCAGCTCGATGTTGTGTCGTCGAACCTCGTCGAACAGCGCCTTGGAACGCAGGACCGATCCCAGACGGGCCAACAGCTCCAAGGGCTCGATGGGCTGTACGATGAAATCGGCTACGCCCAAGTCCAAGCCGCGCAGGCGGTGCTCGACCGGGCTCTGCACCGTCGCGAGAATGACCACGGGGATGGTAGCCGTCTTCTCCTTGCTCCGCAGAAGTCGGCAGATCTCGAATCCGTCGACCTTGTCGTTCTCGCTATCGGCCAAGATCAGATCCACGCCGCCCTTCTCCACCATGCGAATGGATGTCTCGCCGTCGAGCGCCTCGACCACGGCATGGTTGCTCAACGACTGAATAGCCTGCCTGACCGCGTTGCGGTTCTCGGTCTCCCTGACTAGCAAGAGGATGCAGGCCATGCGAACGTCTCTACAGCAGCTGGCCCGCGGGACACAGCCCTCCGCCCTTTGCCCGCCGCCGCGCGTGCCTTGCTGCTGCTCCGGATCCGTGGGTCATGAAAAAGGTGAGGGTCGCATTATCTGTCCGTGCGCGATAGCTTTTCAAGCTTCTTGGCCGATGTGGGGCAGCGTAGGGCGAGGTGGGCCGGTGCGACGGAGAGCTGAGCCGTGTATAGTGCCCGGCCATGTATACGGCTCGCGTTGTGGCAGCCGTGCTCGGCATCAGTGGCGCACGACTTCGCGCGTATCTTCGCGCGGGGATCGTTGCACCGTCTCGCAACCAGAAGGGGGAGCTGAATTTCTCCTTCGAGGACTTGGTCTTGCTCCGCAAGGCCGAGGGGCTCGTGCAACAGCGCATACCGGCTCGTCGGGTTCGAGACGCCCTCAAGAAGATCCGAGAGAGCCTGCCCAAGGGCAGCTCGGTTCACCACCTGAGGCTGTTGGGCGAAGGTCAGCGTGTCATCGCGGATGATGGACACCGTCGCTGGCACGCCGACTCCGGTCAGTTTGTCTTCGACTTCCACCGCGATGGTCCATCCCCGGAGGGCAAGGGAGCCACGGTCACATCGTTACAGAACGCGCGAGCGGCCGTGCTTCCAGCCCTCGCGGGCCAGGAGACCCCTCCCACGGCGCGCGATCTGTATCGGCGCGGCTGCATGTTGGAGACGTCATCGCCGGCGGATGCCTGCGACGCCTACCGGGCCGCGCTGGAGTTGGAGCCCGAGTTCGTCGACGCCCACGTGAACCTGGGGCGCTTGCTGCACGAGATGGGCGACGTGTACGCCGCGCTCGTGCACTACCGCGCCGCCTTGTCGCTGCATCCAGGGGACACGACGGCGGCTTTCAACGTGGGCGTGGCCCTGGAGGATCTGGGAGCGACGGTCGACGCCATCACCGCCTACCGGCGTGCGCTGGAGAGCGATCCTCGTAACCCCGACGCCCACTACAATCTGGCACGCCTGCTCGAGCAGGATGGCAAGCCCGACTTGGCCGTACGCCATCTGCTGCTATACCGTCAGCTTACCAAGAAACGATAGGATTCCTGGTGAGTCTCAGTCCCGAGTTCAACAAGGCCGTGCTGGCCAAGAGTGCCGATGACATGCGCAACCTGGGCAAGCGTCTGGGGCAAGCCATGCGCGTGGGCGACGTGGTGGCCCTGACGGGCCCGCTGGGCAGCGGAAAGACCACCTTTGCCCAGGGACTGGCCGAAGGGCTGGGCGTGCCCGCTGACCGCCATGTGGCCAGTCCCAGCTTCGCCCTGGTCAACCAGCACCCGGGGCGCACGCCTTTCGTGCACGTGGATTTCTACCGCATTCGCAGTCTCGCCGAGCTGCCCGAGCTGGGCCTCGAAGAAGCCTACGATTCCGCCGCCACCGCCATCGAATGGGCCGAACGCTTTGTCGAGGTCTTGCCCGAGGATCATCTGCACATCACCCTGACCGCGACCGACGAGGGATTCCGCCGGCTGGAGTTGCAGGGCAGCGGTCCCCGGGGGCGCGCTCTCGCCGCAGAACTTGATCCGGCCCGCTGACCTTCTATCGTAGGGGGGTGGATTTCATCGCGACGCTCTTCGGCGACGTTCGGCAAGCCTTGCCGCGTCCCTACTGTGAAATCGTCTTGATGATGACGTCCTTCCTGTGTGGGGCGGTGGTGGGGCTCGAGCGCGAGAAGGAGCGCAAGGCCGCGGGGCTGCGCACGCACATCTTGATCTGCGTGGGCTCCGCCTTGTTCACGGTGATCTCGGTCAGCCCGAGCCTGGGTGGTCACGAGCCGGCGCGCATCGCCGCGCAGATTGTGACGGGGGTTGGCTTCTTGGGCGCAGGATCCATCTTGCGCGATCGGCAGACCATTCAGGGCCTGACCACGGCCGCAACCATCTGGGTCACCTCGGGGATTGGCTTGGCCGTGGGGGCCGGGTACGCGGCCGCGGGACTGGTCCTGTCGTTTTGCGTGTTCCTCACCCTGGCCTCGGTTCACCGCGTAGGGATCAGGTTCAATGGCCCCTGCGATGTGCAACGGGTGCGCGTGCTCTACGATCCATTGCGGGGAAAGACCCAGGTGCGCCTGCGGGTGCTGCTGGACGAGGCCGGCGGGCATGTGAATGCCGGAGAGGACCAAGCGCGTCCTGACGGGCTACACGAAATGAGCATCGACTACTGCGGCCGCCACCGCGAGCATCGCGCCCTGCTGGCGCAATTGGTCGAGGTGCCCGGTGTGGAAGCGCTGGAGAAGACCAGCTGATTCCGCACCTAGTCAGTATGGAACGACCGGCTCCTTTCGCATGTGGCTCTGCGCCACGGTTTCCTTTTCCGGTCCGCAGCGTAACCCACGCTATCTGCGAACCGGAGCCGGTCGTTCCATACTGACTAGTGGGAAGCCAGCAGCGTGGCGCGCAGGTCGTCGAGAGTGCGGCGAACGCCGTTCTCCTCGAACCAGACCACGAACTTGCAGCCTTCTCGCCAGCGTGAGCACCCCCAGCCGCGCTTGCCGGTCAACAGGTGACCCTCGTGGCAGCGTGGACAAGTCAGGCTCGCGACGGGATCGCTGGGTGACGCGCTCGCCGTGGGCACGGGTTGGGGTCGGGTGGTAGCCCGGGGCTTGCGCGGCTTGGCCTGGCCGGTCTTGGAGGTGCGGCGAGGTCCCTTCCTTGCCTTGCTGGGGAGCGTGGGCAGGGGCACGACGCGCATGGGAGCGGCGGCGCGAATGGCGTCGACCATCTCGCGCACGTAGCGGGCGATGTCGGCCATGAAGGCATCGCGCTGGTCCTCTCCGCGCGCCATGCGGGCCAGGCGAGCTTCCCAGGCGCCGGTGAGTTCGGGCGACGACAGACTGGGAACGGGCAGGGCATCGACCAAGGCTATACCCACCGGCGTCGCGCACAGGTGCTTGCCCTCACGGGCGATGAACCCGCGCTTGAGCAGGGTCTCGATGGTGGCGGCACGCGTGGCGGGCGTACCCAGGCCACAGTCCTTCATGGCCGAGCGCAACTCTTCGTCATCGACTCCCTCGGAGAATCCAGGCACATTGCCGCCGGGCCCCACCTCACCCTCGGCCCGGCCCAGATTTTTGCCGGCGTTCTCCATGGCCGAGAGCAAGCTGGCCTCGCTGTGACGGCTGGGCGGCTTGGTCTTCTTGGCGGGCGCCTCGAAGGTGCCAGCCAGGTGTTGCCCCTCTTGCAGGGGCGGCAGGA
>CAZHUY010000128.1:9046-17942 GCA_964535465.1 uncultured Myxococcales bacterium
CCGAAGCCGGCCACCTCTTGCCAGCCCGCCACCAGGCGTACCTTGCCTCGGGCGAGGTATCGATCGGGGGGGGACGGCGCCTCGGCGATAGTGGCCGAATCGTCGGTCGAGTTCTCCGCCTGAGGCGCCGCGGGTTGGGGCGCCGGCGGGCTGGCCTCGTTCGGTCCCACCCTCACCACCACCTCGGTCTGGGCGAATTCAGCGTCGGGATAGAACGCTCCCAAGAACCGGCGCACCACCAGATCGTAAACGCGGCGCTCGTTGCGTTCCAGGCTGTCGAGCCGTACCGTCTTGCCCGTAGGCACGATGGCGTGGTGATCCTGAATCTTGCTGTCGTCGAAGAATCGCTTGCTCGGTCGTGGCGGGTTGGTCCGCAGGTGCTGGGCAAAGGCTGCGTAGTCCTCGAGCTCGGTCAGACCCGAGAAGATCTTGGGCAGGGTGGCCGCCATGTCACTGGACAGATGGCGCGAATCGGTTCGCGGGTAGGTGAGGATCTTGTGGCGTTCGTAGAGCGCCTGGGCCGCATCCAGCGTGGCCTGCGCCGACAGCCCGAAACGTTTGTTGGCGGTTCGCTGCAGCGACGTCAGATCGAATAGCAGCGGGGGCGCCTCGCGCGACTTGCTCTGCTTGAGGCTTTCCACCGTGGGACCCTGGGGGTCCGCGATGCCGGCGTGATCCTGACAGCGCGTGCGCACCGTCGCGGCCGCCGCCTGGTTGGCGAAGCGGGTGAGCTTGCCCAGCGTCCAGGTGGCCGGAAAGCTGGCGCCCTCGGCGGTGGTCAGGGTGGCCTTGACCTGCCAGAAGTCCTTGGGCACGAAAGACGCGATGGTCTTCTCGCGTTCGACCAGGATGGCCAGGGTCGGCGTCTGCACGCGGCCGATGGAATACAGCATGGAGTCCGAGCCAGTGCGATAGCGAACGGTCACGGCGCGCGTGGCGTTCAGCCCCACCAGCCAGTCGGCCTCGGAGCGGCAGCGGGCCGCGTCTGCCAGCTTGTCCAGCTCGGCGCCGCGTTTGAGCGTGGCAAAGCCCTGACGAATGGCCTCGTCGGTGAGCGAGGAGATCCACAAGCGACGGAAGGGCAGGCGGCTGCGCGCGAGTTGGTAGAGGTAGCGGAAGATCAGCTCGCCCTCGCGGCCGGCGTCGCAGGCGTTGACCACTTCGGAGAAACGCTTGTCCACCAGCAGCTTGCAGACCTCGCGCAGGTGCTCGCGCGTGCCGGCCACCGGCCGCAACTTGAACTCGGCCGGAATCATGGGCAGCGTGTCCAGCCGCCACGACTTCCAGCGGGCGTCGTACGAAGCCGGCTCCTCCAATTCGACCAGGTGGCCCACGCACCAGGTGATGACCCGCTCCGGGCTCTCGAAGCAGTGCTTGCCGACCGGGCGCATGCCCAGCACGCGCGACAGGTCGCGCGCGACCGAGGGTTTTTCGGCGATGACCAGCTGCACGGGGGCAGTGTATCGGAAGACCGGGCGTTGTGAACAGGCCGCGCGTATCTAGCGGGAGTACTTCAGCTTGCCGGTGGTCCGCCACCAGTCCCACCAGCGGCGCCGCGCCTCCTCGCGATCGCGATCGGGCAGGTCATAGTGGTAGCCGAAATACTCGCCGGTGAGCTCTTGCAGCTCTTGCGAGGCGGTCAGGCGGATCTGCGGATCGCGATGGGCGAGGGCTTCCAGCAACCACTCCATACGCGGTCGGTGCTGCATCTTCTCCCACCAGTCCAACCAGCGCTTTCGCCTGGGGCCGAGATCGTCGCCGGTGATGGCCAGCAGGGTGGCCCGCGCGGCCAAGGCGACCCGCTCGCTGCTCGCATCCAGCCGCTCGGCGATGGCGGGCACCGAGGCGGGATCACGCAGATCGCTCAACGCTCGCAGCGCATCCATGACCAGGTTCTCGTCGTCGGCCAGGAGTCTGGCCTGCAGATCGCGTGAGGCCGAAGCCACGCGCGGATCGTGCAGGCGTCGGCGCAGCGCTCGCCACGCCGCGCTCCGTGTCCCTTCGTCGCCCAGGCACGCGTTCTCCAGCATCGCCGCGACCTCGTCGATGGCGGTGGGTGACAAGGGCTGCGGCGCCGGGGTGTGGGAAGGTTGGGCGCGGGCATGCCAGCGACGGGCCGCGCTGGGCCCCATCAGCTGGGCCAGGAGGGAGGCGAAACGCGGAGGCACCGGGATCTGGTAGGCGATGCCGAGAAGGCCGCGGAAACGTGCCTCGACCACCAGGTAGGGTTCGATGAGCAGCCGTCGCTCGGCCGCCCAGGCCACCAGAGCGTCATGATCGATCTCCGGATGGAGGGCCAGTTCCAGCGCGTCCTCGCGGCGACCGATGGGCACCGCCCCCAAACGGGCGGCGGCACCGGCATCCAACCACGACACCGCTTGCGGCTCCAACCGGGTCAGACGCTCGAGCGGCACCGCGGCGATCCCGGTGTGGTTGGCCAGGTGGGTGATCAAGGTCCGCTCGTCGAGCGCGCCCATTTCCAGCAGCACGGTGTCGAGGGAACCCCCGTACATCTGGCGGCGTCGCTCGGCCTCGGCCACCGTGGCGGCGGATAGGAGGCCAGCGCGAATCAGCGCGGAGGAGAAGGAGGGGGAGGGCATGGGCTGTGCGCCCGACCGGTCATTCGTCTTCGACGATGACGTAAGTGCCCGACAGGTGATCGTGCAAGGCGCGGCGCTCACGATCGAACAGGCACCACAGCCAACCCAAGCCGACGGGCAACAGGCTGAGCGTCATGGTGACGAAACGCAGGCAACCCACCAGGGGGCCCGGGGTGCGTCCCGACGAGGAGATGACGCGCAGGCGGAGGATCCGTTTTCCCACCGTCTGGCCCAGGATGCCGCCCAGGTAGATTTGGTAGAGCGCGCTCATCCCGACGAGCAGCCCCAGCGCGCCCACGGCCATGGGGTTGCGATCGAGCAGGCCCGCGAGCACGAAGTCGGGACCAAATTCCCTGGAATCCGGCAGGGAAACTCCCAAGGCCACGGCGGCAACCAGAGCCGAACCGGCGGCCACCGCACCCACCAACAAGAAATCGATCAAGGCTGCAAGCAGGCGCCGCCCCACGCCGGCCGCTCGCACGCGCAGAACCCGTTGGCTGCGAGCCGCGCTTTGCGGTGCGGTCACCGCAGGGATTTCAGGATGCACTTCACCCACGGGTGTCGGTTGCGTGGGCGACGAATCATCCAATGTCGCCATTGCGTTGCACACGGCTGCGTAGGAGGTCACAGCCAGCATTCTGGGACTCCCGCGCGGGCTTGCAAGTTTCCGATTCTCTACCGCCTGCGCTAATCCAAAGCCCCGAGGGCCGCTTGGGTCAGCGCGACGGCGACCAGCGCGGCGGTCTCGACCCGAAGGATGCGCGGCCCTATCCCCACCGACACGAATCCGTGGGTTCGGGCGTCCCCCACCTCGGACACGGCGAATCCGCCCTCGGGTCCGACCAGCAGAGTCACCGGACCGGGTGCCAGCTGGGCCAAGATCTGGCGCATGGGCAGGGTGCGCTCCTCCTCCCACAGGATCAGCCGGGGGCCCGCCGTGCGGCTGGCGGCTCGCATCGCTTCCTGCAGGGGTGCGGGCTCGGCGATCTCGGGCACGTCCGCACGTCCGGATTGTCTGGCTGCCTCTTGGGCAATGGTCTGCCACCGCCGGGATTTGGCCGTGGTCGGCTTGACGACGCCGTGGGCCGACACGACCGGCACGATGCGCGAGACCCCCAACTCGGTGGTCTTCTGCACGATGAGATCCATGCGCTCGCCCCGCGGCACCGACTGCAGCAGGGTCACGCTCACCGTGGGCAGCGCCAGTTGATGGCGTTGGCCAAGCGCCAGCTCCACTCCGGCGGGGTTGGCGCCCACGACATGGGCTTCGATTTCCGTGCCTCGGCCATCGAAGACGCACACCTCGGCTCCTGGTGCGAGCCGCAGAACCCTGATCAGGTGCTTGCTGGCAGCTCGATCGAGGGTCACGCGGTCACCCGCGAGCAGATGGGGAGGAACGAAAACGCGAGGCATGCTGGCACCTAGCGCGCGGCAAGGCGCAGGCACAACCCCGACCATTCCCCTTCATCTCGTCGTGCGACCAGGGCGAAGCCCGCGTCCCCATAGGTGCGCAGCAACGCGTCCACCTGGTCGGTCAGAATGCCCGACAGGATCAGGCGCCCCTCGGGATGCAGCCGAGCGGGAAAGAGCGGGGCCAACCCCTCCAGGACGTCCGCCTGAATGTTGGCCATGATCAGCTGATAGCCCGAGTCGGCGTCGGCCAAGACCCCGGTGCGCGCCTCCACGCTGGTCACGTGGTTGCGGTCCAGGTTCTCCTGGGCGCACTCGGTCGCCTGGGGATCGATGTCCAGGGCCAGCACGCGCGCACGCGGCCACAGCCAGGCGGCCACGATGGATAGGATCCCCGAGCCGCTGCCCAGGTCCAGAACTCGGGTCACATCGGCCTGAGATTCGCGCCATTCCTCGGCCAAAGCGATGACCAGCCGGGTGGAAGGGTGCGCGCCGGTGCCAAAGGCCATTCCCGGATCCAGGTGGATGACGAACTCACCCGTGGGCTTGGCTTCCTGATCCCAGCTGGGCTGGACCGTGAAGCGCTTGCCCACAGGGGTCGTGCGGAAGAACTGCTTCCACACGTCCCGCCATTCGTCTTCCTGGGCTTGCCGCTGGCGAACGACCACCGGATCGACGGTCACGCCGGCCGCCCTGGCCATGGACAAGGCATCGTCCACCGCCTCGAGCAGCTCTTGCGCTTGTTCGGGCGGACACAGGGCCACCACACACGTACGCTCCGGTGCGGCCGACAACAGGGTGCCGGCGTCGCGCAGCTCGACCCCACCGGCTAGCGGAGCCAAAGCAGCGGCCACCAGGTCAGCGGCGTCGCTGTGAACCTCAATTTGGATCTCGGCCCAGGTTTGCATGACGAGTCCCGGCGAGCTCCCCACCCCTCTCCGCCCAAAGGCGACAGACGTGGAATGCGAGGCTAGCGGATCACGCGCCGCTTGGCTTCACGCCGACGCCGCTTGCGAGCCTCACGCATCTTGCGCTTACGCTTGACCGAAGGCTTCTCGTGGTAGCGTCGACGTTTGATTTCCTGGAGGATGCCTTCTTTAGACATCTTCTGTTTCAGGATCTTCATCGCCTTTTCGATGGAATCCCGAACTTCTACTTCTAGCGGGCGTCCGAGCAGTGTCTCCAAGCAATTCCTCCAGAGAGTCCGATTTCAGAGGGAGCTGGAGATTAAGCATTGTGTGAGCCATTGGTCAAGGCCGCGTTCAAGGTTGATGCGCCGCGAATCTCGATTTGTGGTGATCACGCAATTTGTGAGCAAGATGACGAAAAAAAACCTTTACATTGCGCGAAGTGAGTTGTATTTCATCTTTTGCGCGGAAGTTGAGAGAGAGCTTCGTGCCACACGGACCAGGGCGAACTGAAATTCCAGAAGGAGATACGCCAATGATGGGGGCAAAGGTATTCACGGCGACGAAGGCCAAGGACCGAGATGAGCTTGGAGAAGTGTTGACTCGTTGGATCCACGACAATCCCAAGGCGCGGATCATCGACAAGGTCGTGACGCAAAGTTCAGACCGCGAGTTTCACTGCCTGAGCATCACGATCTTCTACGAGATGCAGCCGTAGGGTAGACGCGTACCGACCCGAGTCGACCGGATAGGTCGGCTGGTTTGTTCGGTGAGCTCCTGGTGGCGCAGCGAGTGCCGCCGATGGTTTGGTTCGTGTAGTATCGCGACCATGCGTTTCGGCTTTCTCGTCAGGCGGGGAAACCCAGAAAGCTCTGGACTTGCAGAGACTTTGGCCGGGTGCCTCCGGGAGCGACGTGTTGACGTCATCTTCGTCAGCGACTACGGCGAACCCCCACCCGCCGGCTACGACAGCGCGGCCGGGGCTGAGGTGGCCGCCCAGATAGACGTTCTCGTCTCGCTGGGCGGCGACGGTACATTCCTGCACGGTGCGAGCCTGGTGGGGGACCTGGACGTTCCCCTGCTGGGCCTCAATCTTGGGACCCTGGGTTTCTTGACGCCCTACACGGCTTCCGAGGCCCGGGCCGCCGTCATCGATGCGGTCGAGGGGCGCCTGGAGTTGAAGGAACGCATGCGTCTGGATGTGACGCTGCGCCAGGACGGTCGCGGCGAGAGCCACGGCGCGCTCAATGAGGCCGTCATCACCCAGCGAGGGGTTCCTCGTCTGCTCGACCTGTCGGCCTCCCTGGACGGCGAGAGCATCGCGACCTACAAGGCCGACGGGCTGATCATGTCCACGCCCACGGGGTCGACGGCCTACAGCCTGGCGGCGGGCGGCCCCATCCTGACGCCCGACCTCGAGGCCATCGTGCTGACGCCCATCTGTTCGCACACCCTGACCAATCGGCCCTTGGTGGTGCGCGCCGATCAGGTGCTTTCGGTCACCAACGTCTCTCACGAGAGCGCCTCGCTGACGGTTGACGGCCTATGGAGCCGGGACGTGGAGCAGGGCGACGTGGTGGAAGTCAGGAAATCGAGCAAGTCCCTGCGGGTCTTTCGACCTCGCAGCTCGTTCTTCGGCATTCTGCGGCAGAAGCTGTCCTGGGGCGAGCGCAAGGCCTGAGCGGGGGCGATCAGAAAAATGGGGGCTTCAGTGTCTGGCCACGCAACTGCTAGGGTCGTGATGCCGACAACCCCACCATGCTGAACTTGTTGCGAGTCTCCGGTTTCGCCCTCATCGATGAGGTCGAGGTTTCCTTGGGCCCTGGCCTGACCGTCATCACCGGTGAGACCGGGGCGGGCAAGAGCATTCTGGTCGAGGCTCTGGGCCTGTTGCGGGGCGGTCGGGCCAGCACCGAGATGATCCGCGTCGGCTGCGACGAGGCGCGGGTCGAGGCGGTGCTGGATCTGCCCGAGGGTTGGGAGGTGCGCGAACGCTTGCTGGCCGACGGCCGGAGCGTAGAGGAGGGGCTGGTGGTGCGGCGATCCCTGGCGCGCTCGGGCCGCGGTCGCATTCATCTGGGCGGCGGTTTGGCCAGCGCCACGGATCTGGCCAACAGCGTGGGCAAGTTGGTCGACATCACCTCGCAGCACGATCAGCACTTGCTGACGGATCCCGAGAGCCAGATGGCCATCGTCGATGCTCATGCGGGCCACGCGGCCTTGCTGGCCGAGGTGGGGCAAGCCTACGCGGAGCTGACCCGGGCGCAGGCGGAGCTGGCAGGCTTCGATGCCGATGCGCGCGCGCGGGCCGAGCGCGAGGATCTTCTGCGCTTTCAGCTCTCTGAGCTGGAGCAGGCCGACCTGCAGCCGGGCGAGGACGAGAGCCTGCGGGCCGAGCGCGAGCGTACCAAGGGCGCGGAGAAGTTTCTTTCGGCCTGCACGCACGGCGAGGAGACGCTGTATTCGTCTGACGACGCGGTCGTGGGACGCATCGCCGCGGTCTCGCGTGAAATCGCGGCCTTGGCCCAGTTGGACCCCGCCCTGGTCCCGGTGGTGGAGAATCTGCGTGCCGCCCAGGCCCAGGTGGAGGAGGCGGCCAGCGAGCTGGGACGCTACGCCGGCAGTGTCCGCTTCGATCCCGAACGCTTGAGCGAGATTGAAGAGCGGCTGTTTCTCATCGGGCGCCTGATCCGCAAGCACGGAGGCACCATCGCGACCGCCATCGAGCGGCGCGAGGCCATAAGCCAAGAGTTGTCGGCCCTGGGCTCCTTCGAGGAGGGGCTGGCGGCGCGCAAGGCAGCGGTCGAGGCCGCCAGCCAAAGGATCACCATTCTGTGCGCGCAGTTGACCGAACAGCGACGCAAGGCGGGTCGGACGCTGGGGCGTCGCATCGACGAGACCTTGAAGGATCTGGGGCTGGCTGGGGCGCGCGTACCCATCGTGGTCGACGAGCGTGAGCAGGTTGGGCCGCGGGGAAAGGACCGCGTGCGCTTCCTCTTCGCCCCCAACCGTGGCGAGGAGCCGCGGCCGCTCGATCGCATCGCCTCGGGCGGCGAATTGTCGCGGGTCATGCTGGCGGTGAAGCAGGCTTTGGCCAAACAGGATGAGGCCTTGGTCTATGTCTTCGATGAGGTGGACACCGGTGTGGGTGGGGGAACCGCCGAGGTGATTGGACGCAAGCTGAAGGCCACGGCCGCCCATCGCCAGGTGCTGGTGGTGACCCACCTGCCGCAGATCGCGGCGTTCGCGGATCATCACATCAAGGTGACCAAGGAGACCAACAAGACGCGCACGATGGTGCGGGTTTCGCTGCTGGGTCCCGCCGAGCGCAGCGCCGAGATCGCACGCATGCTGGGCGGCGCGACGCCGTCAGCCGAAGCCGCGGCCCATGCGGAAGAGTTGCTGAGACGCGCCAGCGGCGCTAGCATACCGTGAACGCTTTCTGTTCCAGCTCATGAAGAAGTTGTCCTCACCTCGACATTGCGGTGGTCTCGCCTAGATGGGCCGCCCACTCGTCCCCCGACGGAGAAGACGCCGGTCCCGCTCCGCGCTGCGCGGCTCGTGGGGCCTGGGCGCGTTGCTGGTCGCCCTGACCGGCGTGAATGTGTACTTCTTCTTTTTTCGCGCGGACGCGGCCATGCAGAAACTGATGCCGCCGGTGTCCACCTCGCAGACCCTGGGCGACAGCAAGAAACAGATCTCCGCCGACGCCATTCCGCCTTCGCTGCTCGGGGCCTCGTATAAGGAGAAGGGCAAGCAGAAGCTGGCGGGGGCGCCTGGCTCCTCGACGAGCAAGACGGGCGCGCAGAAAGCGGACAGCGATAGCGAAGGCAACGCGCTGGAAGGGCAGATCGGAGCCTCGGAGACCCTGAGCGGGGTGTTGGCTCGAGAGAACTTCGGCTCGGCGGCCGGCAACGTCATCAAGGTGTTGTCCAGCCTGGTCGACCTCAAGTTGATGCGCGCGGGTGAGCGCTACGA
>CAZHUY010000129.1:0-17645 GCA_964535465.1 uncultured Myxococcales bacterium
GCGATGTCCTGGCACTCGTTTGTCAACGATGTCATGGCACCACACCCGCAGACGAAGAGTGTCCGGCCACGGCCACGGCCACGGCCACGGCCACGTCTACGACCACGACCTTCCGGCTTGGGTTGCGGGCCCGGCCCCGCTCTGTGTCCTCTGTGGTTAGTCCGTCACGTTCCCGTACACCAGCCCGCGTCCCACCGTGCTCATGTACACGCGGCCGAAGACGTTCATGTCCCCTTGCACGAAGGCGCCGTTGCCCGGGCCGCCGAACTGGTGCTGGTCGTCGTTCATGCGTTTCCAGGTGGCACCCTTGTCCACCGAGTAATAGATGCCGAGGGGATTGCTGGCGCCGCCCGCCACGCCCCAGATGAACAAGGTCTCGTAGGCGGCGCCGGCCGCGGCCTTGCCGACGCCCACGGCGTGGCCGGAGCTTACCGAGGCCAGCCGCGTCCAGGTGAGGCCACCGTCCTCGGAGTAGGCCAGACCGTTGGTGCTGTACTTGCCGTTGGGCGCCCAGGCCTGGGCCTGATCCAAGGGCGCCCACAGGTGGCCCGCGCGGCCGGGCACGGTGCGGATGAGGCCTCCGCTGTTCTGGTACAGGCCCTTGCCCTCGTCTTGTAGGCTGCCGACCACGGCGAAGCTGGCGCCCTTGTCGGTGGACTTGAGCAGCTTGCCCTGCTGGTTGAGCAAATAGAACACGTCGGCGTTCACCGGATCGCACACGATGCGCGCGTACTGGGCCTGCCCATCCAGCCCGGTCACCGCGCTCCAGGTCTTGCCCTGATCGATCGAGCGGTGAACCGTGCTGGAGTTCTCCGGCCGGTGCAGCAGCACCTTGCCGTCGGCCGAGAGCACCAGCAGGCCGTGCGTGCCCTTGGGCGTGGTGGCCAACTTGCTCCAGGTGGCCCCCTTGTCTTCGGACAAGCACATCACGTCGCTCTCGATGGCGGTGCCGGTGGAGTAGTCGGCGACGCGGCCGCCGCGCACGAAGGCCCCGACGAGCGGCGCGTAGCCGAGCGACTGGGTGGTGCCCACCGGCGGGCTGTGGCGCGGGGTGGAGCGGCCGATGTCCGCATAGGTCGCGCCGTCGTAGTCGCCGATGGCGGTGACCAAGGGACCGCCCGGCACGCTGACGATGTCCAGGGGCACCGTCTCTTCGATGCCCTTGGACTCGAATTTCCACACGGGTTGGGCGTCGCCCAGGTTGTCGCAGTGGAAGACGCCGTTGCCCGAGATGACCCATCCCTCCTTGCCGTTGAACGGGTCGAAGAGAATGTGCCCCGCCCAGTGGATGGCCATGCCGCTGATCCAGCCGTTGCCGTTGCTCGACACGTTGGCGGTGGAGGCGTCGATGGTGTCCTGGGGCGAGAAGGCGGTGGTCCAGGTGGCGCCGCCGTCGCTGCTCAGGTAAATGCGGTCGCCCCAGCCCTCGCGGCCGTCGGCGTAGCGGTTTTGGCCGCCGTAGTAGTTGAGCGTGCTCAGCAGGATGCGGTTGGGATCCACCGCATCCACGCTGACCCCGCCGAAGCCGTGCGCGGCGCCTTGTCCGCCGTTGCCCATCAAGCCCTTGCCGTCGTCGGTCTTGGGCGTCAGGTTGGTCCAGGTGCCGGTGGCCACGGCGTAGCGGTAGAAGGCGCCGTTCGACAGGCTGTGCGGGCCCAGCGAGTTGGCGAAGGTGACGAACAGGTTGCCGTTGTTCAGCACGGCCCGGTTGGGCATCAGGCCGGCGGGCGCGCCCGCGATGGGGGCGAACGAGGCCCCGCCATCCTTGCTGACGTAGAGGCCGTTCTTGGCGTCCGAGACGCCCATGTAGATGACGCTGGTGCCGCCCGCGGCGAGGCTGGAGGCCGGGTCGAAGAGCACGAAGGCGATGCCGTTGCTGCTGGTGAGATCGGTGCCGGACTGGGCGCCGATGTCGTTGACCTTGGCCCAGGTCTTTCCGGCGTCTGTGCTCTTGAAGAGACCCGCGGCGCGGCTGCCACAGAACAGGATGTTGGGGTTGTGGGGATCCACGGCGAGCTTTTCGCCGGTTTGCCGGCCCAGCCCGTTGCCGTGCGCGCGCCACAAGGCGGAGACGTCGATGGTCTCGAAGGTCGTCCCGTAATCCTCGGAGCGCAGAATCGCCGTCTTGCCCTTGCTGAAGTAGCTGGTGCCCACCAGCAGGTAGAGGCGCCCGGGATTCTGGTCATCGAGGGCCATGCTCTCGACGCCATAGAGCCCCACGTCGTCCTGGGAGAGCCAGTCGAGCAGGGGAACCCAGACCTTCTTCTTGGCGTTCCAGCGGTAGGCGCCGCCCACGTCGGTGCGCGCGTAGAGCAGGCCTGGCTCCTTGCTGGAGGCCACGATGCCATCGACGAACCCGCCGCCGTCGAAGCGCACGTTGCCCCAACCCTTGCTGACGTCGTCGCTGGGGCCGACATCCGGGCTGGTGGTCGCGCCCGCGCCGCCCTTCGTCGTGCCGCCTGCGCTGGCAGTGCCTCCTGGGCTGGAGGCTCCCCCCACGCTGGAGGTGCCCCCCGTGTTGAAGGTGCCGCCCGCGCCACCCTGGGCGTTACCGCCGAGAACCGTTGAGCCGCCCGCGCCACCCTGGGGAGGCGTGGCGCCACCGATGTCCGAGGTGCCGCCGCCTCCCCCCGGTGCAACCGAGCCGCCCGAGCCGGTGGTCTTGCCCGAGTCTCCGCAGCCGATGGCGAAGAGCGCGGTGGTGAAGATCAAGGAATGAAGAGAACGGGTGCTGCATGAAAACCGCATGAGACGTTCAGGGGTTTTCCCATAATGAACAGCACCGACAACCCCAATTTCCCGGGATTTTCGCGGGATTTTCGTGTTTCGGGCGCGATTCCGTATTGAAGCTGGACCTTCCGAGAACACATAGCGGGAGGCTCGTCGCGGGGTGGGGCGGATGCCGCCTCACCGCGACGGCACCCGCAGCGAGCCCCGCCCTTACAGTGCCGCGTGTTTGGCCGCGATGCTTTCGGCCAGCGCGTCGATGGCCTTCAGGTCCTGCTCGGTGGGCAGGCCCTTGACCTCGACGGGGGGCAGGAACTCGGCCTTGAGATTGCCGAGCAAGCTCTTCAGGGTTTCGACGTTCTTTCCACCCCAGCCCAGCGAGCCGACCACCGTGGCGAAGCGCGCCTTGGGCCGAAGCAGGTTGGCCACGTAGGCGGCGTAGGCCGCGGCGGGGTGGGGTTGGGTCAGCACCGTCGAGCTTCCGATCACGATGGTGGCGGCGTCGACCAGCGCCATGGCCATTTGGCCGAGATCCATGTTGGGCAGGTTGATGCGCGCGACCGACACGCCCCGGCCGATCAGTTGATCGACCAAGCGATCCACCAGCACCTTGGTGCTGCCGTGCATGGACACATAGGCCACGATGGCCAGGTTCTTGGGTTTGTCCGCGATCCAGTCCTTGTGCGCGTCGAGGATGAAGGCGGGCCGGCGGTGAACCGGGCCGTGGCTGGGGGCGATCATGTCCACCCCCAACCCCTCGATCTTTGCGATGTATCCCGCCAGACGGGCGCGGAAGGGCATCATGATCTCGGCGTAGTAGCGCTTGGCCGCGTTATAGGTGTGGCGCTCGTCGTCCGAGAAGAGATCGCTGGTGGCCCAGTGCGAGCCCAGGAAATCGCAGGTGAAGAGGATCTTGTCCTCGCGTAGATGCGAAAACATGGTCTCGGGCCAGTGCACCCAGGGCGCGAAGATGAACTGCAGGGTCTTGCCGCCCAGATCCAGGGTGTCGCCGTCGTTGACCAGCATCATGGCCTCGGCGGGCACGTGCAGGTGACTCTTGAGCAAGTCGGCGCACTTCTGGTTGGTGACCAGCTTGACCCCGGGAAAACGGGCGAGCACGGCGGACAAGCAGCCCGAGTGGTCCTGTTCGGCGTGGTGGGCGATGACGTAGTCGAGCTTGTTGACGCCGGCGGCGGCCAGATTGGCGAACAGCTCATCGGCGAACTCGGGCTCGGCCGTATCCAGCAGGGCCACCTTGTTCTGCCCCTTGACCAGGTAGGCGTTGTAGCTGGTGCCGTCGGGCAGGGGGATGAGCTCGTCGAAACGCGGTTTGTGCCAGTCCAGCACGCCCACCGCGAACACGCCGGGTTTCAAGCTGCGTGCGGCCATGGGGCTAGTCCGCCGGGGTGAAGGCGTCCTTGCCCAATCCGCAGGTCGGGCACACCCAGTCGTCGGGGATGTCCTCGAAGGCGGTGCCGGGCTTGATGCCGCCGTCGGGATCGCCGACCGCGGGGTCGTACTCGTAACCGCACACGCAGACGTACTTCTTCATCTTGTTGTCAGCCATGAACGAATGCCTAGCGTTCTTTGCGCCCAGTTTCAACCGTTGTTGATGGGGGGCGTCCCGGGGGACAGCCGGCCCACGGCGGCCCCCGCCAGGCGTAGCAGGCCGAGCGCGCACGCGAACAGGCCCGCCCACACGAGGACCAGCCACCCCTTGTTCGGCCAGTCGAAGAACTCGTGGGGCAGATTGTGCCAGTTGATCTCGTTGCGGTTGAGCATCGGCCAGAACTTCTCGAAGAAGGGGCGCTTGTGCTCCTCCGGGATGATGGGGCTGGTGGCCGCGGCCACGATGTTCACGAAGATCCCGCCCGCGCCCAGCGCCAGAAAGGGCACGCGGTAGAGCCGCCAGTCGGCGGCGAGTCGTCCCGCTCCCACGTAGAGCAGGAGTGCCATGATGGGCGCGAGATGGCGCGGTCCGGTGCACCAGCCACCGTCCCACTTGAAGTAGGAGCTGGCGAGGCCGAGGGTCGCGAGGGCGAGGAGCACGAGCAGGCGGCGTTCACGCCGGGGTTCGATGGCCGTGGTGTGGGGCTTGCGCAGGGCCAGCGGGACGAGCAACCCCAGGATGGGCGCCCAGAAGAGGACGCCGCGGAACTGTCCGAACAAGAGCTCCCAGGCCGCCTCGGGCGAGGGCAGGCGCATGCCGAAGGCGATCTTCATGGGCGCCCAGTCGTCGGTGACGTGTGAATACGAGAGCGAGAAGGGGTTGCCGGTGAGCACCCAGTTGTAGGCCAGCAGGGCCAAGCCAGGCGGCAGCGCACCCAGCACGAAACGGAGCGTGCGCCGCCAACCCGACAGACGGGGACCGAGCAGCCACAGCCCGATGATGGCTTCGGGCAGGAAGATGGGGTATTCGGTCATGACCCCCAACCCGCCGAGCAGTCCGGCCCAGAAACAGCGCCCCCTCTCCACCGCCAGCACGTACGACCCGAGCAGCAGGCAGGCGGCCAGCATGTGACCGTAATAGGTGTTGCCGTACTGAAAGAGGCTGGTGGAGAACATCGCCACGAGGGCGAGCTGCGAAGCGCGCGTGGTGCCCAGCCGTCGGAGTCGCGAAAAGACCAACAAGCCGACGATCATGAAGGGCAGGGCGGCCGCCACCATGTTGCCGAGGTGGAGCGCGGCCTCTTGCCGAACCCCGAAGTCGGCGCTGCGATGGAATACCTTCCACGCCGCATAGAACGGCACCACCAGGAGGCTGGAGAAGGGGGCCTTGTCGCTGTAGACGTGGCCGTCGATGACCGCCTTGTCGGCGATGCTGTCTTTCCAGCGGTCGCCGCGCAGGGAATGGTCGTCGACCAGTGCCATGACCGTCATGATCCGGCTGAGCGGATTGGCCGACGGATCCTGGTGGAAGAAGAGCACCAGCAGGAAGGCCGAGGCGGCAAACACGACCGGCACCAGAAAGCGCGCCGTCAGACGCCTCAAACCAAGCACGATACCGCGAAGCCGTGGCCTCGGCTGGTAGTCGGATGCGACCGGTTGGCAGGGTGGGACGGGATGAGGGTCGTGCACGGTGCTTTCCATGGAACGCGGGTGAGCTGGTTGCCAGCGTATTCCGATACCTCAGCGCGGCCTAGGAGATATCGCCCTAGGACGGCGCGTGCCTCGCTTTTGTCCGCCGTCGATGCAGCCGAGATCACACAAATCGTGCCGGTTGACAGGGTCGCTCGCCGGGACAAGGATCTTGCCCGTGAAGAACTCCATGAACTGGATGGCGCCGGCGGCGGCCTTGTTGCTTGGGGGATGTGCGGGGTGCTTGAAGAAGCCAGCCCCGCCCGGCCAGGCCTCGAAGGTCGCGGCCCCGGCCTCGGCGCCCGAGCCGGCCCGGCGTATCCGCCACGCGCAGATCGCGGGATCGTGGTACCCGGACCACAAGGACCAGTTGGCCGCCGAGGTGGACGCCCTCTTCGCGGCGGCTACACCCGCCAAGGTGGAGGGCAAGATCACCGCGTTGATATCGCCTCACGCCGGCTACCGCTTCTCGGGCCAGACGGCGGCGGCCAGCTATCAGCTCCTGCGCGGCCAGGACGTGCGTCGCGTGGTTCTGCTGGCTATTTCGCACCGCACCCCCCTGCGCGGGGTTTCCATTCCCGACGTCACCGACTTCGAAACCCCGCTGGGGCTGGTTCCCGTGGACGTGCGCGCCGTGCAACGCCTGCGGCGCAGCCCGGTGGTTGCCAGCGTGATGCAAGCCGAGCAGGGCGAGCACTCGTTGGAGATTCAATTGCCCCTGCTGCAGCGGGTGTTGCCCAAGTTCAGCCTGGTGCCCATCCTGGTGGGGCGCCTGTCCGAGCAAGAGTATGTCGACATGGCCGCGGCCCTGGCCGAGATCGTGGACAGCCACACCGTGGTGGTCGCCTCCAGCGACTTCACCCACCGGGGCGTCCACTACGGCTACGAGGTCCCCCAGGGCCCGGGCGACATCAAGGCGCGGCTGGCGCGGGTGGACCAGGGCGCCATCGATCAGATCACCAAGATGAATCGAAAGGGCCTGCTGGCCTATGCGGACAAGACCGGCGCCACCATCTGCGGCTTGCACCCCATCGCGTTGCTGCTGGAATTGCTGGGGCGGTTCTCTGGGCACCAGCCCCACCAGGTGGCGCGCACCACCTCGGGCGACGTGACCTCGGACTGGTCCAGCAGCGTAACGTACGTTGGAATGGCGTTCACCGGAAGGTGGCGCGAGGAGGGCAAATTGGAAGAGGCACGCGCGGCAGGTGAAAGCGAATTTCCCTTGTCGGATGACGACAAACGCACGCTGTTGCGGCTGGCCCGGGCCTCGTTGGAGGCCTCGGTGCGCAAGGGACGCTTCGATCCCGACGGCATCCAGCACATCCCGTCCACACCGTCGCTGGAGCGCAAGGCCGGCGCCTTCGTAACCTTGAAGTGCACCACCGGCGCCGCGGGCACCTGCAGCGGACGCGGTGGTGAGCTGCGTGGCTGCATCGGCACCCTGGAGCCCAGCGCGTCGGTTTACGAGGTCGTGTCCCGGCGGGCCGCCAGTGCAGCCTTGGACGACACGCGGTTTTCACCGGTGACGGTGGCCGAGTTGCCCTCGATCACCCTCGAGGTCTCCGTGCTGACCCCGCCGCGCCCGGTGAAGAGCGCGGAGGAGATCGTCATCGGTCGCCACGGCATCATCCTCGAGAGCGGCTGGAACTCCGCCACCTTCCTGCCGCAGGTGGCGCCCGAGCAAGGCTGGGATCGCGAGACCACCCTGCGCCACCTGGCCAGCAAGGCCCGCTTGCCGGCCGACGGCTGGAAGACAGCGTCCTTCAAGGTCTACGAGGCCATCGTGTTTGCCGAGGGGGAGCTGAAGTAATCGGCTTGCCGACGAAGCCTTCGGATTGAAAACGCCTGGCAAGAAAAAGGGCCCGGGACAGCCCCCGCGAGCCCTGCGTTCTTGCGAAAGGTCAGGTTGACGGTCGTGGCGGCACCGGCCCTCACCGTGAGGGTAACCGGATCCGCGATCCAGTCTCCAGCGCCGCTGATGCTGCCGCAGGCCACTGGGAACGCATCCGCGCTCATGCCGTAGTCGCCAGGCCAGAGCGCTCCCATCTGCAGGTTCGCCGAGCTGGCCCCGGGCGACACGATGAAGCTCTTCACCTTGGCCCAACCCGTGACGGGGAGGGCGGTGACCCGGATACATAGCGTCGATGCGGGCACCTCGCTGAGGGCGACGGTCACCGACTCCTCGGCCGCGCCCGCCTGGTCGAGCGCGCCCTGCTCCTGCGATTCGCAGGCGAGCAAGCCGCTGGTCCCAAGCAGCAGGGCCAGCATGGTGGCCTTCATGCACCTTGTGTTCGCGTGTTTGTTTCTCGTTTGGAGCTCTCCTTTCAGGCGGGGTTCTATAGTGCAGAACGAGATTACGACGCAAGTAGCCAGTCTTCTTTTTGTGGGAGGCCGCTCTCCGCGGAACCTGCCGACTGGGTTCGTCGCTCGCCCTTGACTTGTCACTCCGGTTCGTTGCTCTATCGAGGGACATGTTCGTTCGAGCCACCCTCGTGAGCGCCGTTGCGCTCGTGTGTGCCCTGGTGCCGGTGCGTGTGAGCGCCCAACCGGATACACAGGCCAAGGCCCCGGCGCTGACGTGGGCGGCCCCGGCTGCTTGTCCGTCCGGCGATGTGATGGAGCGGGTGGCGGGGCTGGTCGGGGTGGAGCCCGACCGATTGGCGAGCAAGCTCCTGCGCGTGGATGCGGTGGTGAGTCCAGGTATCGGCGGTGGTTGGCGGACCAAGCTGCGCATCGAAACGGCCGCGGGTTCCGGTGAACGGAGCTTCGACGCCGAGGATTGTGCCAGCTTGATCAAGGGCGCCGCGCTGATCGTGGCCTTGACCGTCGATCCGTCCGCGACGCCGGTGGTCGAGAGCCCCGAGGGTTCCCCGAAGGCCGAGCGGCCGCGCGCCGGGGCATCCGCGCGGCCGCTCTTTCTGCTGCGCCCGCTGTTGGCCGCCGATTGGGGCGGGCTGCCTGATGTCGCTCTTGCCTATGGGGGCGCGGTCGGGATCGCCTGGCCAAGCCTGCGCTTCGAAGTCGATGGCCTGTACCAGTCGGCGCAGACTGTCTCCGGTGATCGCGGTCATACCGGGCGGGTGCGCGTGCCGCTCAGCTCGGGGGCCCGCGCTTGCCTGCCCTGGCGGCTGGGCGAAAACGTGGAGCCCGCGGCTTGCCTGGGGGCTGGCCTGACCTGGTTGCGCAGCACCGGGGGCGGTACCATCGCCTTTCCCGAGACGCATGACTCGCTGGCGGTCACGCTTACCGGCGGCGCGGCCTTGGGCTGGCGGCTGCGCGACTGGCTCTGGCTGCGCGCCGAGGCGTCGCTGGGTCTGATGGTGCGCAGGCCCAGGCTGCAGGTTCACAACGCGGCCCAAGGCGCGGATGACGTGTACGTCGTGCGGCAACTGACCGCGCGCTTGGCTGGCGGGTTGGAGCTGCGCCTCTGATAATGGATTTCTCGCGTCCCGGCCACATAGGGAAGAGCACAAAGCGCCATGGCCTCGTCACAGCGCATAGCGGAACCCTTTCACCAGCCGAGCCAGGCTTGTGTGCCGAGCTTTGACGAGATCTACGAGCAGTATTTCGATTTCGCCTGGGCCAATCTACGGCGGCTAGGGATTCCGGCCGCCCACCTGGACGACGCCGTTCAGGAGCTGTTCATCGTCGTGCACAGGCGGCTGGCGGAGTTCGCCGGTCGCTCATCGCTGAAGACGTGGCTGGCCGGTATCGCCTGGCGCATCGCCAGCGAGCACCGGCGGCACGAGGCGCGCAAAGGCGGGGCCGAGCCCTTGCCCGACGATCTGGTCGCCCCGGGGCGTGACCCGCTGGGCGCGGCAGTGCACGCCGAGGCCTTGCGCCAACTCGATGCCTTGCTGGGCGAGCTGGACGATGACAAGCGCGTGGTGTTCGTGCTGGCCGAGCTGGAGCAGATGAGTGTCCCCGAGATCGCGCAGGCCCTGGACGTGAACGTCAACACGGTCTACTCGCGTCTGCGCGCCGCCCGCATGACCTTCGAGCAAGTGCTGCGGCTCTCCAAGAAGGGCGCAAGAGGAGGCTACGATGACTGAGCTGTCGCGCGAGGCCCGTGAGCTGATCGCCAGGGCGCGTCCCGCCGAGCGCGCGGACGTTTCGACCAAGAAGCGGGTGCGGGCGGCCTTGGCGGCTCACCTGGGCCCGCTGCCAGCCCCTCTGCCACCGGCCGCTCCCGTCGCCGGAGCCTCGGGGGCGGGTCTGGCCGCCAGCAAACTGGTGCTCATCTGTTCGCTGGCCGCGGCCGGTGTGGTGGGCACGACCGCGCTGGTGAAGACCCGACGCGCCCCCCAGCCGGTCCCGGCCGTGCAGCAAACGAAACGCCCGGCGCCTCCCACGCTGGTGGCCCCGGCTGCTCGGCAACCGCGGGAGTCCGTGCCCGCCGCCGCTGCCCCGGTGCCCGGCGTGGTCCGGCCTGTCCTGACGGCTCCTGTTCGTCGGGTCGCCGTGCGTGCCCCCTCGGGTCGCACCGGCGAACCTGCCCGTGAGATGGCAGTCGTTCTCGCGGCCGTGCCCAAGCCGGAGGTGGCCGCGGCGCTGGTGCCCGAGGTCTCAGCGTCACCCGAGCCGCCGTCGAGCGTCGCGAGCCCGACCTCTTCCTGGCGGTCCAGCAGCCTTCCGGAACCTGTCCCGGATCGAGAGGGCGCGCGGCCCGCGGCGAGCTCGAAACCAGGCAACGAGTGCAGCGCGGAGCGGGAGCTGGGGCTGCTGTCCAGGGCCCAGGCGGCTTTGCGCGCGCGCAGCGGGCAGCGTGCCCTCGACCTGCTGGCCGAGCACGCCGCCGTTTGCCCCTTGGCCACCTTCTGGCAGGAACGAAGCGCGGCCCGGGCTCTGGCCTTGTGCCTGTTGCATCGCGAGCCGCAGGCGCTGGCCGAGGCGGCGCGACTCGCGTCGCTCGCTCCTCGCTCGCCGCTGCTGGCCCGCCTGCGCACCTCGTGCGCGGCCGCGGCCGTCAAGCCGTAACGGATCTGCGCCCGGCCGGCCACTACACAGGATGAATAAGGAGAGACTCTCATGACGAACGTTCGTTGGCTCTTGTGTCTGCTTGTGAGTGCTGCGTACCCGTGGGCGGCTTGCACGACCAACACCAGCCTGGGTCGGGAGGGTGAGGATTCGGGTCGCGCGGCGGTGGACACGGGTCAGAAAACCCGGCCCGAAACCGGGTGTGCGTATGCCCCTGTGTCCCTGGACCTGAGCTGCAATGATGATCCCAACCTGCCCACAGTGGCGGGGAGCTGCCAACCCGACGGAAGCTGCCTGTGCAGGTCGGGGTTCAAGTTGGACCCGACCAGCAAGCGCTGCAAGCTGGATGTCACCTCGGATGCCGGCGTTGTCATTTGCACGGTGGGCGCCGACCAGACCTGCAACGACGAGCTATGGGCCTCGTGGGTCGCCGGGACCTGCGAGGGCGGGGTGGCCTGCGCCTGCAAGACGGGATACCTCCTGAATGCGGCGACCGGCAAATGCAAGCGTGCGCCGATTACCGATGCGGGCTCCGACGCGGCCGCCGGCCAGGTGTGCACGCCCTTGCTCAACCAAACCTGCAACGATGACGATCTCTTCAGCGGCACGGCCGGTGTCTGCGGCAAGGAAGGCGCCTGCGTCTGCAACAGCGGCTTCGAGATCAACCCCGCCAGCGGCCGCTGTCGCAAATCCGCCAGCGTGATCACGCCGGATGCGTCCGTGAGCCCCGACACTTCCTCCGACCAGAAGTGCTACTACAAAGACCTGGACAGTCTTACCGGCCTCAAGCGCTTCCGCTTCTCGCTGACGACACCGGATGGGCAGGCTCAGTCGCCGCACGATTGGGTGGACGCCGGCACGTGGCCCATCAACGACTTCGAGGGGTGGCTGGTCGAGAAGAAGGGCAACCAGCTCACCATCGATAGCTGCCCGACCCCCGCCACCTGCCAAGCGAGCCTCTACCGATTCGTCTTGTGCGACGGATCGACGTGCGCGGCCCAGTCCACGCCCGGCAGCATCGATGTGCCGGTTCCCGTGGGCCGCCGGATTCGAGTGGTCTGGCACCTCGAATCGGATTCCCGCTTCTGTCCAGGCATCTTCTGGTTGGCCATCTACGACGCCGAGCCCGGCGCGGGTCAGGGGAACCTGCTCTTCCTCGGATCGGGTGGCCGCCGACCCGAGGCGACCCAGTCGTCGCGCAACTACATGCTGGACCTGCCCTTCTCCGTGGCGGTCGAGGCGCTGGCCTGTGGGTTCCCCGGTGTCGCCGGAGCCCCGGGCGACTTCAGGTTCGTCTTCTCGCCCAAGAGTGGCGGCACCGGCACCACGCTCAAACTGGCGACCGGCGAAAACGGCACCTTCGAATTCGCCGCGGCCGGGGGACCCACGCAGCGTCTTCAGGTCCACGGCTTGGTGGCCGTGCAACCCGAGGTGACGGACCACTACTGGAACTGGGATTTCTGGATGGCGGCCGAGGCGACGTCGACGCCCGTGGACGCGGGCAGCAAGGACGTGTCCGGCGCCCCTGACGCCAAGGGCGTGTGCACGCCGGGCATGAACCAGACCTGCAACGACGATCCGATCAGCGCGGCGGTGTTCGGCGTCTGCCGAGCCAACGGCACCTGCTCGTGCAACAGCGGGTACGTTCTCAACCCCAGCTCCGGCAGGTGCGCGCGGCAGGCCAGCATTTGCACCGGCAGCACCACGGCCTGCGGGTGTGGCTGCTGCCCAGGCGCGAAGACCCCCACGCCTGTCTGCTATTACCCCAGCGCGGGGGAGAGCATCAGCTCCATCGAGGCGGCCGACAAGGTGGCGAGCGAGAATCCCAATTGTCTCGCGGCGGGGTGCTCTCTTGGTCAGGACTACCTGTGCTGCGTCGAAGCCGCACCCGAACCTGCTGGCAGCGCCCAATACAGCGCGAGCTTCACCATCGGCGCCTACGATCGGCTCGGCCTCAAGAAGACCGGGAACGACGGCAACTGCATGTGGTTCGTTCTCGTCAGCGGGGAATCCCTAGTGGACACGAGACCTCTGCGCGTGAGCGCGCCCAAGGGCTGGGGCATCGAGGCCATCACGGCCGGCGCCTGCTCGGCGGGCTCCACCGAACAAGCCATCGGCGCCCAGGGGACCGTCACCCGCTCATCGAACGGGACTTCGTGCATCGTCAGCGTCCATCTGACGGCCTTCTTCTATTCCAAGGAGAACGGCACGATCACCGCCAGACGCATCGACGCGGATGATGTCCCCTACGGAGGTGCTGTCAGCTGTTACTGACGGATGACCCGCGCGTTGGGGCGCGATGAGCGGCGGCACGGCCTCCTGACCCGGGACCCAAGCCCATTGTCGCGCCCGACTCATGTCAGCCATGGCTCTGCTGGGCCCGCGCAAGCGGTCGGCCCATGGCGCCAGCGCCAATAGGCACCGTCCCCTTCAGATTTTTGGCCCCTCGGGGCCATGAGCTTCGTCTGTACCTGGAAACGCAAGGGGATTCGCCTGCCCACCCCGCTGGGGGTAGCGACTTCCCCACCAGGAGAGATGATGCACAGATCACCAGGTTCGCGATTCGCCACCTGCTTCCTTCTCACGGCACACATGGCGGCGGCTTGCTCCGGCGGGTCATCCTCGGGAGGCCAGGGCGGGGCCGAGCGCACGTCCTCCCTGGCAACGGGCGGAGTTGTCGCTGGTTCCACCGGCTCCAGCAGCAGCGATACGCGGACCATGGGGGGCTCAACACGAGTCCAGAGCGCGTCGGCCAGCAGCGGTGGCTCGCGAGCCATGGCGGGGACGACGACTTCCCAGGGCGGGGCTTCGGACGGAACGAGCGCGGCTGGGGGCCGATCGGTCGTCTCGAGCAGCGGAGGGTTCTCGGCCAGCGGAACACCGCGCCCTGGCGGAACCGTCAGCGCTGGCAAGACCACGCAAGGGGGAACCGTGGTCGCGGGCACGATGGCCAGCGCCGGAGCAGGGGGGGCAGCCAGCGGCGGCTCCCCCGCTGCGGGTCCGGTCCAGATGATCGATGCTGGGCACGTGCGTCTGTTGAGCGGCAGTCCGTTCTACGACCGGCAAGAGCTGCACCGAAAGGGGTACCTGGCGCAGCTGCAGATCGACAAGCTGCTCTATCCCTATCGGGCAGCCGCCAAGCTGCCCCAGGCCAGCGGGATGACGGGGGGCTACGCCGGCTGGGACACCGAATTCATCGCGGGCCACATGACAGGGCACTATCTGTCGGCCGCCTCGCGCATGGCCGTGGCCACGGGCGACGCCAGCTTCACCACCAAGGTCGACACCCTGGTGGCCGAGCTGGCCAAGTGCCAGACCGCCCTGGGCAAGGACGGTTATCTCGCGGCCTTCCCCGTGACGGTTCTCGATTGGTTGGAAGGCAAGGGCAGCAACAACAACGGGATCGTGGTCCCGTACTACACGATTCAGAAGATCATGTCGGGCTTGCTCGATGCCTATCACTATCTAGGCAACCAGCAGGCGCTGGACGTGGCCAGCAAGATGGGCGACTTCGTGCGAGCACGCCTGGCCGGGCTGTCGGCCACGACCCTCGAGAACATCTTCCGCACCGACGGCAGCAAGAACCCGCAGAACGAATTCGGGGCCATGAGCGACGCGCTGGCCGAGCTGTCGACGGCCACCGGCCAGGCGAAGCACCTGGAGACCGCGAAGATCTTCAACCGTTCGTGGTTCATGACCCCGCTGGCGTCGGGCCAGGACAAGCTGCAGAACCTGCACGGCAACACCCACATCTCCGCGGCCTTGGGCATTGCGCACACCGCGAATCTGAGCGGCGACACCACCAGCCTGCAGGCTTCCGAGAACTTCTGGAAACTGCTGAGCGGACCGCATGCCTTCGTTCATGGGGGCAACTCCTTCAAGGAATGGCTGGACAAGGCGGGCGTCGAGGCCGGCCCCTCGGTCGATGGCACGCTGCCGGCCACCACCGCCGAGACCTGCAACTCGAACAACATGCTCAAGCTCACCACCTGGCTGTACCGGCGCGGCCCGCGCATGGACTACGCCGACTATTACGAGCGCACGCTCTACAACCACATCCTGGCCACCGTCGCCCCTGACACCGGACAGATGGCCTACTTCACGCCGCTGCGGGGGCACTTCCGGACCTACCTGGATGGCACCTATTGTTGCACCGGATCCGGCATCGAGAACACGCCCCGCTACAACGAGGGCATCTACTACGAGCAGGGCAACACGCTGTGGGTGAACATGTACTTCGCCAACGAAGTCACTTGGGAGAAGGGTGGGATGACCATCCGCCAGGAAGGCCACGCCGCGGCCGGCGAGCCGGTGAAGCTCAGCATCGTCAAGGCCAGCGACGGAAGCCAGGCCACCATCAATCTGCGCATTCCTTTCTGGGTGTCGGGCCAGGCCGAGGTGACCATCAACGGGACGGCGGCCGAGGCGACGGCCAGCGCGGGCAAATACCTGGCGCTCAAGCGGCCGTGGAAGACCGGCGACATCGTCACCCTGACCTTGCCCACCGGCCTGCGCACCGAGCGCGCCAAGGACGTCAACTCGATGGTCTCGATCTTCTACGGTCCGGTGCTGCTGGCCGGCCAATTGGGCGATACCAACATGCCGGACGATTTCGCCGATAAGGACAAGTACCTCACCACCGCGCCGGCGGCCGTTCCCACCATTTCCTCCAGCTCAACCAATCCCGCGGATTGGTTGCAGGCGGTGTCCGGAGCTCCTTTGACCTTCAAGGCGCAAAACGTCGGCGCGGCCAGTGGCATCACCTTCGCGCCGCTGTATGACACCCACCATCAGCGCTACTCGGTCTACTGGACCCTGCAGGCTAATGAGCGTCGAACAGCACGCTTGCCGAGAGCGCCAGTTGATTCAGCGCGGACAGGTAGCGGCCCGGGAGACTCTGCGCAGGATCGAAGCCGTCGCTGCGCAGGGGTGGCGGATTGGCCCGGGCCTCCAGGTACTGCGCGCGCATGTAACCCAAGTCCACCCCCACGCGGCCCACGCGCGTGCCCACACCCAGACAGAACCCCAGGCGATGGGCGTCGGGCCCCGACGGTGAGATGGTCTTCGGGGTGACACTGGTTTGGTCGAAGCTGAACCCCGCCCGCAGGAGGAGCGCCACGCGCGGCAGGGCGATCTGCGCACCCAGGCGCAGGCTCAGGGGATTGTGCTTTCCACGATCCACCGGTGCGAGGTTGATGCTGGGATGGTCGAAGTCCACAGCCAGACGATTGAAGGTGCTCCAGCGGGTTTGGCTCACTTCGACCGCGAGATCCACACGCGGCCGGGGCCGGACCAGGACGCCCAGGACAATCACGTCGGGCAGGGTGAGGGTCGAGCGCGCCCCTTGGGTGACGGCTCCCATGGTGGGGATCTCGGGAGAGAAATGCGCCTGACCATGGAAATCCAGGCGCACGCGGCTGCGGTAGGTGGCGCCGAAGTGCAGGCGTTCAGGCCACACGCGTACCAGCACACCCAGGTTGGCGCCCACCCCCCAGGCCGAGGCATCGACGTCGGTCAGGGCATCGTTCATGATCGCGGGAAGTCGCGCGCTCATGCTCACGCTCCCGCGAACCGCGCGGACCCCGGCGGCCAGGGCGACGCGTTCGTGGAGGCGAATCGCCACGCTGGGGTTGATCTCCAGCGCCATGATTCTCGTACTGACCGCGAAATGCGAACCGGGCCAGTCCTGGGCCCAGGCTACAGCCAAGCCGAAGGGCACGTTGATGGCCAACCCCAGGTGCACGCGCGACGTGATCGCCGCATGGCCGTAGAGCCCGGGAACCGCCCAGGTGTGGCGTCGGGCCTGGGTGGTGACACCCTCATCGGATGTAAAGCGCGTCTCGGGCCGAAGCAGCATGCCGGAGAGCGCGGCGCCGGCGCGCGGACCGAAGGGTAAAGCGGCCGGGTTGAACCAGGCGGCCGCGGACTCGTCTTCACTGGCCACCACCGCAGAGCCGCGACCCAAGGCCGAAGCGGACTGCTCATAGAGCTGAAAGCCCGAGGCGTGGACCGCGCCTGGCCATGCCAGCAAGGCCAAGCCCGCGAGCAGGTCAAGGCATGGTCTATTCATGTTCCGCTGCCCCGGAAGCGGGCCGTTCGCGACCCTCGCGCGCCCGCGCGGCCCCTTCCTGTTGAATGAGCGCGATGAAATCGTCGAAGCGCTTGCCCGGCTCGGGCGCGAAGGGCTGATCGAGTACGGTCAACGAGACGATGCGGTCCACGCGGAAATTGCGAAATTCCGCCCGCAGTTCGCACCACGCGGTCAGCAGCCAGGCGTGTCCGACAAACGACAGGGCCAGCGGGCGAATCACCCGCGTGCTCCGTTCCTGCTTGCCGTCGGCATAGCCGAGCTGGACCTTACGCGAGACACGCAATGCCTCGCGCGCCTGCGCCAGGTATTCGCCCACGTGCTTCTCGTGGCTGAAACGCAGACCATAAAGCGGCGTGAGATCCAACGAGGGCGCCAGCTTTTCGGGCAGCACCTGGCGAACCTTGATGAGCACGTCCTCGGCCGCTTGGGCCAGACCCGGATCGGCGAAGGCCTTGACCATGCGCGCGCCCAGCACGATGGCTTCGATCTCAACGGGGGTGAACATGAGCGGGGGCAAATCGAACCCACGTTCCAGGCGGTAGCCCATGCCCGCCTCGCCCTGAATCGGTACGCCCGAGCCCACGAGATCGGCGATGTCCCGGTACACGGTGCGCTCGGAAACCTCCAGCCGTTCGGCCAGCGCCGCCGCGGTCACGGTGCGACGGCGCTGCAGAAGGCCCACCAGGCGAAACAGCCGATCGGCCCGCCTCATGGGTACCTAGCCCAGTCAAGGAGACCCCCCGGCTTTGCCGGGGAGGCAACCACAGTTTGA
>CAZHUY010000130.1:0-17583 GCA_964535465.1 uncultured Myxococcales bacterium
GAGCCATGAGAGCCCTCCTCGTCGATAGTATCGTGAAGCTGTTGGTCCGGCTAACTTGTTACTGACCCGCGAAGCATATCATTACCGCCGCGGGGATCGGGGTCTGGCTTCGTCTGCATCGTGAACGAAATCGACTACTTGGCCAGGCGGCAAGGCGTTGGGGGGGGCTTCGTAAGACGGATTCCGTCCGCGCGGGGCCGCTTCGTAAGCGGGTTGGCGGCCGTGGCCGGTCGAGGGCGGCACACACCTCAGGCCGACTTGCCGGTTGACAAGCCGCGGCTCTGTTGGTTGATTGAGGCCTTCTTCGGGGGTGTTGTTTGTGTTGGGCCCCCGTTCCTTTGAACGAGAGGAGCGGACACATGCCAACGATGGTTTCACGGACGGCCAGCAGTGAGCGGATTCATGAGGTGGGAAAGAGGGCGCTGGGGATGGCGCAGGCGCGGGGCGGAGATGTGAAGGCCCTGGCCGAGGGTCGGCTGGCGCCGGCATTGGCGGCCTTGGATGACAATGAGGCGGCCTTGGCCAAGGCACGCGATGAGGATGCTCGCTTGCACAGCGAGCTGATGGCTCGTGACAGCGAGAGCGATTTGGAGATCGGGGCGGTCTTCGACGAGATGTGGAACGCCATGGGTCGGCCCAGTCAGGCCATCGATTATCAGATGGTCGTCAATGGCGGGAAGAAGGACTGGTGCTCGGGCGATCCGGCCAAGCAGGCGGCGCTGATGGCGGTGCTGGCCAAGAACATCCGCGGCAGCAACCACCCCAAGCTGGGCGACAAGAAGGAGGCGTGGGCCGCGCGCATCGAACAGAGGGCCGCGGCCCAGGCCGAGGCGGCTCGGCCGGCCGAGGTCTCGTATGCGCAGCTCACGGCGATCAGGATGCAACGACGGACGCTGGCGGATGCCGCGCAGGTGGCGTTGGTGCGCTTCAAGCGCGACCTGATGAACCTGGGCATGACCGAGGTGCAGGCCCACGAGATCATCCCTGACTCGCCCCGCAGCAGCGGCCCCGCGGCGCCCAAGCCCGCGCCCACGCCCGCAGCCCCGACCACGTAGCGCCCCATCACCAGCCCGACCATGTCCCCCCTTGGTCGGGCTTTGTCTTGCCTTGCGAAAGATGGCGGATTTCCTCGTTCACGGCGCGGCAGGAACGCCGTTTAGCCCACGGCAACACAGAACCAACGTTCCCGGGCATTTGACACGTGTAAGACCCGGTCCGCAGCGCGGAGTCGACCATTTTGCACGTGTAAAATGGTGTCCTCCGTCCGGGGTTGGCGTCTTTGCACGAGCAGAGCGGCCCCCGCAGCGCGGAGTCGGCCGCCGAGCATTTGCTCAACCGCTCCGGCAGCGCGGCCGCGCGCGCTCATGCCTTGTTCGTTCCCGCAAGCCGCACGCATGCGCGGCTTGAGCAGATGCACGCCTCGCTCCGGTGTGCTCCCCTCCCTCTTGCGCAAAAGCAGAACGCCCGCCGACGCACTCCCGCCCCCATCGACACGCTGTCAAATCCACGCCGACGCGCGAAACCCGATTCTGCACGTGGAAACGCCCGTGTGACCCGCACAAGCGTCTCCGGCTTTCGTGATACGCTGTGCAAATGCTGAGGTCATGCTTTCTGGGCTTGGTGGCACTTGGTTGGCTTCTGTCCGGCTCGACCGCGGAGGCAGGTTGTCTGCACCTGTGCGACTTGAGCCTGGATCCACCCGTGGTGGCGCCAGCCTTGCCCTGCGTGACCGTGGAGTCCAAAGCGCAAACCTGCAATTGCGCCGTCCAGTTCGAGATACGCAACCTCTGTCAGTCGGACATTCAGGCTTTGGAAGGCACAGTCTTCACTTGCCGGAATTCCGGTAAGACCTGCACGACGCTCGCGCCCAAGGAGGATGCGACCGGGGAGATCTTGATCAAGGCACTGGTACCGGCCGACGTATCGATCAAATTCTCCAATCAAGGCACAGACTATAAGGTTGTCGTGTGGTACGACGCCGCTCCCCGCGATCAACCCTGGTCCTTGTGTGCCATGGGTCCCGGAAGGCCCAGTCACCCGCCGGCGGCCCTGCTGATCTTGCTGGGAGCGGCTTGGCCCGTCCTCTGGATTCGCCGGAGGCGCAAGGCGAAGACACCCCGACGTTCCTGAAGCGGGGATGGTCCGACCGTTACGGGCCGGCTTCGTAGGCGCCCGTGTCGCAGGGCTGGCCGCGGGGCTGGCCGCGCTGATCGAGGGGCGGGCAGTCGCTGGCGTGGTCGAGGGCCGGGCTGCCCGCGCCCAGGGCGAAGGTCATGGAAAATCCGCCGTGGTCGGCCAGCGGTTGCAGCAGGGGATCGGCGAAGGTGATGCCGGCGACACAGGGCGGGTCGGGCTTGCCGCTGGCCTTGTTGGGCGGCCACTGCAGGTTGCCACCCTGGTCGGTCATCGCCTCGTGGCAACTGGTGGCGCTGTACTGGTTCGCGGTGGTGTTGGCGGCGAACAGGGTGTTCTTCAGGGTCACGCTGGCGTCCTTGCCCTTGAAGATGGCGGGACCATAGTCGGCGTCGTTGCCGCTGAAGGTGCAGTTGGTCAGGTGGGCGATGGCGGCGCCGTTGAACAGGCCCGCTCCGTTGCCCGAGACGCGGTTGGCGGCGAAGGTGCAGTTGCTGATGAAGGCCTCGGACTTCTGCCCGAGGAAGAGGGCGCCCGCGTGCTGCCCGCCGCTGTGGTTGGCGAAGAGGGTCTCACTCAGGGTCAGGGGCGCGGCCTCGTGATAGAGCGCGCCCGAGCCGCTGCCCGCGTTGTCGAAGCGGTTGCCGTCGAAGATGCAGTCGCGGATGACCGAGGCCGAGCCTTCATAGAAATACGAAAACATGCCACTGCCGTGGGTCATGGCGACGTTGCCCTGGAAGACGGTGCCGCAAACCAGGAGATCGCCGCCCGGGTTCTCGTAGTTCATGCCGTCGATGTACACGCCACCGCCGTTGCCGTACTGCCCTTCCCCCTTGCCCAAGGCCGCGTTGCCCACGAAGCGGCTGGCCAGGATGGTCAGGGTCGAGCCGCGGTTGAGGATACCGCCGCCGTTGCTGGCGCTGTTGTCGATGAAGTCGCAGCCCGAGAGCACGGCCTCGGTCAGGCCGCCGGCGTAGATGGCGCCGCCGCCGATCTCGCCGTCGCGACTGGCGCAGTGGTTGTTTTCGAAGCGCACGTCGATGGCCTTCAGGGTTCCGAACCAGGGGTGACGAATGGCGGCGCCCGAGTTGCTGGGGCGGTTCTTCACCTCGGCCTCGCCCGCGGCCACGAAGCCGTCACGCAAGGTCAGCCGCTGCACCACGAAGTTGGTGTGGTTGTCCAGGTCGAAGATGCGCGTGCTCTTGCCGCCGCTGATGGTGATGGTCCCGGCCCCGTCGACCACCACGGTCTGGTCCTTGGCGGAAGCCACGGCCAAGGGCGCGCTCACGGTGATGGTGTGCGCGCCGCCGCAGGCGAAGAGGACCGTGCCCCCGCCCGCGGCCTTCACCTGAGCGATGGCAGTGCGCAGGGCCTGCTCGTCGCAACTGGCCGGCGAGCCCGCCCCCACGGTCACGGCCTGACCCACGACCGCCACCGGCTCCAGTCTTTGGGGGCAGTGGGTGGTGGCCGGATCGCCGCCAGGAATGGGCGCGGACGAGGCATCGCCGACGGACCCGGCGGGCCCACCCTGGGAGCCACGGCCGCACGCGGCCGAGCCAAGGATCGCGAACACGAGGAAGGCAACACGCGAACGGCCAAGCCTCACCGGAAGGACCATCGCTCCACCGTAACGGGTCAGAACTCGGCCTTCCCCAGCATGTCGTAGTAAATCTTCTCGCACTTGCCGAGCGGGCCTTCCTTCTTGCCCGCCTTGGGGCACACTGCGGAGGCGCGCAGGCCGAAGTTCTTGGCGTCGCCCAGCTGGGTTGCATAGACCACCACCGCGCGCTGACCTTTCTTGGTCTTGAGGCTGACGTTTTCCAAGATGAGGTTCTGGCCCACCTGGCCGCCCAGGCCCACGTTCCAGTGACCGTCCTTGATCTGCGCGACCGTGTCCTCGGCGGGCAGAAGCTCGGCCAGGCCGCGCGCCGCCACCCTCTGGTGAACGACGAAGCTCTCGTACTTCTTGCACACCGGGCTGACGAACATCTCGAACACCGAACGGACGCCCTTGCTGCTCTTGGGCGACATCATCACGACCAGGTCGGGACGCTCCTGCTCGACCTTCCACCCCTTGGGAAGGCGCATCTTGAATCCCCCCATGACCAAACGCACCTGGTGCTCGTCCAGCTCGTACTTCAGCTCGGGCATCTTGGCGGTCGTGCAGTCCGTGCCGGGCATCAGGTCGGCACGGGCAGTCGGCGGAGCGGCGGACTTGGCTTGAACAGGCGCGGGCGCGACGGGCGCTGCCACGGCCACGTTGGCCTTGGGTTTCGCCTGGCTGGGCCGCGCCGGCTTCGCCGCGGCGGGGCCCGCCAATAAGAGAAGCAAAAGAATGGTGCTCGACTTCACGGCTTTCCCTCCTTGCACACGGACCATAGTACCAGCTCACGAGAAAACGCGGGGGGCTCCCGAGGCGGTCAACCGGCCTTGCCGATGCGCGCGCCCACCAACACGACGGGTCGGTGTAACCCAGACCAAGAAGGCATGCTTCGATTTGCTTATGCACCTACCGGCGTATCAGCACGTCGGCTACCGTGGCGACGAAGTAGATGATAGAGACGTAGCCGTTGAGGTTGAAGAAGGCCACGTTGAGGCGCGACAGATCGGAGGGGCGCACGATGGCGTGCTCGCCGATGAGCATGAGCAAGATGGCCGCCACGCCCGCGAGATAGACTCCGCCCAGGTCGGCGCTGTGCCACACGGCCAGCAAGGCCACCACGGTCACCAGGTGGAGCAGGGCCGAGATGGCCAGGGCCCCGGCCACGCCGAAACGGGCGGGGATGGAATGGATGCCGGTCCGGCGATCGAAGTCGCGATCGGCCAGGGCGTAGAGCACGTCGAAGCCCGCGATCCAGGTGGCCACCGCCAGGCTGAGCCACAGGGCGGGCGCGTCCAGGGTGCCGCGCACGGCGATCCAGGCCGCGGCGGGGGCGCTGCCGATGGCCAGGCCCAGAAACAAGTGGCACAGCCAGGTGAAGCGCTTGGTGAGCGAATAGCCGAGCACCAGCAACAGCGCGACGGGTGAGAGAGCAAGACAAAGCGGCCCCAGCCAGGCCGCGGCGCCGATGAAGAGCGCCGCGCTGAGGGTGGTCAGGGCGATGGCCGTGGGCAAAGAGACCTGGCCGGTGGGCAGCTCGCGGCCCGCGGTTCGCGGATTGGCGGCGTCGATGTGACGGTCCACGATGCGGTTGAACCCCATGGCGGCCGTGCGCGCCCCCACCATGGCCAGCAGGATGGCCACGATCTGTGCGACGGTGATGCCGTGGCCTGCGGCGGCCAGGGCGGTGGCGGCCAGGGCGAAGGGCAGCGCGAAGACGGTGTGGCTGAACTTCACCATGCGGCCGAAGGTGGCGACCGCGCCCAGCACGCTCATGGCTCGACCAGCCAACGGATCGCGGGCTCGGGGTTGGCCAGCAGGGATCGAGGCGACGAGCCTGCGGCCAGCTCGATCTCGATGAGGCCAGGGCGCTGTCCGGGGGCCAGGCTGCCGAGCGCGTCCAGTCCCAGCGCCCGCGCGCCCCCCAGGGTGGCGGCGGTCAGCCAGGTTTCGGGCGCGACATCAGGGAAACGCGCGGAGAGGAGCGCCATCTCCCCCCACAACGACAGGTCAGGAGCGGAGGCCAGGCTGTCGGTGCCCAACGCGAGGTTGAGGCCCGCCGCCAGCAGCGCGGGCACATCGGGCAGGCGGCCGCCGATGGTCAGGTTCGAGCGCGGGCAGAGCACCACCGGGGCTCCGTGCCGCTTGGCCAGCGCCACATCCTCGGCGTCCGCGCACACCATGTGGACCAGCAGGGGCGGACGGCCGGCGAAGGCGCCTAGCGATTCAAGGTAGGCGAGCGGTCCCAGGCCTGGCGTGCGCGAGCCGGCGGGCACTTGCAGGCGCGCCAGGATCTCGGCCCAGCCGCCCGTGCCCTCGCGTAAGAGGCGAATTTCGTCTTCGCCCTCGGCCACGTGAATCGATGTCGGGTGGGCGGTGGCGGCGGTCTTGCCGAAGATGCGACGGAGCAGGTCGGGCCCGGCGGAATAGAGCGCGTGGGGCGCCACCATGTACCGGAGGTTGGCGGGCCACTCCTCGCAGGCCAGGAACTCCTGGCGCTCTCGTTCCGCGTCGGCCAGGGCATCCCCGCTGGCGGCCTCGCGCGAGCCGAGCATCTCGTGAAAGAAGACACCGCCCAGGCCCACCTCGGCCAGGGCGCAAACCGCCAGCAGGCCGTTGCCCACGTCGCCCACCGCCGCGGTCCCCTTGTCCACCATCGCCTGGGCCGCGCGGGTGGCGGCATCGAAGCGCTGCTCGACGGAGAACCCCGCCAGCTCGCACCCCACTTGCATGGCCCAGGCCGACACGCCCTGCCCGCCCGACAGCCGCCCGTTGAGCACCGAGAGCTCGACATGAGTGTGGGCGTTGATCAACCCGGGCAGAAGCGCGCCCTCGGCTCGCTCCTCGGGCAGAGAGGCGTACCTCGCCTTGAGCTCATCGCGCGGCCCCACGGCCAGGATTGTGCCCTGGGCGTCGACCACCACCGCGCCGTCGGCCAGCGCGGGGCTGGCCATGGGGAAGACCCAGGGTGCGCTGATGAACCGTGCGGAAGCTTGATCGCTCACGGCTAACGATTAGCACACGCCCGGTTGTGATCGAGGAGATTGGACAGGCCCGAACTGGCTGTCAGAGAGTGATCTCGGACCGCACGCCCAGGGTCACCCAACCGTGCCAGGTCTTGTCGTCGTCGTCCAAACCTTCGGAATTTGCTTTCGTGAATCTGCCAAACCGTAGACCAATGAAAGGACCGACGGTCAGGTTCGACATGAGTCGATAGTCCCCCCCCAGCTGCAATCCGAACAGATACCCCTTGAAAGTGACCTCGCCTGCCCGCCAGGGCCCGTACATGGCCGCGGTCAACCATTCATACCCGAACCCGCCAGCAAACCACCCGGAGAACCGCTCTTCGGTGGCGAAGTGCAGACGAACATCCAGCGCGACCTGCGTATCGTGCGCCTCGCATTCGTAGCCGTCGCAGTTCTTGGTCAGCGCGGGCCCGTACGAGAGCGCAAGCGCCACCGCGAACAGCTCATCCGAGCGAAACCCCAGATCCAACATGAGGGGAAAGATCCCGGAAATGCTGTCGCCAAGTCCGTCGGCGGAACTGCCTGAGTAGGCCACATCCCCGAATGGCAATCCGTAACCCACGCCGACGCCGAGGGTCAGTCCGCGGAACTTTCCCACCGGTGCATCCGACGGGTCATCGAGATCTTCGTCGTATTGGGCACTCGCCGCACAGGGAAGCAAGAGACAGACGACCATCACAACCAGGCTTCGCATGGTGCGGCATTCAACCACGAAACGAAAGCGCCCAGCAAGGAGAAGCCGTGCGGCCCGGTCTGGCTCGCCCTCGGCGGTCGCGACGGCGGCGAGCAGGCGACGATGGTTCGTCATCCGGGCGGGAGCCTCTGATGGCGGCCCAGGGAGCGGCGAGGAACACGCGAATGGCGTTCGAAATGCTCAGACTTACGCTCGCCGCTGCGGCCAGCGAGAGATCGTCTGGCGCCATCACCCGCACCGCCCGTAGCCGTCCGTCGACCACCCTAGCACTACTGATTCAAATTCGGACCGAGCCGACGCGTCGCGAGGGCCTCGTCGGCAACGAACGACGAGGGAGAATACTTGACGTATTTGACCGAGGAGTGAGGCAGCGGGCGAGGGCCGCAGCAGCGAGAACGCGTGCGGAGCCGGCCGGCTTTGCCGGCCGCGCAGCATCGCGGGAGGGTTTGGGAACCCTCCCAGGGTTCCCATCACCGGCGACGGGAGAATTTGAATCAGTAGTGCTAGATGGGACTGTGAGTTCTAGAAAGGTGGCGCGCCAGTCTTGCGACGGACGATGGCGCCATGGATCTTGACAGGAACACAGCCGGGCCAGAAGGGAAGAATGCTCAGGGGGAACAACTCGTTCACCCAGTGACAGCTCTCATCCACGGTGATGGATAGGCGAATCACGGCCTCGCCGCCCGCGGCTTGGACTTGGGTGTTCACGGCATCGGAAATGTCGAACTTGCCGCCTGGCATCGTCGTCGAATAGAAGAGACCGATTCGTTTCTCTTCGACGTCGAAGGGTCCAACGATCTTGAGCGAGCGCAAATCATGCAGAGTGCCTGTGTTGTCCCGAACACTGCCCGACATGGAGATGGGGTAGAGGGCTCGATCCGCCACTACATCGACACGCGCGCCGGCACAGCCGCACACAGTAGCCACGGTGAGCAAGCATGCGATCGAGGTCGGCCACGCGCGCTTCATGGACGTGCCTCCGGGTTCTTCCGCACGGACGACGACACGCCCTGCTTCGGGCTCGGGAGGCCGGACGGCGGCGTTTCCCAGCATTCTCCACGTTCGATTTCGATCGGGTAGGCCTCAAGCTCGATGTCGAGCCAGCTTGAGAATACAGCAAAGGCACCAAGGCCGATCGCATCGCTTCTGAGAAGAGAGACCTGCAGATCGGCGCGACAGTGATCCGGGACAATCCGGGACGCCTGGTCGAGACGAGGTCGAAGCTTTTCCCATGAGGACACGTAAAACGTCTGGCTCGATCCAATGCTTCTCGATGATCGGGCCGCGGCGAATACCACCTTCCTCTTCGCTGGTAATGGTGCGGGCGCACAGCCGATGCACGCGACCGGCCCGACCAAAACAGCGCTGCGCACGTGCGGTGCCGACATGCGGACCGGAGCCGCGCAACCTCCAAGAACAGCGGCGGCGAGCAGGCCTGCTAGGCGGATATCTCGCCAGCACCGGAGATGGAACACATCAGTCATCGGGGCAGGATAGCCCACAACCCTCGCCGAGGGTCATTGGACGAACACGGCGCGATGAACGGTGCCATACCCAGACCAAGGGCAAGCAAGAAGAGCCGTCCAGTCGGTGATGGGGGAATTGGCGCTTCTTCAAGGCCACACGGGATAGCACGACGGGGCCGTACGGTGCCGTCTGTCGCGCTCAACAGTGCGCACGGGCGGACCTCTACATAGACGAGTCGCCAGGCGCTCTCACACTCCGGCTATCGTTTTCACCCGCGCCAGGCACCCGCCGGGGGCAACGAAGAAGTTGCGTGCAAAAAGACCCTCGGAAAGGGGCAACGCACCCGCATCGGCGGTTCTGGCGGCACCTCTCGCGCCAGTAGCTCAGCCTGCTGTGCAATTTGCAGTGTGGATTACCCCTGTGGCTACTACAGCAACAACCGTCCCTTCTGCTATTCCGGCGAGCCCTCCGCCATCTCGACGTTTCGCAGTGTCATCTGCTGAGAAGTGTGTCCCGACCCGACCCCCGCATGCTGCAGCGGATCTGGCTGCCGCGCAGAAAAGTCGGCATGCCCCACCGGGCAGGTGTGCGTCTATCCCCAAAGCAACATGTACGCCGAGTGCGTGAAATCCACGCGGGCCTGCGGCGGCTCATTTGGAAATCCCTGCGCCGCCAACGAGTACTGCGAGTTCTTCGGGGATCCTTGTCCTGACGGCTCGAACACCTGTCATGAGGAGAACCTTAGAAAGACCGCGGACAGCTCCTGCGGCTACATCCTCAAGGGTGGCGCAGGCCTATGCCATCCCCTGCCGAGCGCCGCCGAATGCAGCAGCTTCACCCAACCCGTGTGTGGATGTGACGGCGTCACCTACGCCAACGATTGCGCCCGTCGAACTGCCAACGCCGGCCATGCTTACGCTGGCCCGTGTTTGTCATCCACGGACGCCGGTCCTGACATCCGCATTGATGCGCTGGCCGATGTCCGCAGCAGGGTCGACGCAGAAGACGCCGTTCCCTAGTGACAATACGCCTCGCGCAGGCGTGGCCGGCTGGACGCCAAGGTCAAAGGCCACGACGTGACAGCCCCCCCGCCGTTCGGCCCACCTTCGACAGAGCCATGATCGGACCACGGGGAATCACACGTGCTTGCGCAGCCACGCGAGCGCTGTCCGCAGCGAGCGAGCAGAACGGGCACGGATGCTGGTGCGACGCAGACCTGAGAAGCTCGCGGTGAGGGCCACGAGCGAGGCGAGGGCCATTCCGTGGCCGACCGGCTGGCGGCGTTGGCAGCTCGAGCAGCCGCTGGACAAATCCGCGGCATCGCGGGGGTCGTCGGGATTGGGACTGTCGGCGGCGCGCCGGGTGCCCGCGGCGAGGCACAACTTGCCCGGGCGGCACTCGGCCGGCGAACGACAAGACAAGGCGCCGCCGCAGACCCAGCGTGGCTCGAAGACGGGACTGTCGCAGAACTCGCGCGGGTGGCAAATCCGCTCGACGTGGCAAATGGACTGGGCGACACAGCGGCGTCCATCGCGACATTCGGCATCGCTGGTGCAGAAGTCCAGAACACAGGCGCCGCCCACTTCGCCCCGCCACCCGCTCGGACAATTGGTCGGCGCAGGCTCCAGGCATTTTGCTCCCGAGTGGGACGTGGTGGGGGTGGTGCCCGCGGGACAGTCGTCGGGCGGCTCGGGAACCACGTCGGCCCGAGCCATGGTCGCCGCCAGCATGATCACGACGGAAGCCAGACCGCCCAGCCATTGGCGGTGAACACGCCCTCTCATCAGTCGACCTTCCATGGGGCCATGGTAGTCCACACGACAGAACCGAGTCCAGGCTCGCTCGCGGACGGCTTCTACCCGTTCAGAATCGAGAGCGGATCTCACGTCAACCTTGGCGAGGATAGCGGTTTGCGGGGTGGAAGCTTGCTCGCTCACGGCTAACGCTTAGCACGCGCCGACAGCAGCTCGTAGCGCATGTTGCGCAGGCGCGGGGTGAAGCCGGCTTGGCGGACGGTTTCCTCGATCTCGGCGGCGGAGACCTTGAACACCGTGCCCGCGGTGGCCACCACGTTCTCCTCGATCATGGCCGAGCCGAAGTCGTTGCCGCCAAAGCGCAGGGCCACCTGCCCCACCGCGGGTCCCATGGTGACCCAAGACACCTGCAGGTTGGGAAAGTTGTCCAGGTACAAGCGCGCCAGCGACAAGACGCGCAGGTAGCGCAGCGAGCCCGTGTCGTCGGCCAGACGTAGGCGGGTGCCCTCGGCCTGGAAGCTCCAGCAGATGAAGGCGGTGAAGCCCGCGGTCTGATCCTGCAGGCGACGCAGGCGATCCAGGTGGCCGAGCAGCTGGCGGGGCGTCTCGCCGAAGCCGAAGACCATGGTGGAGGTGGTGCGCAGGCCCAGGTTGTGCGCCTGGCGCATGACCTCGATCCAGGTGTCGGCCGAGCATTTTTTTGGGGAGATGCGCTGGCGGATCTCGTCGTCCAGGATCTCGGCGGCACCGCCCGGCACGGAATCGAGACCGGCGGCCACCAGGCGCTCCAGCACCGTGGGGATGGACAGGCTCTCGCGCTCGGAGAGATAGCGGATCTCCTCGGGCGACAGACCGTGGATGGCCAGGGGGAAGTTGGCCTTCATCCAGGCGAAGAGATCCTCGTAGTAGGCCAGCGAGAGATCGGGGTTGATGCCGCCCTGGAGCAGCACCTGCACGCCGCCCAGCTCGATGGTCTCGCGTAGCTTGTGCGCCAAAACCTCGCGCGACAGGGTGTAGGCTTGGGGCGCGCCGGGCAGGCAGTGGAAATTGCAGAAGGAGCAGCAGGTGGTGCAGGCGTTGGTGTAGTTGACGTTGCGATCGATGATGTAGGTCACCACGCCGTCGGGGTGCAGGGCCTGGCGACGCTGGTCGGCGGCGCGGCCCAGATCGAACAGGTTCGCGTCGCTGTACAGGCGCACGCCCTCGTCAAAGCTGAGGCGCTGGCCCGCGGCCGCGTCGGCCAGCAAGACATCGAGGGATCGGCCCGGCTTGGGGGCGGCTGGCGTGGGCTGGGGACCCGCGAAGAGACGCACGCGCACCGGCCGCGGCAGGAGGCCGGCCTCTGCCCCGCGCGCGAGAAAGGCGGTGGCGCCGGAGAGCGCGGAGGAGTCGAGGCTGTAGCGGATGTTATCCAGCAGGTAGCGCTCGCCCACGCTGGCGTCCACCCCGTTGTCGCGCGCCCAGGCCTGACCGATCTCGGCGCGACGAAGCAGCCCCTGGCGCAGGCTCTCGTGCAGCAGGGCCACGTCGTCGGGGGACACGGCGCCCTGCCGCCCCGCCCACACGGCGTAGACGAAGGGCAGCCCCACCGATTCGGTCCAGTGTTGGCCCAGATCGTAGACGTGGGAAAAGCGCCCTTCGATGTGCAGGCCCAGATCCCCGATGATGAGCGCGCCCTGCGTGCCGGTGGCCGCCTCGGCGATGGTCGCGTGCGGGATCTCCACGAAGGCCGGGTTCAGGCCGCGTTTCCTGGTGAGCAGGCGCACCAGCATCTGCGAGCTGCGCGAGGCCCCGTCGAGCGCGATGCTGGTCATCTCTTCCCAGGGCACCTGCCCCACCAGCACCACGGTGCGCACCGTGCCGCGGCTGGAGATGGCGATCCCCGGCACCACGCGCAGATCGTCGATGGCCGCGTAGGCGGCGACCGGCATGAGCGCCAGGTCGGCCTCGCCGGCGGCCACCGCGGCGGCGCAGCGAGAGGGCTCGGCGAAGCTCACAGCGAAACGGTCCGCGCCCAGGCCGTGCTCCAGGCCGTAGGTGACGGGGCGCGCGTTCAGGAAGGAAACCGCGGCCACACGCAGGCGGCTCATGCCGGGCCTCCCACCGGGGCCAGCAGGTTGTACAAGGTGTCGCGCTCGACGGGCACACGGCCGGCGTCGCGGATCAGGCGCTCGATCTCGGCCACACCCAGCGCCTGCGGCGTGTCCGAGCCGGCCAGGTGATAGATCTTCTCTTCCTGCACGGTTCCGTCGAAGTCGTCGGCGCCGAACCACAGCGCGGTCTGCGCGGTCTTGCACCCCAGCGACACCCAGTACGCCTTGATGTGCGGGATGTTGTGCAGGAGCAGGCGCGCGACCGCCATCACGCGCAGGGCCTCGACGGCGGACGGCGCGGGCAGGTGAGAGAGCGCGTTGTGGTCGGGGTGGAAGGCCAAGGGGATGAAAGCCTGGAAGCCGCCCGTCTCATCTTGAAGGCCGCGCAGGCGCAGCAGGTGGTCGACACGCTCCTCGGTGGTTTCGACGGTGCCGAACAACATGGTGCAATTCGACCGCAGCCCCATCTTGTGGGCGACACGGTGAACGTTCAGCCACTCGTCGCCGTCGCACTTGTGCGGGCAGATCTGCTGGCGCACACGCGGGGCCAGGATCTCGGCCCCGCCCCCCGGCAACGAATCGAGCCCGGCCGCACGCAACCGGCTCAAAACCTCGCCGACCTCCAGCCCGAAGAGTCGGTGGAACTGAAAGATCTCGACGGCGCTGAAGGCCTTGAGGTGAAGGGAGGGCTGTAGCCGCTTCAGGCCGGCCAGCAGATCCAAGTAGTACTGGAAGGGAAGCTCCCGGTTCAGGCCCGCCACCACGTGGACCTCGGTCACCCGCTCGCCGGACTGCAGGCGCATGCGCAGCTTGTCCCAGGCCTGCTCGAGGGTCAGGGTGTACGCGCCGGGCTCGTCGGGACGCTTGCGCGAGAACGAACACAGCTTGCAGCCGGCCACACACACGTTGGTGGGATTGATGTGCAGGTTGCGGTTGTAGGTGGTGCGATCGCCGAAGCGCCGCTCGCGCACGCGGTTGGCCAGGGTCGCCACCGCCAGCAGATCGTGCTCGCCAAACAGGGCCAGGCCGTCTTCGCGATCGAGCGGCTTGCCTTGCTCCAGCTTGGCGGCGATGGCGGCCAGACTCACGGTACGAACTCCTGGGTTTGATCCTGACCCGTGCGCTCGCAGGGGCGCAGCCCGGCCCCGCGCAAGAGCTGGGCCGCCTCGTGGCGGGTGATGTCGCCGCTGCCGGCATGCTCGCCCAGGCGTAACGGCCGCTCGGTCACGATGGGCCCAAACAATTCGTCGGCACCGAAACCCAGGGCGAGCTGGCCCAGCTTGGGGCCCAGGCGCCCGAGGTCGACCATGACATGCGCCACCTGGGATAGCAGGAGACGACAGCGCGCCACCAAGATGAGCGTGGCCAGGCCCAGGGTGTTGTCGGCGGGCGTGGGGACCACGGCATCGGGCAGCCCCACGGCCGTCTGCTCGTGCACTTGCCTCAGCCTGGCGAGCTGCTCTTCGGACGACTCGTGCGCAAGCACCGGCACGCGCAGAATCCCGCGCAGCCCCTGCGACCGTGCCTGGGTCAGCAGCGGCAGCGACTGGGCCACCAACACGTTCGCACCTGAAGTCCGCGCTCCGGCCATCCCACCCACCGCTTCCAGATCGCCCTCCTCGACCCAGGCGCAGGGGGCAGAGACGGCGCCCTGCCAGGTGCCGTCCGAGCGCAAGCGCCGCCAGCAAGCCAGCCAGCCGCGACCGCCATGAAGGCGACGAGCCTGTTGCGCGGCCTCGCGCCCCAGCGCGAACAGATCCGTCTGGGCCGCCTGGCTCATGACTGGCCCTCGTCCCAACGAGGCGCCAGGGCGTGGGCCAGGCCCAACTGGTCGAGCACGCGTGCCACCACGGTATCGGCCAGGCCCTCGACGCTGTCGGGAGGAAAGTAGAAGGACGGACAGGCCGGCAACACCACGGCGCCGGCGCGGGTCACGCTCAGCATGTTCTCGAGATGAATGGACGACAGCGGGGTCTCGCGCACCACCAGCACCAGTTTGCGACGCTCCTTCAGGGCCACATCGGCGGCGCGGCTGATGAGATCGTCACCCACGCCATGGGCCACGCGCCCCAGGCGCCCCACCGAACAAGGAATCACCACCACGGCGTCCCATTGGGCGGAGCCAGAAGCAAAGGGCGCGGAGAAGTCGTCGACGTCGTAGCGAGGGAAGGCGAGCTTCGGCTCATCGCCCAACTCGTGTCGCCACACCTGCAGGCCGCGCGCGGAGAAGCACACGGCCACCTCGGGACGCGCGGGCAGCGCCGCCAAGGCCTGCAACAGCCGCCGCGCGTACAGCGATCCCGAGGCGCCGCCCACCGCCACCAAGAGCTTCATCGCGCCTCCACCAGCGAGGCCACCCCGCCGGGAAACAGGTCGTGCCCGCGCACCTCGGTGAAACCGGTGGCGCGCAGGCGGGCCTGAAACTGCTCGCGCGTGTCGAAGCGATCGATGGAGTCAGGCAAGTAGCGGTAGGCCGCGCGGTCGCCGCCGATGGCCCAGCCCAAAAGCGGCAACAGGCGGCGCGTGTACAGGCCGTCATAAAGCGGCCTGGCGCGCTCGGGACGAAAGAACTCCAACACGATCAAACGCCCGCCGGGACGAATCACCCGGCGCAGCTCGGCCAGCCCCTGCCCCACATCGTGCAGGTTGCGCACGCAGAACCCGGTGAAGGCCGCGGCGAAACTGGCCTGGGCGTAGGGCAGCCTGTGACCATCAGCCACGTGCACGGCCAAGGCCTCGGCGCCCGGCTTGCGCCGTCCCACCATCAGCATCCGACGCGCGAAGTCCGCCGCCACCACCTGGCTGTCCGGGCACTGCCGCCGGATCTCCAGGGCCCCGTCCAAGGTACCGGCGCCCAGATCCAGGATGCGCGGGCTCTCCGGCACGTCCGCCAGCAAGATGCGCATGGCCTTGCGCCGCCACAGCAGATCGATCCCCACGGACATCACGCGGTTAGCGGCGTCGTAGCGGCCCGCGATGCGGTCGAACATCCCGCGAACGTCGCTTCCGCCCTGGTCCATCACGCCACCCGGTCGACCGCCAGGTGGGCCAGGGCCGCCAGTCCGTCGCGAAACTCCGTCGGCGGCAACGTCTGCAGCTCGGCCACGGCGGCCGCCGCGAAATCCAGGGCCTGTTCGCGCGCGCTCTCGAGACCGCCCGCCGCGCGCGCTCTCTTCAAGATGCGCAGGGCCTGCTCGGGCGACACCCCGGTCTCACCCATGGCGGAGCGAATCTCCGTCCGCAGATCCGGCCTGGCCTCGCAAGCCAGAAGCACCGGCAGGGTCAGCTTGCCCTCCTGCAGATCGCGCCCTGGGGATTTGCCACTGACCGAGACGTCGGTGTCGCAATCGATGAGGTCATCGGTGATTTGAAAGGCACGCCCCAGCAGCCGCCCGTAGTGGGCCAGGCAGGCGTCCAACGGCGCCGCCAGGATCCCGCCCACGCGCGCACACCAGGTCATGAGCGCGCCGGTCTTGCGGTCGATGACGTCGAAGTACCCCGCCACGGTGGCCTCGCAATCACCCGCGCCTTCCATCTGGGCCACCTCGCCTTCGGCCATCTCCGTCACCGCATCGGCCAGGGACTGCACCGCGGACAGCAAGCCAGTTTCTGCCACCGAGGCCAATCCGCGCGCGAAGCAGTAGTCCCCGACCAAGACCGCGATGCCATTGCCGTACACCATGCGGGCCGCGGGACGCCCGCGACGGATCGACCCGCTGTCCACCACGTCGTCGTGAAAGAGCGTGGCGGTGTGAATCAGCTCGGCCGCGCAAGCCACCGAAATGGCCGCCGGCAGAGACGCGTCGGCGGCACGACAGGCCAGGATCGTCAGCAGCGGACGCAGGCGCTTGCCTCCCGCGCCCAGCAGATGCCCGCCCACCTCGGGGATTTTTCCCATGGTGCTTTCCATGTGGGCCTGCAACCGCGCCTCGACTTCTTTCATGGCCGGGCCGGCCAGATCCAGCAACTGAGTCGCGCTCAGGCGAGCCGCCCCGACCGGCGCGTGGTTGAGCGCAAGGACGCTCATGAGGAGCTTCCCCCAGTCGCCGCGACAGGCTGGGACGCCAAGTTCACGCCGGCCGCCAGTTGGCCACAGGCCGCCGCCGCGTCGGCGCCGCGCGAATTGCGGATGTAGACCGGCAGATCAGCACCGCGAACCGCGTTCTGAAAGGCGAACACCCGTTCATCGCTGGGGCGCACGAAGGGGCGCCCCGGTACCGGATTGAAGGGAATCACGTTCACCTTGCTGGGGATACCACGCAGCAAGCGAACCAGGCGAGCCGCATCCGCGTCGCTGTCGTTGACCCCGGCCAGCAACACATACTCGAAGGTGATGCGGCGGTGATGGGCCAAGGGAAAGCGCCGGGCGGCGTCCAGCAGAGCGGCGATCTTCCAGCGGCGGTTGACCGGCATCAACTGATCGCGGACTTCATCGGTGGTGGCGTTCAAGGAAATGGCCAGGTTGGGTGCGGGATCCAATTTCCCCAAGGCCTCGATGCCAGGGACCAACCCCACAGTTGACACAGTCAACCGCCGGGCCGACATGCCCATTCCCCAAGGGTGCTGCAGGTTGCGCAAGGCGCGGGTCACGCCCTCCAGGTTGTGCAGGGGTTCGCCCATGCCCATGAAGACCACGTTGCTGGGCTTCTGCCCCGAGAGCTCCATGGCCCAATAGAGTTGCTCGACCATCTCGCCACCGGTTAGGTGACGCCCGGCACCCAACGTGCCGGTGGCGCAAAAGGCACATCCCCAGGCACACCCGGTCTGGCACGACACGCACAGGGTCAGCTTGGCGCGCTCGGGTTTCTCGTCGGGG
>CAZHUY010000131.1:0-17504 GCA_964535465.1 uncultured Myxococcales bacterium
CTCTCCCGTCCAGTCCTAAGAAACGCCGCCCCTGGCATCCAAAATAAAAAGGGTGTCAGGGGCTCGTGAGCCAGCCTGACACCCTTTGGGGAGCCCCGCGGGCGGGGCTCTCATCTAGCCGTTAGTTGTTGCCGGTGAGGAGCCGGAACTCCGTGCGGCGGTTCTTGGCCTTGCCGGCCCTGGTCTTGTTGTCGGCGATGGGCTTCTCCTCGCCGAAGCCGATGCTGACCAGGCGGCTGTCGCTGATGCCCTTGCTGACGAAGTACTTCTTCACGGCGTCAGCGCGCTTCTGCGACAGCTCCTTGTTGTACTCGTCCTTGCCCACGCTGTCGGTGTGACCGCTGATCTCCATGCGGATGTCCGGGTAGTCGTTCAGGACCTTGAAGGCCTTGTCGAGCACCGGGAACGTCTTGTTGGTGATGTCCGCGGAGTTGGTCTTGAAGTTGATGCCTTCGATGACACCCGTGAACTTCTTGATCTCGGCAGGAACCTCGTCCGGGCAGCCGTCCGCATCCTGGAAGCCGTTGAAGGTCTCGGGCTCGTTCGGGCACTTGTCGACGTTGTCGAGGTAACCGTCGCCGTCGCTGTCCTTGGGCAGCGGGCAGCCGTTCTTGGCGGGATCGTCGCTCTTCGGGCCGGCCTCGGTCGGGCAGGCGTCGTTGGCATCGGGGATGCCATCGGCGTCGGTGTCCTTGGGCGGCGGGCAGCCGTTCTTGCTGGGATCGCTGTTACGCGGACCGGGCTGGGTCGGGCACGCATCGCTGCTGTCCGGGATGCCATCGGCGTCGGTGTCCTTGGGCGGCGCGGGCGGCGGAGGCGGAGGCGGGGTCGGGCGGGTGCCACCAAAGGCCAGGTAGGCCGAGAGCAGCAGCTCGTAGTCCGGGCCATTCCATTCGGTCTCGTCGCCGGCCTTGGCGATGCCCGAGAAGATGGCGAACGGCGCCATCACGCGGCCATCGAAACGCAGGCCGAAATCGTCATTGATGGGGAACTTCGAGCCCACGCCCAAGTGATAGTAGCCGTCCGTGTCGCGGCTGAGCCTATCCGTGTACTGCGGGAAGCCCGACATCGTCCCGGCGCCGATGAGGGCGAAGGGGCGCACGTAGCCCTCGTGAATGAAGTTGACGATGGCGTGGGCGCGCAGGCTGAGGACGTTGTACTTCATCCCGCCGTCGTCATTGGACCAACGCGTGTGGCTTGGAGAGAGCATTCCCTCCAATTCCACTCCGGCCCACTTGCACGGGTTGTAGGTGAGGCGTAGGCCGAAAGCGCCGCCCAGATCGGGTGAGAGCCCCTCGGGCGTATCGGTGCTACGGCCCAGAGTGTGCTCCTTGTCGTAGAAGTGAAGGCCGCCGAAGACGCCCACTTCAAAGGGCTGGACGAAGGCCTCTTTCTGGGCTGCCGGCTTGGCCGCCGCCGCCTCGCTCGCTTGCGCGCGAACTGGGCTGACCAGGCTGGCCAACAGACCCAAAGTCATCACTCCAAGTTTTGGCAACCAACCACGTGCTCGATTTTTCATGCAGGTACCTTCCTTTATTGAGAGTCTTGGGTTGAAAGGACTGCGGGTTCTCGCGATCCATTCACGCAGGAATCGCAAGAAACGAAAGATTCACGCGTACATGAGCCTTCCCCGCCGCGCATCATTTGCGGAAAGAATGGCGGAGATTCCCTCCGCGGTCAACTGTGCGCCGAGGTGTGGGCTGAGAGGAAACGGCGGGTGTAGGTGTTTGTGGTGAGAAGTAACTCACCGACGAGAACGCGTTAGCGTCGGGCGGCACCCTCTTCAGTCAACTGGCGCACCAGCCGCGTGAGCAGGACCTCGGGATCCACACGTGAGGATTTGAAGGCGCGGTCAGCGTGATACAGGCGATCGAAGTTGCGACGGAGCGAGGCCACTGACATGCGCCGGGCCGGGACGAGAACGTCGTCGAGAAAGAAGGGTGGCAGTCCCACCGCCGCTGCGATTTCGGGCCGGGGCGCTCCCGCCGCCGCCATCTCCTTCGCCCGCCAGGTTTGGCGGAGCTGGCGCAGCAGCATGGCCAGGACGCGCAGCGGGGGCTCGCGATGCCCCAGCATGTTGTTCACCAGATGAAGCGCGCGTGAGACGTCGCCCGTGCCGATGGCCTTGGTCAGCTCGAACACGCTGCGCTCGCGCGATTCGGGGATGAGGGCTTCGACGTGGGCGCGCGTGATGCGACCGCCTTGCCCGGCGTAGATCTCGAGCTGATCCAGGGCTTGCATGAGGCGTCCCAGATCGGGTCCCGCCGCGCTGGCCAGGGCCTCGGCCGCGTCGCTGTCCATGGCGGCGCCATGGGCCTTGGCCTCGCGGGCGATGAAGGGCCCCAGATCGCGATCCTTGAGGCGCGCGAACTCGTGCAGGAACCCGGCCTTCTTCAAGGCCAGGAAGGCGCGCAAGCGACCATCGATCTTTTCCGCCAGCAGCACCAGACAGGTGGTGGGGTTGGGATCCGCGGCGTAGGCGGTCAAGGGCTCCAAGGCATCGGCCTTCACCTGATCCAGGCCGCGCGCGACGATGAGTCGCCTTTTGGCGAACATGGGGAGGGTGCGCGCCGTCGCCAGCACATCGGCCAGGGGCGTTTCCTTCAAATCGAAGACCTCGTGGTTCAGCCCGGCGCTGACCGCCGAACTGCCGATGACCTGGCGGCGCAAGGCGGCCACGCAGCGATCGACCAAATAGCGTTCGGGGCCGTGAAGACAGTAGAGCGGCGCGATCTCTCCACGGTTGATGGAGGTCATGAGATCAGGTGCCTGCTGGGCGGCCACCTCAGGGATTTACCACAGCCCGGACACCCGTTCATGCCGGTGATGATTCAACAGAGCTGGTGAATTTCCGTCAGCTTCGCCGACGTCTTCAAGGCCCAAGCGAGGATGGACCCTCCTCTGTGCGGTGGCCCGTCGTATGCACAAACGCCGCGCGTGGCACAAGGGAAAGTCCTGGGGAACCAGGGTTGCTTGCAGTATATCGAGAGCGGCCGGCAGCCCGACACGGGCCGACGGTCAGCGGAACCGTCCCTTCTCGAGACGCTGCTTTCGCGGACATTGAGAATGAAGAAAGCCATCCAACTCGTCTCGGTCACCGCGGCCTTGGCCACCCTGCTGTGGCTGCTCGACCGCATCGGCTGGGCCACCATCGGGGACGCGCTCGGCCGCGTGGGCTTGCTCGGCGCGTTCGGACTGTGCGCTCTGTCGTTGGCCGAGACCGTCTTCGACGGCGCTGCTTTGTGCACGGTGGTGGGGAAGCGGCTGCGCCTGGCTTTCACGGTGTTCGTCAACAGCGCCGGATCGACCTTGAACCTCATCCTGCCCTGGGAATCCGGCGAGGTCCTCAAGACCGGGCTCTTGCGCGGCAGCGTTGGCTCGGGCTCGGCCATCAGCGGCACTATCATCTGGAACTACGTCTTCAAGCTGTCGCGGCCCGTGGTTTCGACCCTGACCGCGGTGCTGGCGGTGATTCTGTGCCGGACCACCAGCGCGAGCACCATGGCCATCATCGGCGCGGCCAACATCTTGGCGTTCCTGCCCTACGTCGTGCTTCGCGTGCTCATTCGCTACGGCGCGGCCGAGGGGCTCTTCAAGATCCTCAAGCTCATCCCTGGGTTGCGACGGCACCCGGCCCACTGGGTCGAGGCGGCTCGCAAGATCGATCAGGAGGTGCGCCAGTTCTGGAAAGAACGCCCGGACGACTACATCAAGGTGTTCGCCTATCAAGCCATCGCCCGCACCACGGGCTGGCTCAGCGTCTACGCCGGTTTCAAGTTCATGGGTTTTCCCTACGGCTTTGCCGACGCGACTCTGGTCTATGCCACCATGAACGTCGCCGAGTACGTCATCGCCATCTTGCCCGCGCGCGTGGGCGTCTCCGAAGGGACCGCGTTCTTCGCCTTCAAGTTCCTTGGACTCGATCCCGCGTCCGGGGTGATTCTTTACGTGGTCCTGCGTATTCGAACCATCTTCGTGAACGGCCTGCTCACTCCCTTCGCCTTTGTCCATTGGAAGAAGAAAGAGGTCGTTGCGGCCGAGCGCGAAGCCGAGCGGGTGTCCTGAAAGCCCGGCTCGCCACGCTTCTGCCACCAGGGCGTTCGGGATACCGCATCACTCGGATTCTTCGTTTGGGAGTGTAAGCAAATCTACTTTCGCGACATTCCCTCCCGAGAGCACCTCCTCAATCCCCAAGATCGGACAAGGAATACGCGTTCGGACTACGCGTTCGCGCAAAAAACGAATAGACCTTCAACAGTTCGAGTCGAATACGTGTTCCCCCCTACCTAGACAAGGAGATTGCAGATGAAGAAAAGCATGGTGCGATGTTTGGCCCTGGCGCTGGCGATCCCGCTCGGGTTCGCGGCCTGCGGCGACGACGATGACAACAATGGCGACGCTGCCGTGCTGAGCGACGGCGCCGTCACCGCGGACGATGCCGGCGTGAAGGTGGATGTGCAGTTGCCCATCCCCGACACCCGACCGGCCGGCGACGCCGGGACCGGCGATGCGGCCGTGGTGGATGCGGCCCTGGTGGACGCTCCCGTGAAGACCGATGTCTCGGTGGTCGACTTCGATGCGAAGACCACGGATGGCGGCTCCTCGGAAGTGAACGCCGACAGCCTGTAGGCGCGGACACAGCCGACCTAGCGTCGGACCACAGATACAACTACAACGAAGGGGCGGTCTCGCAAGGGATCGCCCTTTCTCTTTTTTCGCGTCATCCCCCCCAGGCTACTTCAGCAGCCTGATGCTGTCCCCGTCGACGAAGTACACGAGCGGCAGGTCCACGCGGCCATGATCCGCGCCGAAGCGGATGTCGCCGGTCAGGCCCTCGAAGCGACCGCCGGCCAACAGGCGCAAGGCATCGGCGCGTGTGCGGGCGCCTCGGTCGACCATGCCGCGCAGGATCGCGATGCCGTCGTAGCCGTAGGCATCGGCGGCGGTGGGGTTGGTGCCGTAGGCTTCGCGGAAACGGGTGACGAAGTTGCTGCCGCGCGCGTCCTCGGCCGGGTAGTAGCCTGGGCACAGCATGGCGCCTTGTACGTAGCGCTCGGCATTGCGCAGCAGGCGCTCGGAGAGGCTGAGGGCCGTGGATAGCAGCAGGATGTCGCGTCGGCCGCTGCCCCCGCGCGAGGACGAGGACATGGGCTGCGGCGCTCTAGGCCATATGTCGGCCACGGCCAGCGCGGGCGCGATCAGTTCCAGGCGGCTGGCCTCGTCGGGCACGAAGAGGGCGTCGAAGGCCTGTTGGCGCAGCTCGTTCACCTGGGTCGAGAACGACGTCGAGCCTCGCGGGTAGGTGAGGTGAGCCACCACGCCCCCGCCCCCGCTGACCACGGCGGCCTTGAAGGCACTGGCCAGGCGCTTGCCTGCCGGACTGTCCGGCCCCAGGATGGCGAAACGTCGCGCGCCGATGGTCAAGGCCCGCCGGGCCAGGGCGGTGGCCCGGGCCTCGGGCGCGTGGATCAGCTGAAAGGCGCTGGTGCGTGCGCCGGGCGCGCGCTCGTGGAGCAACAAGAAGGGCACGCCGTCGCGTGTGGCCAGCTCGATGCCGCGCGGATCGGGCGCGCCCAGCAGGCCGATGACGGCATCCTCGCGAGCCAGCGACCATGCCGCGCCCCCCACGCCGGCGCTGCCCGCGCGATCCGCGGACGCGGCGGCGTCGCGCACGAACAATTGGTAGGCCGCCTGCCCGCCCGACGCGGTGGGGTCAGAGAGCACCAACATGCCCCCGCGCAAGACCACCTCGCCCAAGCGCGTCTGCGCCCCGGATTGGGGGACCGAGAGGCCCAGGCGCAACGGATCCCCGGACGCCGTGCCTTGCAGCCCGGGATCGAAACCCAGGCCGCGGCGAACCCCGCCCGTGTCTTGCTCCAGGCGAAGCGCGCCCATTTCATCGCCGCGCGCGCGCAAGGCCGCGACCGCGCGTGGGCCCAGCAGGGCGCGCACAAAGGGCGTGCGCGGCTTGCCCAGGGCACTGACGGCCACGTCGAAGGGGGTGTTGTCGGCCACCTGTTCGGCCCGACGTTTGCCATAGGCGCGCTCGTGCTCACGCGCTTCGCTCAGGCTGCGGTACTGGTCCCACTGCTCGATGGCCGCCACCGGATCGGTGGGCGCGAGGGATTCGGCCGCGGCCGCGCGCAGGAGCAGGTTCCCTTCGGGATCGGCTTGCCCGCCGATCAGGGGAGGCTTGCCGGCGAGGAACGGCCGCAGAAGCTCGAGGGCGCGGGCGTGGTTTCCTTCTCGGCTAGCGAGCAAGCCCGAGAGGAAGGCGGCATCCGGCGCGCCACCCGCCCGTTCCAGAGATTGCTTGGCCCCGGCCCAATCGCGCGTCGTCAGCTGTACGCGCGCCAGCAAGACCAGCGCGGACGATCGCATGTGATGATCGGGGTGCGTGGCCAGAAAGGATTCCAGGGCCGCGCGCGCGCCGGCCTGATCCGGGGCGAAGGCCTTCTTGGCGGCGGCACGAAAATCCGCTTCGCCGCCAGCATCATGCTGGTATCCTTGTGGCCCCGCGTCGCCGTCGTGCGCATCGGCACCCGGCCGTTGCGCTCTTACCTGCGCGGTGGCGCAGCCAATCAACAGAAACGATAGAAGAAACCGCGAACGCATACGCGCGTTTTACGACAGCCGGACACACGAGTCGACTTCGCCGGGCAGGCGGGACCCGTGGCCGAGTCCAAGCGTGGTCTTTGGCCATTCCCCTCCCACCGAGCACCCTGTCGCGACCCCTCAGTCTCGCGTCCACGGGCCCCGCCGCCGCCGCCTGCGGCCGGCAGTGCGGGCGGTCGGTATCTTTCGATCTCGGTATCTCTCGAGCTAGCTAGTTACCCTGCGGCTCGTTCGCTCTCTCGGTCTCGCTCTTGGGTGGCAAGCGCTCTGGGGCGAGGATGGATCGGAGCTTCTTCACCTGATCCGGACTCAACCGAGTCTCTTCCTCGTCCTTCCCTGTGTTGAGAGCATCGTTCCAGTCGACGGATCCCGGACGGATATGCCGTAGCTGCATCGTCTCCCTCCCTGCTGTGGGTTCGGCGGCGACTATCTTTGATTTCCGCCTTTTCGGCCTATCAACCTCTCCAGTTGAGTACCTATTCCCGAAACCACGTTGGGCATTTTCCCAAAGGTTGAGGAAAACCGCACGAAAAAATCGACTGACGCGATCGCTGCATTCCGCGTCCGACACCCCTGCCGCCTATGCGGCCCCACTTCAGTCCCGCCTATGTTATGAAGCCCGCCATGCGAGTTACAAAAGCCCTGGTCCCGACGCTCAAGGAAGCCCCAGCCGAGGCTGAGGTTCCCTCTCACATCCTGATGGTTCGTGGCGGATACCTGCGTAAGGTGGCGGCGGGCGTCTACTCGTTCCTGCCGCTCGGATGGCGCGTCGTGCAGAAGATCACCCGCATCATTCGCGAGGAGATGAACCGCTCGGGCGCCCAAGAGGTCTTCCTGCCTGCGGTCATCCCGGCCGAGCTGTGGCAAGAGTCGGGGCGCTGGGACAAGTACGGGGCTCAGCTTTTGCGCTTCAAGGATCGCAAGGGCGCGGACTTCGTCATCGGCCCGACCCACGAGGAGGTCATCGTGGATCTGGTCCGCCACGACGTGCGCAGCTACCGCCAGTTGCCGCTCAATCTCTACCAGGTGCAGACCAAGTTCCGCGACGAGCTGCGCGCCCGCGCCGGGTTGATGCGTGGCCGCGAGTTCATCATGAAGGACGCGTACTCGTTCCACACGAGCGAGGAAGATGCCATGCGTGAGTACAAGGTCATGTACGACACGTACACGCGCATCTTCACCCGCTGCGGCCTGGCTTTCCGCGCGGTCGAGGCGGACACGGGCGCCATCGGCGGCTCGCAGTCGCACGAGTTCCAGGTGTTGACCGAGACCGGCGAGGACGCGATCCTGGCTTGCGACAAGTGTGATTACGCTGCCAACGTGGAAGAGGCCAAGGCGCGGCTCGTGGCGTCGGTGGCGGCGAGCGCGCCGGTGCCCGCCATCGAGAAGGTGCCCACCCCGGGCAAGCACACCATCGAGGACGTGGCGGCCTTCTTGGCGGTGGAGCCCCGCGTCCTGGTCAAGACCCTCATCTATGTGGCCGACGGCAAGCCGGTGGCCGTGCTGGTGCGTGGGGATCGCGTGGTCAACGACATCAAGGTCAAGCGCGCCATCGGCTGCAATGATCTGGTGCTGGCCGCGGACAAGGTCGTGGAGGACGTCACCAAAGCGCCGGTGGGCTTCGCCGGGCCGGTGGGCTTGAACGTGCCCATCTACTGCGACGAGGAAGTGTGCGCGCTGCCGTCCTTCATTTGCGGCGGCAACGCGGCCGATCTGCACCTGCGCCATGTCGTGTCCAAGCGCGACTACCAGCCCACGGTGTGCGGCGATTTCCGCCAAGCCGCCGCGGGCGATGCGTGCCCGCGCTGCGCTGATGGGCACTTCACCGCCTTCCGCGGCGTCGAGGTGGGCCAGGTCTTCTTCCTGGGCACCAAGTACTCCACGCCCATGAAGTGCAATTTTCTGGATGCCGAGGGCAAGGAGAAGCCCATGGTCATGGGGTGCTACGGCATCGGCGTGACCCGCATCGCGGCTGCGGCCATCGAGCAGAACCACGACGCCGATGGCATCACCTGGCCGGTGCCCATCGCGCCCTTCGAGGTCAGCCTGCTTTCATTGCAGGCGGGCGACGCGCAGGTTACCGCCGTGGCGGAGAAGCTGTACACCGAGCTGCAGAGCGCGGGCATCGACGTGCTCTATGACGATCGCGAAGAGCGCCCGGGCGTGAAGTTCAAGGACGCGGACCTCATCGGTCTCCCCTACCGAATCGCCGTGGGCAAGAAGGGCGTGGCCGAGGGCGTGGTCGAGCTCAAGGCGCGGCGTTCGCCCGAGGTCATCAAGGTCAAGATCGACGAGGTGGTGCGCATGGTGACCGAGAAGGTGGAGCGCGAGCGCAAGGGAGGCGTGGCGTGAGCCGCGCCCCCATCCCCGCGCGCGAACGCGTGATCGTCGCGCTGGACGTGCCCGACCTGAAATCCGCGGGCGCCTTTCTCGATCGCTTGGAGGGCCAGCCCGCGTTCTACAAGGTGGGGCTGGAGCTCTTCGTGGCCGAGGGCGTGCGCGCCATCGAGGCGGTGCGCAGCCGCGGCGGCAAGGTCTTCCTCGATTTGAAGTTGCACGACATCCCCGAGACGGTGGCGCGCGCGGTGTCGTCCGCCATGAGCCTGGGCGCCGAGCTGATGACCCTGCACACCGCGGGCGGCCTGGCCATGATGAAACGGGCCGAGCAGGCCGCGCAGGGCAGGGCCAAGCTGCTCGGCGTGACCGTGCTCACCAGCCTGGCCGAGGATGATCTGCGCGCCGACGGCATCGGCGGCAGCATGCGCGAGGCGGTGGTTCGTCGCGCGCAGTTGGCGGTGCAGGCTGGGATCGCGGGCGTGGTGTGCTCGCCCCAGGAGGTGGCGGACGTGCGCAAGGCCTGTCCGTCGCTGCTGCTGGTGGTCCCGGGCGTGCGACCCGCGGGCGCCGAGCTGGGCGATCAGAAGCGCGTGGCCACGCCGGCCTCGGCCATCGCGGCCGGCGCTGACTATCTGGTGGTCGGACGACCCATCCGCGACGCCAGCAGCCCGGCCGCCGCGTTTGCCGCCGTGGTGAACGAGGTCTCGACGGCCTTGGCGGGACGATAGCGTGGCCGAAGAACGACCTTCACGCGTGGTGTTCGGGGTTCGCCCGGTGGAAGAGCTGTGCCGGGCGCGGCCGCGCGACGTGGCCGTGGTGTATCTGGCGGAAGGTCATCGTTCACGCGAGATCGACGCGGCGGTGGCCGCGGCCAAGGATCGTGGCATCCCCGTCGAGATCCGCACGCGCAGCCTGGTGGCCGATCTGGCGGGTGCGCCGGCCCACCAGGGCATCGTGGCCATCGCCGGCGAGTACCAGTACAGCAAGATCGAAGACATGCTGACGGCGGCGGCCCAGGCGGGCGAGGCCCCGTTGCTGCTCATCCTCGATTGCATCACCGATCCCCAGAACCTGGGCGCCCTGATTCGCAGCGCCGAGGTGCTGGGTGCCCACGGCGTGGTCATCCCCGACAAGCACGCCGCCCCGGTGACCGGCTCGGTGGTCAAGGCCTCGGCCGGAGCCAGCGAGCGCATGCGCGTGGCCCGCGTTCACAACCTGCTCGGCACCATCGATTGGCTGGGTGCCGAACGGGGCCTCAAGGTGTGGGGCGCGGCCGCCGAGCGCGGCGTGCCCTTGCCGCAGGCGGATTTCCAGGGCCCCACCGGCCTGGTGGTGGGCGCCGAGGGGCGCGGCCTGCGCGAGGCCGTGGCCCGTCGATGTGGCGGCGTGGTACAGATCCCGCAGCGCGGGCAGGTCTCCTCGCTCAACGCCTCGGCGGCTGGCGCCATCCTGATGTACGAAGTGATGCGCCAGCGCACCAAGTAGCCGCGCCGTTATGCGCAGCCTGAGCAGGCGCAACCGGCGTGCTATATATCCGCCCTTCCCATTCGCATGAACAAAGGAGCACTCAGATGAACGGTACACTACGCGTCGGCGTGTTGGGGGCGACCGGAATGGTGGGCCAGAGGTTCTTGGCCCTGCTGGAGAATCACCCGTGGTTCAAGGTCACGACCTTGGCCGCGAGTGCGAATTCCGCGGGCAAGACTTACAAGGACGCGGTGACCGGACGCTGGGCCATGAAGACGCCGATCCCCGCCGCCGTGGCGGGCATGAAGGTGCTCGATGCCTCGGCCATCGATCAGGTGGCCAAGGATGTGGACTTCGTGTTCTGCGCGGTCGACATGCCCAAGGACGACACCAAGAAGTTGGAGGAGGACTACGCCCGCCGCGAGATCCCGGTGGTGTCGAACAACTCTGCCCATCGCGGGACGCCCGACGTGCCCATGATGATCCCGGAGATCAACGCGGACCACGTGGAGATCATCGCGGACCAGCGCAAGCGACTGGGGACCAAGCGCGGCTTCATCGCGGTCAAGCCCAACTGCTCGCTGCAAAGCTACGTGCCGGCCATCGATCCCCTGATGGCGTTCGGGCCCAAGGAGATTTTCGTCTGCACGTACCAGGCGATCTCCGGCGCGGGCAAGACCTTCGAGTCCTGGCCCGACATGGTCGACAACGTGATCCCGTTCATCAAGGGCGAGGAGCAGAAGTCGGAAGAGGAGCCCATGAAGATCTGGGGCAAGCGTGACGGGGGCAAGATCGTGCCCGCCACCTTGCCGCGCATCTCGGCCCAGTGCATCCGCGTGCCGGCCAGCGATGGCCACCTGGCCGCGGTCTTCGTGAAGTTCGAGAAGAAGCCCTCGATGGATCAGATCATCGACTTGTGGAAGAAGGCTGCCGGCAAGCCGCAGCAGCTCAAGCTGCCCAGCGCGCCGGTGCCGTACCTCACGTATTTCGCCGAGGACAACCGACCGCAGACCAAGCTGGATCGCGACGCCGGCAACGGCATGGGCATCACCATCGGTCGCCTGCGCCCCGACACGATCTACGACTACAAGTTCGTGTGCCTGTCGCACAACACAGTCCGCGGCGCCGCCGGCGGCGCGGTGCTGACCGCCGAGTTGCTCGCGGCGGAGGGCTACATCAAGGGCCAGTAGGCGAACGTTTCCGAAATCGTGGGCCGTCTTCCGAAAGGGAGGCGGCCCGTTTCTTTTTGGGGGACCCGAGAAAGCGGCCGCGCTGCGCGGGCGTGCGAGGGAGCTGCCTTCTCGGGGGACGTCCATTACCGGCCGGGCGCCAGCGCCTTCGTTGTGGGATCTCCAAGCGCCCGTCCATGATGGACTCGATCGTCGCCTGGCATCCTCGTTTCGCTCGGAGCGGCTCCTTCCGCCCCCGAGAAGTCACCCCCATCGCCCGCTGCCGCGCATCGCTCTCCTCATCCCGAATGATGGCAATAGTCACGCAGCTCTGATGCGCCGGGTCAATGGGTTTATGCACGACGGGTTCCTGTCGAAGTTCAGGAGACTGGACGTGATCCAGGGACCATGGGGAATCCACAGCAAAGGCGCGGGCAAGACCACCACCGGGGGCTTGGCGTTGGGGGCAGGGTGTGCCCGCACGCTTGCCGCTGGCTGGCCGGTTTGGTGCTGTTGTGGGGGGCGGGCGCTCGGGCGGCGCCGCCGGCCAGGCCCTGGACCACCCTGGCCTATCCGCCCAGGTTCGAGCACATCTCGGTCGAACACGGTCTGTCGCAGAGCACGGTGCACAGCATCGCCCAGGACAAGGCGGGGTTCTTGTGGATGGGGACGGATGCGGGGCTCAACCGCTATGACGGATTCCGTTTTCAGACCTTCCATCCCGAAAGGGACAACCCCCATTCCCTGGCCGGGGACTGGATCGAGCGCATCGTGCCCGACCGGCACGGCACATTGTGGATCTCCGCGCGCAACGCGGGGCTGACGCTGCTTGATCCCGAGAGCCTGAGTATGCTCCGTATCCCCATCTCCGATGACCCGGGTGGGCTTCCGGCTCGCACAATCAATGGCATCGTCGAGGATCAGGGGGGCGCTCTGTGGATCGCCACCGAATCGGATGGGCTGTGGCGCGTGGACAAAGGCTGGGCTCCACCCGCCCCACCGCGCTTCGAAAAGATCGCATCGTCGACCGTGGTGAAGGGCGCTCCCCCAGGACGGGTCAGCGCGCTCTTCGTCGACCAAGCCGGGGGCCTATGGCTCGCCTCACCCGAGCGCGGCTTGGGCCACCTGGTGCCCGGGGATGCGACACGCTCTGTGTTCGAGTATTTCCCGCACGACCCGAATCACCCGGACAGCTCGTGTCCCAGGATGGTCAACGTCATCGCGCAGGATTCCTTCGGGAAGCTCTGGCTGGGGGCCGACGAGGGCTTGTTCATCTTCGATCCCGTGTCGGCCAGCTTCACGCGCTGGAGTTCCAGTGCCTTTCCCCAGGGAACAGGACGCATCCTCGATATCCTGCGCGACACCAAGGGCATTCTGTGGATGGCCGGCGACGGGTCGGGGCTGTTCAAGGCCCTGCCTCGTTCCCAGCGCGACGACGCCATCCAATTCGAAAACTTCCTCCACGACGCCCGGGATGCGGGCAGCCTGAGTCGAAACGGGCTGCAGTGTGTGTTCGAAGACAGTTCGGGCATGTTGTGGGTCAGCGCCTACCAAGGAGGGCTCAACAAGCTGATTCTTCATCCCGGCGCTGACCAGGATCGAGCACGCCCCTCCATCTATCAGTACCGCAACAACGCCGCCGATCCTTGGAGCCTGAGCGGGGACACCATCTCCGCCATCGGCGAGGATCGTTTCGGCAACCTGTGGATTGGCACCGACGGGTTCGGCCTGAATCGGCTGGTGGCCCCCAAGGCCTCAGGCCAGCCCGCGCGTTTCGAACGGTTTCGCAAGGACCCCTCGGGCGCGCCGGGCTCGTTGCAGACCGATGTGATCCTCTCCACCCACCTCGATGACCAGAAACGGCTGTGGTTGGGCTCGTATAGGGGGGGGCTGGTGCGCGTGGACCAGGACGCGCCCACCGCCCGTCCCACCTTCGTCCACTTCAGGCACGACGCGAACGATCCCGAGAGCCTCTCCAGCGATTTCGTGCGCGATGTGGTGGATGACGGTCAAGGCGGGTTCTGGGTGGCGTGCGACAGCGGCGGGGGCATGAATCACTTCGACCCGCGTACCGGAAAGGCCAAGCGCTACGGCATGGGGCAAGGTCCGCACGCGCTCCACAACGCCCACCTGATGCGCATGGTGAAGGATCGCTACGGCACGCTGTGGATCGCCACCCAACTCGGCCTGCATCGCTTCAACCCCGCCACCGAGGAGTTCCGCGTCTACAAGCCGGGCGGTCCCCACACGCCGAGCGACGTCTTCATCAACACCGTGGTTCTGGCGCCCGCCGAGGTCTTGTGGATCGGCACGCGAAGTGGCGGCCTCAACCGCACCGAGGTCCCGCCTTGGGATGGCCCCGAGCCGCGCTTCTCCGTCTACGGCAAGGCCGAGGGCGTTCCGGCGGAATCCGTGCTGGGCATCTTGGCCGACGCCAAGGGCGATCTCTGGCTGGCCACCCCGCGCGCCATCGGCCGTTTCGATACGCACACCCTCAAAGCCAGCGCGTTCACGTTCCAGCGCGAACTGCGCCGGGCCGAGTTCATCTGGAACGCGGCCTATCTCGGCCAGCAGGGCGAGATGTTCTTCGGCAGCAATGACGGCCTGACGGTCTTTCATCCCGAGGACATCGTGCCCAACGCGATTCCGCCGGTCCTGGCCTTCACCGGCTTTCAGGTGCGCAACCAGCAACTGCCGTTGCGCGCCCGCATGGGGGCATCCCCGCGCGCGGGAATTCCCGAGATCGTGCTGGCGCCCGGCGAATCCATGTTCTCTCTCGAATTCGCGGCCCTTCACTTCGCGGCGCCCGATCAGAACCGGTACGCCTACCGCCTGGAGGGTTTGGACCAGGGCTGGAACGAGATCGGCAACCGACACAGCGTGACCTACTCCGCCTTGCCACCGGGGCAGTATCAGCTCTCGGTGCGCGCCACCAACTGCGACGGGGTTTCCAGCCGCGATGATCTGAGACTGAGCATCCGCATGCTGCCGCCCTGGTACGCCACCTGGTGGTTCCGCGCGCTGTCCGCGGCCATCGTGCTGCTGCTGCTCTATGCCTTCTTCCTTGTGCGCGTGCGGGTCTTGAGACACCGCAACCGGCAACTCACCCGGCTGGTCGACGAACGCACCCGCGAGCTGGCCCAGGCCAACGAGGCCTTGCGCCACCAGAGCATCACCGACCCCCTGACCGGTCTGCGCAACCGGCGGCTCCTGGATTCCTGCATGCCCGAGTGGGTCGCCACGGTCCAGCGCCAGCAGCGCGATGTGACCTGCGGTCAGGCCGAGCGCATGAGCCTCAACATCGACATGGTCTTCATCATGATCGACATCGATTATTTCAAACGCGTGAACGACCAGTACGGCCACCAGGCCGGTGACTGCGTCCTGCAGCAGTTCGGCGAGATCCTCCGCTCGGTGACCCGGACCAGCGACAGCGTGGCGCGATGGGGGGGCGAGGAGTTTCTCGTGGTCGCGCGCAACGCCTCGCGCGTCGACGCGTCCATCCCGGTCGAACGCATCCGCAAGGCCGTCGAGGCTCACGTCTTCGACATCGGCGGCGGCAAGTCCATTCGCTGTACCTGCTCGCTCGGCTTCAGTGTGTATCCGTTGGTGCCGGGCGACAGTGAGACCTTCGGCTGGGAACAGATCGTCGCCATCGCCGACACCTGCCTGTACGCCACCAAGCACAACGGTCGCAACGCCTGGGTCGGCATCGTGCCCCTGACCGCGCCTGCACCGGGCACCGTCATTCCTCGCCACCCAACCGAGCTCGTGCGTGCCCAATGCTTCACGCCGGTCACCTCCCTCAGCCATCCCATCAGGTGGATCGAGGAAGGGCGGCTGGAGTCCGAACCCCGGTGAGTCTCTCCCACCGCCAGGAATCCCTGGCGCAGCTCGGGGTCCGTCCCTATGGTTGAGCCATGTCCACGCCGCGTCCCACGCCATTCCCGATCGAGGCCGTCACCTTCGATGTTGGCAACACCCTCATCACCTCGTGGCCTTCGGTCGGTCATGTCTACGCGGAGATCGCTGCGCGCCATGGTTGCGTCGACGTGACGCCCGAGGTTTTCGAGGCGCGCTTTCAGGCGGTTTGGCCCGGGCGGCTGCATCTGGCCGAGACGCGCGCGGGCTGGGAGCAGGTGGTGGACGAGGTGTTCGAGGGCCTCGTGGCGATCCCCCCCAGCCGGACTTTCTTCGCGGAGCTCTACGATCGCTTTGCCCAGGCCGACGCCTGGCGCATCTTCGACGACGTCCGGCCGACTCTCGATCGACTGGCAGCGAAGGGGCTCCGCCTGGCCGTGATCTCCAACTGGGATGAACGCCTGCGCGAGTTGCTGCGGCGTCTGGAGCTGGACGCGCCTTTCGAGACCATCGTGGTGTCGAGCGAGATCGGACACGCCAAGCCGCAACCTGAGATCTTCGCCGAAGCCAGCGCGCGGCTCGGGCTGCCGCCCCAGCGGATCATGCACATCGGCGACAGCGCCGAGGCTGACCTGCGCGGCGCCCGAGACGCAGGTTTTCATGCGGTGCAGATCCTGCGGGGGGCCCGCACACCGGGCCCTGATCACGTGCAGACGCTGCTGGAAGTGCCGAATAGACTCAAGTGAGACCCGAGGCAAAAGCGCCGCCAAATCAAGGACTTGGCCGAGCGTGTCGGGGGCTTTCATGACGCCGCACCGGACTGGGTGCAAAATCGAGGGTCGGATCGTGATTGGGGGACCGTCGTGCAAGAAGCGTTATCCCTTTCGGTTGAACACGCCGCGAAGGCGAAGCGTGCGCCCGTTCGTCCCGAGGAGTTGGAGCGGACCGTCAGCCAGCTCGCCACCAAGTTGAAGGCGGGGCTCTCTCTGTCGCAGGCTCTCTATGCTCTTTCCGTTGAAAGCAAGAACGCGTCTTTGGCGGCGGCGTTCAAGGGCGTGAAGGCCAGCGTGGACAAGGGGCGTCCTTTGGGTGAAGCCCTCCTCGACTTTCCCGAGGTGTTCAATCCCATCAGCGTCGACTTGTTGGCCGCGGGCGAGCGGTTCAACCGCTTGCTGGTCGAGACGCAGCGTCTGTCGTCCTACCTGCATGACACCCTCAAGATCACGCGTGGGTTGTGGGCGGCGACCGTGCGTCCGGCCAGGGCTTTTGGGGTGGGACTGTTGGCCTGGGCGACGGTGCTGGCGCTGGGGATGCCCAGCTTCGAGTCCTTGGCGCGATCGCTGCAAATGGTCGAGTGGCCCTGGGGCACCCGACTGACGATGGAGGTCGCCGGTGCGATGCGATCGCTTCTTCCCGTGGCTCTTGCCGTCGTCGTGCTCTTGTTCGTGGCGTGGCGGTGGCTGACCCGGGGTGAGAAGGGAGCCTTGCGCAGGAGCAACCTCCTGCTCTTTGCGCCCGTCATCGGTCCCCTGTGGCGGGCCAAGTCCATCAATGATTTCGTGCGGGCCACGGGCGCGCTGGCCGCGGCCGGCTTGCCCGCGCGCCTGGCGATCGAGCGCGGCGCCCTGGCCACCGACAGCCTGGCCGTGCGCGGGGCTGCGGTTCTGACCCTGGACAAGGCCGCCAAGGGTCGCGATCTGCCCACCGCCTTGGCCGAGATGGGCCTGATCGGGCGGTCCGAGATCAACACCATGCAGGCCGCCGAGCGACGCGGGAATCTGGGCGAGATCATGCTCAAGCACGCCGCCGCCAGCGACGCCGAGCTGTACCGGCGCAGCGCACGCGTGAAGAACCTGGCCGAGTTCGTGGTCATTCTGCTCCTGGGACTCTTGGTGGCGGGGACCGCCGCGGGTTTCGTCGTTCCCGTCTTCTTCGGGCAGTAACCGCCGGCAGGCGCGGGGTACAATCGCGCCTGCCCCATGGCTCTGCTCGACAACATCCTGGCTTCCCTGACCGGCGGCGAGACCATTCCCGAGGCCGTGCGTAAGGAGATTG
>CAZHUY010000132.1:0-17464 GCA_964535465.1 uncultured Myxococcales bacterium
GGATTCTGTTCGAGGCAACCCTGATCTTCGGTCCGGCAGAACAGGGTCGGGCAGAAGTTTTGGGCCAGGCACGCCTTGGTCCCGCTCGTACCGAGGGGGGCGCAGCACCCCGTGGCGCACTCGTCGTGTTGCGTGCAGACCCTCTTGCACACGCTGGTCGTTGGTGTCGTGTTGAAGACGGCGCAGGCCAAACCATCGCAACAGGGAAGGTCGCTCGCGCAGGATTGTTCCTCGGTGCTGCAGAAGATGTCGGGGCAGAAGAGCCGCGACAGACAGACCGTGGTGCCACTGTCACCAAGTGGCGCGCAGCAGCCCGTTGAACACTCGCCGTGACTGGCGCACTTCTTCATGCAGTGGGGCATCGGCTCGGAGTTCGTCGTGCCGCATGCGAACCCGTCGCAACAGAAGTCGACGCTGGTGCCACAAGCCCCGTTTTCGCCATGGCAGGCCGAAGCACCGGAGCCCGGATCGCCCGCGACTGTCACCTCGGTTGAGCCAGCATCGGGCTTCGGGGTGGGGTCGAGCTTGATCACGGTTTTTGCCCCATCGGCGGCCCCGTCGCGGCTCGCGCCCACACTGTCTTCACCGCACCCTTGGGCGATGAGCGCCAAACCAATCAGCCAACAGGTCTCAACGCAGGTTTTGCTCATGAGTCGTGTTCTCCTTCCCCGAGCGGCCCGAAACAGTGAAATCCAGAAACAGGTCGATATGAGGTGCCTGCAAGCGCCGCGCCATTGCCGAAATCCCTCGGCAGGCGTAGCCAGGCTCCGGGCGTCGTTCCTGGAACGTTGATTGCTAGGACGGGGGCTTCACAATGCCAATCGTCAAACTCGCCACCGCTGCCTTTCGCCGTCCACCCGAGAGACTGAACTGCGCCCAGGCTGTCTTGCACGCTCACCAAGTCGCAAGGGGCCGCTCGACGGCCGCTGTCGCCGATTTCAAGTCCTTCGGTTCTGGCCGCGCTCCCGGGGGGGAATGCGGTGCTCTCTATGCCGCCTGCCGTGTTGCCCCAAATGTCGCGGACGCCCTGCGGTCCGCTTTTGTGGCCCGAACGGGTGCGCGACTTTGCCGCGATCTCAAGGCATTCGGCTGCCATGAGTGCGTGGCCATCGCGGCGGAGCTGCTCCAGCATCACGCTGTCAGCGAGTGACCATGCCACCCGTTCTTGCCCAATCCGCGTGCCGCATGCATTCATTCTCTTTCGGTGACCGAGTTCGCCGGCTGCTTTGGAGGTTGGTGCCCAAACGCTGGTTGTCAGGGGCCTTGGGGCTCCTGTTCCGAGCTCCACTCCCCCGCGTGCTTCGCATGCCCCTGCTCGGTCTATTCGCCAGGTGCCAGGGTATCGATGCTTCGGAAGCAGAGCATCCCCTGCGCGAGTATCGCAGCGTGCATGACCTCTTCGTGCGCCGGCTTCGCCAGGGCGCTCGGCCATGCAGTCCGGATCCCTTGGCCGTATGCGCTCCCGCCGACGGCCGCATCGTCGAAACGGGCTTCGCCGAACAAGGGCGGGTGATGAACGCGAAGGACCATGACTTCTCGCTGGCCGAGCTTCTGGCGGACCGCGAGGCCGCTTGCTTGCTCGAAGGGGGGCCGTATCACATCACCTATCTCTCACCGGGCGATTACCATCGCGTTCATGCGCCGGTGGGTGGAGGTATCGTGGGCTGGCACCATGTGCCTGGCAGTCTGTTCTCGGTGAACCAAGCCAACCTCCGAAGAGAGCCAGGGCTTTTTGCCAGAAACGAACGGCTGGTGGTGCTGATTGACGGTGATGATTCCGGGCCATGCGCCTGTGTCTTGGTGGCCGCCTTCGGCGTCGGCAACATTACACTCACCTGCGATCCCGAGGTCGAGACGCATGGACGGGGATTTTCCAATCGATCCATTCGCACGAAGCGCTTCAAGACTCCACCCCGCGTCGAGCGGGGTGACGAGCTGGCCGTCTTCCACATGGGCTCGACGGTGATCTCGGTGTTCTCGCGCGAGACAGTCGAGCTGCTTCCGGCCTGCTCGGGGCAGGTGGTTCGCGTTGGCCAGGCCATAGGCTCGCGAACGCGATAGAGAGTCTCATCGGTCAGCCACCTGCACGAACTGGAGTCGCGAGAGCGCGACCCTGTTGACGACTCTGCACCGCTATTGCGATGGCACGTTTTCTGCTGATGAGGAGACGCATGAAGGATCGCGCCTCATGAAAGTGGCTTTTGCCATATGGGATGGACGCATGGCCCCGGTGTTCGATGTGAGCCGGGAAGCCTTGGTCCTGACCATCCGAGACGGAGCCGTCCTATCACGCGCCACCGAGAGCATCGAAACTCCTATGGCCGCCCGCAAAGTTCAACGGCTGACGGAGTTGGGAATTGGAAAGCTGGTCTGCGGCGCTATCTCCGAGATCCTGCATCACGAGCTATCCCAAAAGGGCGTGAAGGTCATCGGGTTCGTGGCCGGGGAGATTGAAGAGGTCGTGGAGAGCTTTCTCGCCGGCAGATTGCCGAACCGGAACTTCTCCATGCCCGGGTGCTGTGGAAGACAGCGCCGATTTCGCGGGGGAGGCAGAGGGCGAGGAGGCGGAGGCTGCGGGCAGAAAGAACGCAACTGAAAGCGGATTTCAAGAAAGGGAAATCAATATGCCAAGAAGAAACGGAATGGGACCCATGGGTCAAGGCCCGATGTCGGGCGGTGGAAGGGGATGGTGTGGCGGGGTTGCGCAGGACATGGGGTTGCCGGCCAATGGACAGGGATATGGTCCGGGCCGGCGTCGAGGGGGCCGCCATCGTTTCGGACAGCGAGCGGATTTCGGCTGGCCTGAAACACCCCTCAACTTTCCGACCACGCTATCCAAGGAGCAACAGATGGCCGGGCTAAGAGAGCAGGTTCGGAGACTCGAAATGGCCCTGGGCCAGCTCAAGGTGAAGATTCAAGATCTCGGCGAAACCGGTCCTACCACGGAGAGCGAGCACAAATGAAGGTCGCGATCAGTGCCATGGGGAATGCCCTCGACGCCGAGATCGATTCGCGCTTCGGTCGATGCGCGACCCTCATGATCGTCGAGACCGACGACATGAGCTTCGAGGCTGTCGACAACGCCAACAGTGCGCTCAGCGGTGGTGCGGGGATCCAAACGGCCCAGTTGGTCGCGCGCAAGGGCGCCAAGGCGGTGCTGACCGGGAGCTGCGGGCCCAACGCTCACAAGACGCTGAGCGCGGCAGGCATTGAGGTTTTCGTGGGTTGCGGAGGAACCGTCTCCGACGCCATAGCCCGATTGAAGACCGGGCAGCTGCAAGTCGCCGACGCCCCCAACGTGGAGAGCCACGCCGGAATGGGCGGCCAGCGGTGACCAGGCGACGGCTGCCCATCCGGGCGAAAGACCGTGCCGTATGAACGAACGACTACGCATCGCCGTGGCCAGCGGCAAGGGCGGAACCGGCAAGACCACCATCGCCACCAACCTGGCGATGGTCCTTGGCGAGAGCGGGGTGAGCACCACCTACGTCGATTGCGACGTGGAGGAGCCCAACGGCCACCTTTTCCTTCGTCCGACCATCAACGCGTCTCGGGAGGTGTCGACCACGGTGCCCCAGGTTGATGAAGCCTTGTGCACCCTGTGCGGCGCCTGCGGCAAGGCCTGTCGTTACTCGGCCATCGTGGCCTTGCCGCAAAAGCTGCTGACCTTTCCCAAGCTGTGCCACGCCTGCGGCGGGTGCACGCTGGCTTGCCCCACGGGAGCCCTTCGCGAGGTACCTCGGCGCACCGGCGTCGTCGAGCAGGGCGAATCCGGCCCGATCACTTTCTTGCAAGGAAGGCTGGACGTCGGCGAAGCCATGGCGCCGCCCGTGATCCGCACCGTGCTGGATGCCGCGCCCAGTGAGGGCCTGGTCGTCATTGATGCTCCCCCGGGCACATCCTGCCCGGTGATTGCCGCCGTCAAGACCGCGGACGTGGTGGTGCTGGTAACCGAGCCGACGCCCTTCGGGCTCAACGATCTCAAGCTGGCCGTGGAGATGGTGCGCGAGCTGGGCGTCCCGTTCGGGGTGATCGTCAACCGCGCCGGCATGGGCGACAGCGCGGTGTTCGAGTACTGTCTTGAAGAGCAGATCCCGATCTTGCTCACCATTCCGGAGGACCGAAGGGTGGCGCAGGCCTATTCGCGCGGCGAGCTCTGCGCCAACGCCGTGCCCGAGTTCAAGGATCGCTTGGCTGGTCTTCACGGCAAACTTCGCGAGCTGGCGCGCGGGCCGCATCCCGAGCGCGTCTCGAAGCCCGCCCGTCATGCGACCGAGGGCGAGGCTCAGGAAAGGCTTCCCTCGGAGTTGCTGCGCCTTGGTCGCAAACGCGAGGTTGACGAGTTGGTGGTGGTGAGCGGCAAGGGGGGCACGGGCAAGACCAGCATCGTGGCCTCGTTCATCGCCCTGGCCGAGCACGGGGCCTCGGCCGATTGTGATGTCGACGCTGCGGATCTGCACCTGGTTCTTGGCCCGGTGGACCGCCAACGCCGCCCGTTTTCCGGCGGCAGCACGGCGGTCATCGATCCCGCCTGCACCGGCTGCGGGCAGTGCCTGCCGCGTTGCCGGTTCGATGCCATTCGCAAACCCTTGTCAGGGGCCGCCAGCTACCTCATCAACGCTCCCTCCTGCGAAGGCTGCGGCGTGTGTGTCGATCTCTGTCCCGAACACGCCATCGCCCTCGTGCCCACCGCGAACGGCGAGTGGTTCGTTTCCGACACGCGACACGGCCCCATGGTGCACGCGCGTCTGGGCATTGCGCAGGAAAACAGCGGCAAGCTGGTGTCGCTGGTTCGCCGCGAGGCCAAGGCCGTGGCCACAGCGTCCGATCGCACGCTGCTCATCTGCGACGGCTCCCCCGGCATAGGATGCCCGGTCATCGCCTCGCTCTCCGGCGCGCGCCTGGTGCTGCTGGTGACCGAGCCCACGGTCTCGGGGTTGCACGATTTGAAGCGCGTCGCCGAGCTCTGTCGACAGCTCAAGGTCCGCGCCGCGATCTGCATCAACAAGGCCGACATTAACCCCGGGGTCGCGGCCCAGATCGAGGCCGAAGCCGCGCGTCGGGACCTGCCGTTTCTGGGAAGCGTCCGCTACGACCTCTCCGTGACCATGGCCCAGGTGCGCGAAAACTCGGTCGTCGAGCACAGCAGCGGTCCGGCGGCCACCGACATCCGCGCGCTCTGGGCTCGCGTTCAGACCGCACTCCAACAAGAAGGGTAATTGATGACGACGAACAAGACATGTGGCTCGTGTGACGATTCAACCTGCTCGGCGCAAGCGCAACGCCCGAACGAGCGCGACGAAGACTTTCGCGATCGGCAAATGCTGCATTCACGCATGTGCCGCATCAAGCACAAAATCATGGTCCTGTCGGGGAAGGGCGGCGTGGGCAAGAGCACCGTCGCGGTCAACCTGGCCACGTCCCTGGCCTTGGCCGGCAAGAAGGTGGGCATCCTCGATGTGGACATCCATGGGCCGAGCATGCCCAAGCTGCTGCACCTCGATGGGCAGCAGCTCACGATCAAGGGGGATGCCATGCTGCCCGTGGAGATGGGCTGCGGTGCCGGCAGGCTGAGCGTGATGTCCATCGGCTTTCTGCTGCGCGAGCGGGACGACGCCGTCATCTGGCGCGGCCCGAGGAAGTTCGCCATCATCAAGCAGTTTCTCAAGGATGTGGAATGGGGCGAGCTGGACTACCTGGTGGTCGATTCGCCTCCGGGGACGGGCGACGAGCCGTTGGCCGTGGCACAGCTGATTGAGAACGCGGACGGCGCGGTGGTGGTCACCACACCGCAAGAGGTGGCCGTGCAAGACGTCCGCCGCTGCATCGTGTTCTGCCGGCAGGTGAAAGTCCCTGTGCTGGGGGTGATCGAGAACATGAGCGGCTTCACCTGTCCCAAGTGCAACGAGGTCTACCGGATCTTTGGCGCGGACGGCGGACGCCAAATGGCGGAGGAGATGGAGGTGCCCTACCTGGGCGAGATCCCCATCGAGCCCGATGTGGTCGCGTCCGGCGACAGCGGAACCCCCATGGTGCAGCAGCGGCCCCATTCGGAGACCGCCAAGGCCTTTGGTCGCATCGTGCGCACGCTGCTCGCCTCCGAGATTCAGGCAGCCGCTGCCCAGCCCGTGGCGACCGGGCAGTCGGCCAAGATTGCCATTCCCGTGACCGGCGGCGTGCTCGCCTCGCACTTCGGACATTGCGAGCAGTTCGTCGTCTTTCACATTGAAGCCGACGGCAAGAGCCTGGGTCGCAAGCAGGTGCTCACGCCCCCGCCGCACGAGCCCGGAACCTTCCCCAAATGGCTGCACGAGCAGGGCGCGACCATCATCATCGCGGGCGGCATGGGCTCGCGGGCCCAGAGCCTCTTCGTTCAGAACGGCATCCAGGTGGTGGTGGGCGCCACCAACGACCAGCCTGAGACGTTGGTTCGCCAATTCCTCGATGGTCGACTGACCACCGGCGCCAACCTCTGCGATCACTAGAGGGCCGATGTCGATGCGCGACCAGCAAGCCATCGATGGCCAGGTGCCCGCGACGGGGGATGGCTTGTATCCGTCAGTTCCCCAGACATCCGCCTCGTTACCCCGGTGGCTGATGCGATCGTTTGTGGTCCTTTGTCTCCTCGGTCTCGCGGTTTCGGCCCAACTCACCCGGATTCACGTCCTCGTGCACACCGATCCCAACTACCACTCGGTGTGCGCCATGAGCGAGGGCGTGAACTGCGAGACCGTCGCCGCCTCGCCCTATTCGGTATTCGCCGGGCTCCCGGTCTCGGTTTGGGGAATTCTCGGCTACCTGGTCATGGGAGGCCTCGGGCTGTGTGCAGCCGCCAGGAGACGCCCGCATGCCACCTGGCCGCTGGGGCTCCTGCTCCTGCTCTCGTTCTTTTCGGTCACGGTCTCGGCATGGCTGGGTTTCATATCCGTGACCCGCATCGACTCGCTCTGCCTCTTCTGCATGGCCTCCTACGGCATCAACCTCGCGCTGTTGGCGGTCGCGCTCGTGGCTCGATCGCGGATGCGCGGACGCCTGGTCCCGTTGCTCCGTGACGACGCCAAGTCCCTGCTTCATCGGCCCACGCGGTTGGCCGCCATGGTGCTCGCGGGCCTCGCGATTTTGGGGGCCCTGTACGCGTTCGTGCCCACCTACTGGCGCACCCCCGGCTGGTCGGACCTGCCCAAGCTGGCCACCGGCACGGACCAGGCCGGCCATCACTGGATCGGCTGCGAGAGCCCGCGCGCCACCATCGTCGAGTTCTCCGACTACGAGTGTCCCTATTGTCGCGGCGCGCACAAAGCGATGAGGCTGCTCGCGGCCCAGGCCCCGGACCAGATTCGGCTGGTCCATCGGCACTTTCCCCTGGACATGGCGTGCAACCCTTCCGTGCCCCGGCCGTTCCACGGACGCGCGTGCCTCTTCGCCGAGGCCGCCGAATGTGCCGGGCTGCAGGGGCGGTTTTGGGAGATGAACGACGCGCTCTTCTCCGTTCAGGAGAAGGCCCGAGCCCCAGACGTCGAGCCGACGGAGCTGGCGGTCCGGATTGGCCTGAATCGCTCCGAGTTCAAGCGATGTCTCGAAAGCCATGCGACGGCGGCGCGAATCGCGGCGGACGTGAAGGAGGGCATGTCGCGCAACCTCACGGGAACGCCGAGTTTCATCCTTGGCGATCGGGCTTTCATGGGCCGGCTCCCCGATGACTTGCTCGAATCGGTCATCGGCACGCGCTCGATCAACTCAAGCAAGGAAGGGCTACCCAAATGATCTCCCAGGCCAGTTCACCCTCGCAGAACAAACGCATCATCGTGATTGGCGGTTCGGCCGCCGGTCCCAAGGCCGCGGCCAAGGCGCGCCGGCTCGACGAGCACGCCGAGATCACCATCATCCAGAAGGCCCCAGACTTGTCCATGGCCTCGTGCGGATATCCCTACTACGTGGGCGGCGTCTTCGATGATCGCAATCTTCTGCTCTGCACACCCGCGGGAGTGGTCCGCAATCCGGGTTTCTTTCTCAAGGCCAAGGGCATTGTGGCGCGAACCGAGACCGAGGCCCTTGCCATTGACAGGAACAAGAAGACCGTTACGGTGAAGGGCTTGGTCGACGGAAAGCAGGAGGACTTGCCCTATGACAAGCTCATTCTCGCCACCGGCGCCACTCCCCGAATGCCCAGCATTCCCGGGATCGACCTGGACGGCGTCACCACGCTGCAGTCCATGCGCGATGCCGACTTCTTGCGCAAGGCGGGCGACGAAGAGAGAGTCCGCAAGGCGGTGATCATCGGAGGCGGGCTGATCGGCATCGAGACCTGCGAAGCCCTACACCTGGCGGGCATGGAGATCACGGTCATCGAGCTTCTGCCCCAGCTGCTGACCTTTCTCGACCGACAGCTTGCCAAACTGGTCGAGGGGCACGTTCGCGGGAAGGGCGCCAACGTCATCACCGGGAACGGGGTGTCCCAATTCCTCGGCAGGGATGGACGCCTGGTGGGCGTGAAGCTGCAGAACGGCACCGAGCTGGAATGCGAGCTGGCGGTGGTCGCGATCGGCGTCGTGCCGAACACCGATCTCGCACGAAAGGCGGGGCTGCAGGTCGGACGGACCGGCGGCATTGTGGTCGACCAGCACATGCAGACTTCAGATCCGAATATCTACGCCGCGGGCGACTGCGTGGAGCTGCCTCAACTTATCAGTGGGCAGAAGGTTCATGCGCCCTACGGCGATTTGGCGAACCTCGCTGGTCGTGTTGCCGGGGAAAATGCGATTCTGGGCAATCAGGCCATGTTCCCCGGCACCATTCAAACCGGCATCTGCAAGATCTTCGACTACGCGGCGGGCTCGACCGGGCTGTCGGAAGAGGCAGCCCGCGCCATCCACGCCGACAACATCGAAACCGCGATCAACGCGAGCCCCGACAAACCTGGCTTCATGAATCCCGACGTGTTGGTGACCAAGTTGGTGGTGACCCGCGATCAGGGGCGCATCCTGGGCGCACAGTGCATCGGCCCTGGCGACGTGAGCAAGCAGATCGCGATTTGGGCCATGGCCATCAAGGGACGATTGACCGTCGAGGAGATGGTCAACGCCGATCTGCCCTACGCGCCGCCGTTTTCCTTGGCCATCGACCACAGCATCGCCACGGCGCACATCGTGCAGAACAAGCTCAAGGGTCGCATGAAGGGCATCTCTGCCCTGGAGCTGAAGCAACGACTCGACGCCGGCGAGAAGCCGTTCATCCTCGATGCGCGTGGCCCCGACGAATACGAGCAGATGAGACTGGGGATCGGCGAGCACCTGATTCCGCTCGGGGCCCTGCGCGGCCGGCTCGACGAGCTTCCGCGCGACAAGGGCCAGGAGATCGTCTGCTATTGCAAGATCTCGCTGCGCGGATACGAGGCCGCGCGGGTCTTGGAGGGCAGGGGTTGGAGCAACGTGAAGGTACTAGAAGGCGGGATGGTGGCCTGGCCGTTCCCGCGCGAAAAATGATCGCGGCGAGTTGAAGGTAAGCAAGGAGCAATCATGGCCGAAGTCACACCTGCGCAGTCGACGGGAGAGCACGCGGCGCGGGCCAGCCAGTCAGTCCTCGAGTCCCTCATCTCCGCCCAGCATGCCGAGTGTTTGATGTGCGGTCCCGCGAACGCGCTCGGCATGAAGCTCAAGTTCAGGGTCCAGCCGGATGGCTCGGTCTTGGCCCTGTTTCCTTGTCGCGAAAACCTGCGCAGCTACCCGGAGACACTGCACGGCGGGGTGATCTCGGCCTTGCTGGACGCCGCCATGACCAACGCCCTGTTCGCCTTCGGGGTGGTGGGTGTCACGGTCGAGCTGGCGGTCCGATTCCTAGCCCCGGTGGCCCTCAACCGCGGCGCCTTGGTGCGAGGCTCCGTCGAACGCGACGCTCATCCTCTCTACGCGGTCCGCGCCGAGCTGGAACAGGACGGCAAATTGATGGCGCGGGCGAATGCCAAGTTCATCGTCAAGGGCTGGATGTAGCCAGAGGCCGTCAAGGCTTTTGGCGGGACCTCGCACAGCGAGCAGGTGTAGAAGGTTGTACGGGCGCCCCTGCGCCCCCAGGCAAACAGCGGCATCATGACTCTCACCACGGCGCAACGAAGCCAGCTTCGCCACCTGGCCTGGCACGCCGGATTCGGCGGTGTCGGGGTCTTGCTGCTTGCGGCGGTGGTCACCCTGGTGACTTTGGTCTCGCTGTTCCTGGGGTTCGGCGACTTCGTCCACTACCTCGGCCAGCCACGAACCTGGGCCAGCGTCTGGCTCACGGTATGGACGGGATCGCTGGCGACCATCGTGGCGATGTCGATCGGGATCCCGGTGGGATACGCTCTGTCGCGACGAGGGGCCCAGGGTTCGCGTGTGCTCGCGACCATTATCGACCTGCCGGTGATGGTCCCGCCTGCCGCCGTGGGTGTGTTTCTGCTCGGCGTGTTTCGCTCGTTCCCTGTCGGGAATGCCTGCCGCTTTCTCGGGATAGAGGTCGATCACGCCGTACCTGGCGTGGTGGTCGCCCAGATCGCGGTGACCCTGGCCTTCGCCATCCGCCTGGTCAAGGCAGCCTTCGACGGTGTCAGTCCCCGCTTCGAGGCCGTGTCGCGCAGCCTGGGCGCTTCCCTCCCGTCGACGTTCTTGCGCGTGAGCCTGCCCCTCGCGCGCAACGGGGTACTGGCCAGCGTGGTCGTGGTGTGGGCGCGCGCGGCCGCCGAGTGGGAGTCGCTGATGCTCTTCGTCGGCGGCATTCAAGGGCGCACCGATACCTTGCCGCTCTCGGTGTACTTGGACTGGAACGGTGGGCTGCTCGGCTGGGCCTTGACCACGAGCCTGTTCTCGGTGCTCATCGCGGTGGGCAGCCTTTGTGCCGTTCGTCGCTTAGGGGGACGGGGGCATGTCTTCTAGTCGTTTCGCGACTCTCCTGCGGCTTGCCTTGGCGACGGTGGTAATCGCCTCGCTGTGGCTGTTCATGAGCAGCCTGGGACAGACAAACGGGGCCGCGATTCGCACGCTGCTCGGTCGGGCCTGGTTCTGGCGCTCGGTGTGGCTGAGCGTCTTCACGGCGACCGTCACCACCTCGCTTGCTGTTCTGCTCGGGATCCCCGCCGCCTACGCCCTGTCGCGCTTTCGCTTCCGTGGTCGGGACGTTGCGGGCGTGCTTCTGGATTCCCTGCTGGTGCTGCCCGCCTCGACCATTGGCCTGACCTTGATGGTGGCCTTGCAATACCCGCCGATCCTGGCATGGCAAGACGCCCTTGGTTTTCGCGTGGTGCACAGCTTGGCCGCGGTGGTGCTCGCGCAGCTGGTCTTGGCCCTGGCCTTCGGCATTCAAGCCTTTCGGGCCGCGTTCGATTCCGAGGATCCCCGCTACGAGCATGTCGCGCGCACCCTGGGCAGCTCGCGCACACGAACCTTCCTGACCGTCACATTGCCTTTGGCCAAGAGTGGAATTCTCGCCGGTATCGTCCTGGCCTGGACGCGCGCGCTGGCGGAGTTCGGCGCCGTGCTGCTGGTGGCCGGAACCTTCCGCATGCGCGACGCCGGGCAATTCTCGGCACTCGCTCACGCCTTGGGTTTGGCCAACGCCGATCTGCTCTCGGTCGGGATGTGGATGGAGATCGAGGGCGGGCGCACCGAGCAGGGGGTGGCCATCGCATTCGTGCTGGTGCTGGTGTCGGCGCTCTCCGTCTACTCCCTGCACCGGCTGGCGGATGGGCGCAAAGATTGGAGGCGCGCTTGATCGAAATTCGCGATCTCTCCTTGGCCCTGGGCATCTTCCACATTCGGGACGTCACGCTCACCGTCTCGGACGGCGAGTACCTGGTCCTTCTGGGGCCGAGCGGCGCGGGCAAGACCGTGCTGCTTGAGAGCGTCGTGGGGCTGCAGCGCAAGCACACCGGCTCCATCATCGTCGATGGCAGGGACGTGAGCCGGCTTTTCCCCGAGGAGAGGAACATCGGGTACGTCCCGCAGGACTACGCGATCTTTCCCAACATGACCGTGGAGCAGAACCTGGCCTATGGGCTGCGCGCACGACGGCTGCCGCGCGACCTGATTGCCGACCGGACGGCGGGCATGCTGGCCAAGCTTGGGATCGAGCGGCTGGCCAAGAGGTTCCCCGCGACCCTGAGCGGCGGCGAGAAGCAGCGGGTGGCCCTCGGTCGGGCGCTCCTGCCCGAGCCCCGCGTCCTGCTCCTCGACGAGCCGCTGGCCGCGCTCGACGAAAGCACCCGCAGCGGGCTGGCCCTCGGGCTGCGCGAGATACAGCGGTCTGTGGGCGGCACCTTCGTGCACGTCTGCCACAATCTGGAGGAAGCTCTGGATGTCGCCGACCGCATCGCGATCATCGCCGACGGAGCCATCGTGCAGGTGGGCACGCCCGAAGAGATCCTCTATCGCCCGAACTGCCTCTTCGTGGCGCGTTTCACCCGCACGCGGAATTTGTTGTCCGGGTGCGCGCGGCCAGGGCAGGGGGGCGCCGTTGTCGCTCTCGATGGCGGCGGTGTCCTCCCCTCGACAGCAAACACCAGCGGCAAGGTTGTGGCTTCGGTGCGGCCCGAGCGTGTGAGGGTTCGCACCCACGATGGATCGCCTGGAAGCGAGCTGCGCGGGCGACTGGTGAGGGTCTGCGGGAAACCGGGCCACGTCGAGGTCGAGGTGGATATCGGAGCCAAGGTCGTGGCCTATCTGGGCCACGGCGAAGCGAAGAGCCTCCCGGCCCTTGGCGCATCGGTTGCCCTCGACATCGCTCCGGAGGACGTGTGCTTGCACACGGACTCGCCAGATAGCTCTAGGGCTTGCGAAACGTGAGGAACGACTGATAGGGCAGAAGGTCCGGCTTCTCGCTCTCCAGCTTGAGGCCCGCGGCGATCACTGACCGAATCAGCTCTGCCTTGGGGATCTTGGCATTCTCGGGCGGGCCTTCTGGTAGCTGGCCTTCCTTGAATTCGACCAGCACCAGGCGTGCGCCTTTGCGCATCTCGTTCGCGAGCTTGGTCAGCCAGACACCACGGTCGGCGACGTGGTGAAGAACGTCGCAGACGAAAACCAGATTGGCTTCGCTCGGGATCTCGGGATCGTCGGCCTTGCCCAGGACGACATGAAGATTGCGGACGCCCTCGGTCATGGCCTTGTGGTGCATGTGTCGGACCATGTCCGGCTCGATATCCGAAGCCACCACCGAGCCGCGTGGCAAGGCGCTTGCGAAGCGAAAGGCGAAGTATCCTGAACCGGCCCCGACGTCGACCAGGGTTTCGTCGCCTTTCAGCCCGAGGGCGGCCACCACGTCGTCCGGTCGTTGCCACACCGTCCGATCCGGTCGGTCGAGAAAGGCGATGTACTTCTCGATCTCCTCAAAGGGCCTCGTGTGCGCATGATTCAGCCCTCGCTTGGCCAGCGGGCATTCGATGGCGGGCAAGGCCGCAGTGGAAGCTGGTCGAGCGGCCGAGGAGGGTTGAGCCGCGGGCCGGCCCGGCGGCGAGACTTGGCCCTGTTTGTGACAAGAGGGCAGGGCGCACGCCAAGGCCATCATCATGGCCGCTAGCTTCATTTCCTTCATGGGCACCTGGGAAAGCCAGTCTACAACCGGGTGGCTCGTTGTCGATTGACCTCTTCGACCAGCGGGCCGACGGTTTCGGCGGAGACGGGCAGATTGGGATCCTTGGCCACGCGTGCCGCGGCCACCAGCCAGTCCATATCCTGGGCCGTAGCCTTGCCGCCGTCGGCGCTGAAACCGTCGGCGTCGGTAGGACCGGCATTGATGCCGTAGGCGTGCGCGTGGAAGATGGCGCGCGCCTCGTCGGAGAGGATGAAGGCCTTGAGCTTGCGCGCGAGTTCGGGCTGTTTCGAGAACTTCAGGATCGCCACCGGCAGGCGCACCAGGCCGCGATACGGGGGCGCAATCGGAACAACCTCGATGTCCTTCAGGTACAGCACCGCCGAGGTCGCCCACACGATGGCCGCATCGACCGAGCGCAGTTGGACCGCGTTGCCCAACTCGGCGATGCACTTGGCGGACATGGTCGCGTTCTTCCTGGCCGCCTCCCAGATCCCAGCCTTGCGCAGGATCTTCTCGTGCCAAAGACCAATGGCGGCGGCTTCGGGATCGGCAAGCCCCAGACGCACCCCTGGCCGGCCAAGGTCCTCCACCGTTTGGATGTTCTTCGGGTTGCCCTTGGGCGTGATGATGACCGTGATGAAATGGGCGGCGATATCGGCCTTGGGGTCGTAGTCGGCGATAAAGCCCTTGTCGCGAGCCTGCAGCAGGTAGTACTCCTCGCCCGGCATGTAGAGATCGCCAGTGTGCGAGGCCGCCAGGTCGGCAAGGAAGAAGCCCGAGCCCTTGTAGCTGAAGTCCACACGCACCCCGGGATTCTTGGCGGCAAAGGCCGCACCGATTTGGTTGAGCGAAGAGCGCTGTCCAGCACCGGCGTGGACCAGCAGCACGGAGGGGCTGCGTTTGCACCCGATGGCCGCGAACACAAGGGCGCAGGCGACGCCCAGTACGAAGCCGAGGCGCCGTCTGTCGGGGCTGTCCTTCTTCATGGCGAGCCGTAGACTACGGCAAGGGCGGTAGGTTGCCACCGTTGGCTTGTTGCAGCTTAGGCACGGGGCGCTTGGGACTGGTGGATCGACCGGTGCAAGAGTTGTTGAGGATGCTGGCGTAATCGGCGCTCGGAGCCGCGCAGTCCGAAAGAGAGGTGCGGCCGTCGGCGGACTCGCAGTAGCCGTGCATACAGCGTGCACCTGTGCACTGGCTGTCCGTCGTGCAGGCGATGCAGGAGGCTGGGGCCTTGCCGACCGCGGCCTCGAAAGCACAGCCGCACACATCGGCCGGTGCATACGGCGTGAGGTCGGCGCCTTCGCTGGGGCGCTGAACGGTCATCGCACAGTCCGGTACCAGGCCGTTCCTCGCCACCAGGGAAATCGGGTCGACGCCCGCGCTGACCGCGCCCGGGCCGCCGGTGAAGAGCTCAACCAAGCTCTTGACGCGCGCGTTGGTGGCCGTGCCGGCTGTGTCCACCGGGAGCAGGTAGAAGACGTGGCTCGAGACCACGTAGTGACCGTCACGCACGTTGCGCTTGTCGAAGCTGGTCGGGAGCGAATCCGGCAGATAGCCCAGGTCCTGCCCACGGGCTTGGAAGCTGAGGCTTCTGAGGACGGCACGGTTTGAAGCCAGGTCGTAGGTCTCGGTGCCCAGGATGCCAATGGCTTGATCGGGCGCGGTCGCGGAGGCAACCGCCGCCGAGACAGGAGCCATGCCCTTCAGGCGTTGCCCTTTCCATTTCGCGGAGGGGACGCCGTTGGCCAGGCCCAGGACGATCTGCACTCCCGCCGTGGGGTTGCGAATGAAGTAGAAGTCAGGATTGGTCCAGGGCGAGACTTGGCCATTTTCGCCGAAACCAAACACGAAGTAGGCCTCTTCGGCGCTGATGGCGGTGGCGATGCTGGCGCTGGGCACGATGTAGATGAAGGTCTGCACCGGGCCGGTGACAAGGCGAAGGTTGTTAGGGGTTGGGCCCGCGCCGCAGATCGACGGATCTCCGCAGAAGGTCGCGAGATCGATGGGCACGCCGGCCGAGGGCACACTGCAGCTGGGGAGCGAGCCCGCGGTCTCATCCCACGCGGGATCCGCAGGAATGTACGATCCGTTGGTGGTGAACTTGTTCCCCGCGTAGATGGCGCTGACCATCGAACATGCGTCGGTCGTGACCCAGACGAGCGTGGTCGGGTTGGGTTGGGCGCGCAGCAGCTTGCCCACCTGTCTGAGCAGTGGCACGTGGACATCGCCGGTCGTGATGTAGATGGGATTGACCAGGGAGGCGCAGGCGGGGAGAGCCGCTCCGCCATCCCTGCTGGGGATCGGGGCCGATGAGTCTGGGACAGGCACACCGGCATCATCCGACGGGGTATCGAGCTGTAGATCCGCGTCCAGCGGCGCGGGCACATCCACGGCAACGGGTGCGTCGACAACAGGCGGAAGGGAGTCGACGACCATCGCGGCGTCGGCCACGACGGACGCGTCGGACGAGAGCGTGGCATCGGGGCGGGTCTTTGCGTCGCTACCACAACCAAGCGTCATCATGCCCAACGCGATTCCAGCTGTTGCGACGGTTCCGAAGATTCTCTGTTGCGTCGTCATAGTCGAGGAACTCCTTTCAGACAGCCGCCTTCGAGCTATGGCGGACGTCCGTGAGCGAGACGATCCTCGTGTCGAGACGTGAAGTCAAGCTAGCTAGATGTAGGGTAAGAAAAATTGCCTTCGGCTGCTGCGGTTCGTGAACGGCATGTTTCCACCAAAGTCGATCGTCAGATGCTGGATGGTACGGCCGAGCGTGCTAGGTAGCGGCGCATGAACACCCACCTCGACTGCCTGCCGTGCTTCTTGCGCCAGAGCTTGGAGGCAGCCCGAAGCGTGACCTCGGATATCGATGTGCACGAACGCATCATGCGGGACGTGCTGCGCATGACCGCGGACATGAACCTCGATCGGCCGCCGCCCATTCTGGCGCAGGTGGTTCATCGGCGCCTGCGCGAGCTGATGGGCGGGCGAGATCCTTACCTCGCGGCGAAGACACGCTTCAACCGGCTGGCCTTGGCAGCCCTGACCGAGCTTCGCAAGACGGTACGCGCGGCCTGCGATCCCCTGCGAACAGCGGCGCGCCTCGCGGTGGCGGCCAACGCCATCGACATGGGTGTCTCTTCCAATCTCACCGAGGCCGATGTTCTCTCCGCGCTGCGCGGGCTGCCCAAGGAAGAGCCCCACGGCGACTGGTCGAAGTTCCTGGCGGCCGCGGCCCAGGCCAAAGACATCCTCTACCTGGCCGACAACGCCGGCGAGATCGCCGTCGACCGCCTGGCCATCGAGGTGTTAGGCCCTGGGCGCATCACCCTCGCTGTGCGCGGCGGCCCCGTTCTGAACGACGCCACAATGCAAGACGCAAGGCAGGTTGGGCTGCACGAGATCGTGCCGGTGATCGACAACGGATCAGACGCGCCCGGCACCTTGCTCGACGATTGCAGCCCGGCTTTCCTGCAGCGTTTCGACCGCGCGGATCTGATCATTTCAAAAGGGCAGGGCAACTTCGAATCCCTGAGCGGAGCCCGCGACAACATCGCCTTCTGGTTCAAGGTGAAGTGCCCTGTCGTGGCCGGGCCCCTTGGCCTGCCGCTCGGCACCCACGCGCTGCTGCCACCCACCGCCGCATAGGGCCATGCTGCGCTCTCGTCCTTGCCAACGAGCTGGCGCGGATGCCCGAAGGCATCGCGAAGTCCGAGGTCACCGCACGCTTGGCTGAGATTCAGACCGGCGAGCGGGACTTGCAGTTCTGAGGTGTTGAGGATACGGCTTGAGAATCGACGTGTGACTTGTCCCATCGGCCCAGGAGCTCGGGTTGCGCGCAGGCCCCAACCTCTGGCTCTAAATCATCGTTCATGATTCTGGAACACCCGGGCTCAAGCGGCGGCTC
>CAZHUY010000133.1:0-9750 GCA_964535465.1 uncultured Myxococcales bacterium
GCCACGGCCGATGTGGCCTGCCCCAGCGGCAGCGGCAGCGGCGTGACCAACACGACCGGTGGAAATGGTGGGCCCGGCGGCGGTGGGGCCGGCGGCGGCATCCTGCTGTCGGGCAACTCGGTCGATTTCTCCTCTGCCGAGCTGACGACCCTGGGTGGCGGAGGAGCCAAAGGGAACGGGGGCACGATCAAGGTCTTCTCGTGCACCCTCTTGGCTGGCAACACGGACAACAGGGGTCGCTACTACCACCCGACCAATGCGCCTTTTTGCCCCTGATGGCTGGCCATCAGGCGCTCTCGGGGGCCAGGCGTAGGCCGCCATCTGCCCTGGCAGCGCGGTTGCGAGTGGCCGGAGCATGGCGCCCAAGATGACTCATGCTATCGTCGAGCCGGTCTGCATGAGATGGAGAGAGGTCATGATGAAGAGCAATCAGAAACACGCGGGTGTCTTTGCTTCCTTGAGTCTGCTGCTGGGCCTGACCCTGCTGGGCGCCGCAGGGTGCTCGGACGACGCCGAGTCGGACCCCACGCCGGATCTGTTCACGCCCCCACCTGGGGCGACGCCGGAGACCGCGTCTCTCAGACTCTTCTCGGTCCCGGAGGCCCCCATGCCCAGCAAAGGGGCGACCCTCTTCCTCGTGGGCGTCAAGCTGAACCTGGACAGCCTGGGTAAGGAGGCGGACTTCACGCGGAGTGAAATCGTCGACTGCTTGGTGACAGTCAGCCACGAGGGGGAGGAACTGGTTTCCGATTCCTCTCTGGTGACCCAGCAAGGCGCGGCGGCGTGCCGCGGTGGCGAGGAGGACGACCTCGGGACCTTCCTGCTAGGGACACCAAGGAAGAGCGGATCGATGACCTTCACGATCAAGATGTACGACTTCGAGCGCAAGCTGACGGTCAAGGGCTCCGTGACCGCTCCCGTGCAATCCGGTACGACGGTGCCTGCCGATCTGATCGCTACCCCGGTTCCTTGATTCGACGGTCCGCCTGGACCGAAGGTAGGCCGTCAGGGTACGCACACCTTGCGGTTCTCGTTTCCGCCTCCAGTCGACCGGCAATTGAAGGCGGCGTTGGCGTTCTCCTGGCAATACGCGCTGTCGCTGGAGTCCTCTGGGATCAGCGAGGCTTCGCAGCTAAGGAAGCAGTATTTCTCCTCGGTGGATTCGAAGGGCGCGCATACCTGGGGCCATCCGCCCTTGCATTCGTCCTTGACCGCGCAGCAGTCGCTGTCGGTCTGGCAGGTGTGGGTGCAGTAACCATCAGGAACCCGGGTCAGGCATATCGGCGTGCCTTTGATGGACTCTTGCAGGCTCGAAAAACAGCCTCCCGCGGGCTCTTCCGCGGTGGGGGTGCAGCTCTGTCCCGTCTCTTCGGTGCTCTTGCTATCGTCGCTGCAGGATGCGCCCAGCAGTGCCAGCAAGCTGCAGAGAAGAATCGAGGACGCTCGGGTGGGGCGGGGCGAGGAAGAGAAAGTCATAAGTCACCTCTGGTTGAAGATTTCTTGTCAGCGTAACACCGAGCCGGTTCTGCGGTCTGCAACCGGCTCGGGATCATGAGCAGCTCAGTAAATGATCGGGTCCATACACTTGCTGTTCCAGCATTGGATGGAGTTGCAGCAATCGGCAGCGGTCTTGCAGATCTGACCGTACTCCGCGCAGATGGGGGCGGGGGCCGGCGCATCCGTCCCGGGTGCGCCCGCATCCTTCGAGGTGCTGCTACCAGGAGGTGGAGTGGCCTCGCCACACACGCCTTGGGTCGAGCCTACCTTTTGCACGCAGGTCGAGCCCGGACAGCAGTCGGCGTTGATGGAGCATGTGCCGCCCTTGGGGACACACACAGGCCCGCCGCCGTCGACAGGCACGCCGCCGTCGGGCCCCGCGTAGCAGCGCAAAATCCCGGCGGCATCGGGCACGCAGGGCACCTGATTGCAACAGTCGTTGGACGAAGCGCAGGTCTCGCCGGCCGCGCGGCAGGTCTCGCCCAGGCCGTTGCAGCGGGGGACCCCCAGGTTGTCGACCTGACAAACCCCCGAGTTGCCCGTCGCCCCACAACAGTTGTTGCGCGCCGATGAGGAGGTCGCATCGGTGCACGCGTATTCCTTGATGTGGCAGACGTTGCCTTGCGGGTTGCAGCTTCGCGGGTTGCGGCAGACGCCGATGGTTTTGCCCGGTTGAATCTCGCACTCGACGTTGCCCTCGCCGGGGAGACCGGTGCCCGCGGCGCCACAACAGTCGCTGTTCTTGCGGCACAGATCGCCGTTCACGCGGCAACCGCTGGCCGGCTGGCACACGCGCACGCCGGTGGGCCCGTAAGGGGCGCACAGGCGGCTGCAACACGCATTGCAGGCCCCGCACACGGTGCCGTCGAGCCCGTCCGAGCAATAGGTCGCGCCGCTGGGTGCGGGCGCGCAGGTGCCCAGGCCGTTGGCCCCTTTCACGCACTCTCCCGAACAGCACAGGTCGCTGTTGCTGCAAACGTCGCCGGACTGGATGCAGAAGGAAGCGCCCAGTTTGCACACGCCGCCCTGGCAAAGCTTGGAGCAGCATTCGGTGGAATCCGTGCACGGGTTGCCGGCCGTTCTGCAGGCGGCGTTGAGCCTGAGACACAAGCCGGCCTGGCAGTTGCCGCTGCAGCAGGAGGCGGAGTCGACGCAGGCCTGGTCGTCGGCCGTGCAGGCGCTGGCGCTGCACTTGCCCTGGACACAAGCCAGCGAGCAACACTCGGTGGCCGTTTGACAGGGGCCACCGGTCGTCGTGCACTGATTGATGGCGGACGCACAGGTCTTGCTGGTCGGGTCACAGATGCCCGAGCAGCAGTCGTAGCCGGTGGCGCACATTTGGCCGAACGCGAAACAGGTGGGCGAAACCTCGGTGCCGCCGGCGCCTCCCATGGGCCCCGCCGTGGAACCACCGAAGGGTTGTATGATCCCCGTGTCGCCGGGCTTTATGCTGCCACCGCCCCCGTCGGGGGTGGTACCCAGGTTGTTGCCTTCGCTCTTGCACGAGAGGATGAGCAGTGGTGCAACGGCCAAAGCCAGGAGGTTGAGGGCGGGTTTCATGGAGACTCCTCGTGGTGGTTCATCCAGGTATTTGGGGACAAAGAGGCGATCCGTCACGGAATCGACCGTATGGCTTGCTCGACCGTTTCGAAGAAAAGGCTGCGCGGATGCTGTCTGTGGAAACGGCTGGTGCGCGCCCGGGCTTGAGCGTAGTCCCCCGTGCTCACCAAGGCCCTGATGAGCAGGGCGTCTCGCTCCTCGGCCAGTTGCCCATCGGCGAAGACGCGCGCGTGCCGGCGTAGGCTGACGATGGCGGCGTCGGCGTTCCCGTTGACCAGGGCGGTGCGCGCCTGCTCCAGCAGGCGTCGCTCGGCCGCAAGGCGTTGATCGCGGCTTTCGCCGGGTTCTCGCACAGAGACGCGCGGCGCAGGGGTGGGGGGCGGTTCGACCTGGAGCGCGCTGGGCTCGGGCGTGGGCGGCGGCACGGTCTCCCGCGCAATGGGCAGGGCCGCGGGTTGGGCCGGGGCCGGTTGGCGCACGGCCTGGAGCACGCCGTAGCCTCCCGCGCCCACTGCGGCCCCGACAAGAAAGATGCCGAGCACGCGGCGAACACCGCCGACCCCGAGAGCCTGTGCGGCCGGCGCGGCTGGCGAGGCGGGCGCGGAGGGCGGCGGGCTCAGGGCCAAGGTCGTGGCCAGGCGTGAGAACACACGCTGCTCGACCTCGGGCGACGGATCGGGGCGGTTTCTCTCGGAGTCGAGAAACTCACGCAGCGCCTCGGGGGGGTTATCCCTGATGTCAGACATTGCTGAGCCTTTCTCTTCCACAAGTCCGTCGCAACGCCGCGGTCACCTCGGCGCGGGCCAATCGCAGGCGCGAGTACACGGTGTTGAGCGGAATGTCCAACACGCGCGCGATGTCCGGGGCCGACAACTCGTCGAGCTCGTGCAGGACGAAGACCGCGCGCCGATCGAGGTCGAGGCGATCGAGCGCGCGCATGAGTAGGTCACGGGCCTCCTCGCCCTCCAGTCGTTCCAAGGCCGTGGGAGATCCGTCGATGGGATCGAACTCGTCGGTGAAGATTTCGCGCCCGTGGCGAGCCGACCGGCGAAAATCGGCGAGCACGCGCAAGGCGATGCCGAACAGCCAGGGGCGCAGGGGACGCTCGGGGTCGTATTGCGGCAGGTGGCGATGCACAACCACGAATAGGTCGTGCGCGAGATCCTCGATATCTTGGGTAGACGCGCCCAGGCGTCGCAGGGTTTTCCATACATAGGGAAACTCGGCGCGATAGATGTCAGGAAATTCAGGGGTTCGACCCGAAGTCACCAAGGGCCCTCAACCAAGGATTTGGGAAGAAGGGGCGCCATCCGTCACGGAAAGCTCATGCCCAGGGCGATTCCCAGGGCCGCGGCCACGGGTGGCGTGGTCCACTTACCCACATAATCGACCTGAAGCTCGGTGATGGCCAGGGGGGTGGTCACGTCAGCGTGTAGCAGCAAGGAAAGTCGTCGTGAAAGGGGCAGGGCGTAAGCGAGCCGCGCCCCCGCTGCAACATAGGGTCGCGTGATGTGGCGTGCTTCGGCAAGGCCGCGCCCTTGTGCGCGCAGCGCGCCGGCTGTGAATACAACGCAGGCCGCGGCCTCGTGAAAATGCGCGCAAGGTACCAGCGAGCCCGTCCATGAGGTGGTCCTGATGGAGCCCACCACCAGGTCGTGGTCACCTGGCAGATCGGCGCGGGCCTGCAAGCCCAAAGACCAACGACCGCGCCGCACGCTGCCGCCCAACGTGAATCCCAGGGTGGGCGCCGGCGCCGTTCCCTGTCCCACCAAGGCCCCCACCAGGAGCTGGCCTGAAGTCTCCGCGGAGGCGGGAGTCGACGGCATCTCGGGCGCGGGCGCAGGCGCGGGTGCAGAGGGGACTGGCGCGGCCTCGGGTTCGGGCCGGACAGCCTCGGGTTCGGGCTGGGCAGCGCCGTGAAAAGGATCGATGGCGATGCTGACCGCCAACTCGACCGACGATGCCAGTTCCGCGCAGTCGCCCTGACGAGATACCAGACGTCGTTCCGCCCGCACCTGGCCCCGGTCATCGGCGATGGTGATGAGCGCCTCGAGCTCGCGCCCTGACCGCTGCAGACGCACCTTCAACTCCTCGTCGGCGGTGGCGTCGAATGGATCGTATCCCAGCCGGCCTCTCACACCCGCGCGCAGCGCCGCACCGTCCGGGCAAGACTCGAGGCGGTCCGGGGTTTCATAGACAAAACGGACGCGCGGAGGGATCGGGGTAGACGGCGAACCGGCCAGGCTGAACAGGACGACGCCCAGGATGGAAGCCAACCCCCGCCCAGTCTAACCCACCTCCGCTTGTCGCGGACCTGCCTCGCGCAGCAGATCCTTGAGGGCGTCCTCCACCAGCCCCGCGGCCTCGCTGACAGCGAGCTTTCCGGTGCTGATGACCAAGTCGTAGTTGCTGGCATCATCCCAGTCGCCCTGATAGACGCGGCGGGTGAAGTCGCGTCGACCCTGATCCGAACGGCGAATGGCCAGGATGGCTTGTGACTGCGTTATCCCCTGGCAGCGAACCAGGCGTTCGACGCGCGACTCCAGCGGCGCGACGATGCGTACATCGAGCCGTGGATGATGCCGGGGCGCAAAATTGGCTCCGTGACCCAAGATGATGGCCGACCCCTTGTCGGCCAAGGAAGCCAGGATCTGCAGCACGAGGGAGCGGTAGTCATCGTGGTCGAACAGCTCTTGCGTGACGATGGCCTCCATCCACAAGAGCGCCCGGCTCGTGACCTGCTCGTCGACATCCAGGACCAGCTCTCGGCTGGCGTGGCTCTTTCGCACCATCTCGTCGATCAGCTCTCGGTCGTAGACCGGCCAATGAAGCCGCGCGCCTAGGGTGTTGGCCACGTCTCTGCCGCCGCAACCCAATTGCCGCGAAATGGTAATCAGGGGGACTGGAGCGTTGGCGCGCACGACACGGTCCGCAACCGCCCTGCTCGCCCGCCACCGGGCGATCTCGCGCTCGACCATCGATTCCTCCGACCGCATGTCTTTGCCCCTCGGAAAGCGTACCCCCCTCGGTAGCACCCGGCAAAGCGCACCCTCACGAACCTCGGTGGTTCGTCCCTCGACGTCGTCGCACAGGTCGCGGATTCGCGCGAAAACCATTCGGGCACGCCTGGGTCGATGGCCAATCCGAAGGTCGTCTGGCCGCGGGTTGGGGTTAGCGCGGCGGACAGGCTCAGGTGCTACAATGCCCCATCAGAGGCTTTGTCCGTGCTCAAGGTCATCTGTCCAAAGTGCGTAAAAAGTCAGGAAGTTGGCGGCGAAATCCCGGCTGGTGGTACCGACCACACCTGCGTTTTCTGCCAGACCGTGTTTCGGGTTCGTCCCCCGGCTGCGCGGCCCTCCGAGAATCTGCCAGCGGCGCGGGAGGCGGTGCCCCGGCCCACGGACTTGCCGGTCTCGCGGGAAGCGGTGCCCCGGCCCACGGACTTGCCGGTCTCGCGGGAAGCGGTGCCCCGACCCACGGACCTGCCGGTCGCGCGGGAAGCGGTACCCCGGCCCACGGACCTGCCGGTCTCGCGGGAAGCGGTGCCCCGGCCCACGGACCTGCCGGTTTCCCGACCACCTGCCCGACCTCCGGCTGTGCCTCACCTCCCAGCGCCTGCAAGCCCAGTCACGCCGCCTGTTCCATCAACGGCGTCCGCCGAGCCGTCTGCCGTCAAGGCAAATCCTCGCAATGGCCTCTTGCCCCAGCACGAGCGCGCGCCCAACAAGACTCCGCCTTTGGGGCTGTCCTTGGATCTCTCCTTCTCGCCGCCGGAGCCTTCGCCCAGCGGCCCGGCTCCGCTCAGCCTGGATCTCGACGCTCCGCCTGCCGAGCACGAAGGGCCGCTCTCCTCGGGCCTGTCCCTGCAAGGGGACGCGCCTCCACAGGGTTTGTCCTTGGACTGGAGAAACATCGAGGGTGATGCCCCGTTGGGCTCCGCGCCCCTGACAGCCTCCGCGCCCCCAGTCCCCACGCCGCCGCCCCTTCCCGCGACCATGGGAGGTCCATTGTCCAAACGGACGTTGTCCTTCGCTCCCTTGGCGCAAGAGGGCCCGCCGGTCGGGTCGGCTGCGCCGCCTTCGGTTCCATCGCCGGCGCCCGAAGTTCCCCCCGCACCTGCCTCCGCGCCAGTGTCTGCTCTCGGCAAACGGGCCGCGGCCGCGGACCTTGGCTTCAGTCTCGAACTGGAGGGCGAATCAGGCAGGTCAGCGAACGCGGACGCGTTGCCCTTTCCAGGCGCGCGCGTGGCCAGCGAAGGATTGGCCGAAGCGGCCGCGACCGCGGACCATTTGCCCTCGCTGCAGCCGGTGGCGGGACGAGGCCCATCACGTGGCGGTGCCATGCGCCCGATGGCCAAGAAACGCCGTGTGGGCAAGCTGGCGCTCATCCTGGGTGGAGGGGCGTTGGGACTGGCGGGCATCGGCGCCGGCCTGTACTTCACGGTCTTTGCCCCCTCGGCTCCAAGATTCGACGTGGTCATCGGCCCGTCAGCGGCGAATCTGCTGAAGGACACGCCCTCGTCCTATCTGGCTGTCGACAAGCAGGTGGCGCAAGTGTTGGCGCCCCTGAAGGAGGAGGGCGATCTTTTGCGCGCACGCACCGCCGAGGTCATTCTGCTGGGGGTCGTGGTGCACGGACACGATCCGGCCAAGGTTTCGCGCGCCGAGCAGATGATCAAGGCCATCAAGGCAGATGCCAAGCCGGACCCGGCCATCTTGCGCGCCAAGGCCCTGCTGGCCATCGCCAAAGGCACTCCCAAGACAGTCGAGTCCACCTTGGGCAGCGCGGCGGCATCGCCCGATAACCTGCTGGTCGTGGGCCTGGGGCGCTTGGCTGCCGACAACCCCGCCGGCGCCATCGAACCCCTGCGCCAGTACGTCGCGGCCCATCCCAAGGAGGTCGTGGCCGAATACTCCTGGGCACGCGCTCTGGGCCAAGCCGGCAAACCCGAGGCGCGCGCCGCCTATGCGAAGGTCCTCGGCCACAACCCGCAGCACTTCGGCGCGGCTCTGGAGCTGGCCCGCCTGGAGGACACGGCGGCCAAGCGGCTGGCGGCAGCCCAGGCCTTGGCCGATCGAAAGCAGGCGGAGGCCTCCCCTCAGGAGATGGCGCGGGCTCATTTGCTTGCAGGCGAGGCGGCCTTGGAGATGGGACGACGGCAAGAGGCCGAGAGCGCGCTCCGCAAGGCACTCTCCCTCGACAGCCGACTGACCGCTGCCAGCTTGGCCTTGGGCGAGTCCATGTTGTACGAAGGCCGTTATGGCGAGGCCTTGACGGTGCTGCAGGCAGCCGGGCCTGCGATGGAGACCCTCACCACGGGCAAATTCGCCTTGGGTGGTGCCTATCTGGCCACCAAGAAATCCGAACAGGGACACAAGCTGCTTGCCGCCGCCAGCAAGGCCGCACCCACCGATCCTCGTGGTGCTTACTGGAACGGATTCGCGGCCGAGAACCGACAGCCCTCCGATCCGGTCGATGGCGAGCAAAACTACCGCGAAGCCTTGAAGCGCAACCCCAAGTTCTTGCCCGCTTCATTGCGGTTGGCGGCGTTGCTGCAGCAGCAGAACAAGGCGCTGGAATCGTTGGCGGTTCTGCGTGCGGCTGAAGAAGCGGGAGCGCCCGCGGCCATTTTGCAGCTCGCATGGGGCGACGCCTTGATCGTCGCCAAGGAGGCGGTCAAGGCCGAGGAGGTCTTTCGCAAGACCCTGGAAGCCGATCCCACGTCGGCGCCCGCGCGCTTGGGGGTGGCCACGGCGTTGCAGGCGCAGAACAAATTCAAGGAGGCCAAGGCCTATCTGGAAGAAACCCTAAAGGAGATGCCCACCACGGTCGGCCTGCGCGAGCGGTTGGCTGAGGTGTGCCTGGCGCTGGGGGATAAGGAGGGGGCCCTGGCGCGCTATCAGGACGAACTGAAGACCGGACGCGTGACCGCCGACTTGCGGCTCGCCTTGTCTCGGCTGGCGTTGGACCTGGGCAAGCTGGAGTTGGCCCAGAGCGAGGCCAAGAAAGTGCAGGACGAGAACCCGCGCAACGCCGAGGCGGCCTACCTGTTGGCCCGGGTTCATGACACCCGTGGCGAGTTGGGCGCGGCCCTGGCGGAATACCGACGGGCGTTGATGTGGGACAAGCTGCCCTCGTACAACTTTGCTTTCGCGCGGGCTCTGCTCAAAGTCGGCAAGGAACAGGAGGCCAGCGCGGCTCTGGACGCGGCCAGTAGTCTGCCCGAGGCCCGCATGGAGCGCGGACGTATGCTGCTCCGTCGCGGCGACCTGCCCAAGGCTTTGGCGGATTTCACCGAGGCGGCCAAGATGATGCCGGACGCGGTCGAGCCCCTGATCATGCAAGGGCTCTGCTTCGACAAGATGGGCCAGCAACCCAAGGCCGAGGCGGCCTGGCTGGCGGCGATTCGCATCGAACCCTCCTCGTCCGAGCCCCACTATCGTCTGGGCCGGCGGGAGATGGACCAAGGTCGACCCAAGGCCGCCATCGAGCATTTTCGCAAGGCTCTGGTCAAGATCCCCGCCAAGGTCCCCTGGCAAAGCGAGCTCTTTTTCCAGCTTGGGCAGGCCGAGCTCTTGGCTGGATCCAAGTCGGCGGCGCTGACCGCCTTCAAGAAATACGCGGAATTGGCCCCTCTCGACGCACCCTCACGTCCCGAGGCCGAACGACAGATCAAGCGGCTCTCGCTCAGGT
>CAZHUY010000133.1:9760-17085 GCA_964535465.1 uncultured Myxococcales bacterium
GTGTCGACACATCGGGTGTAGCACCACCGGATCCGATGCGATAAGAACACCGTTTGCATGAGCCTGAAGGCCTATGTCGAGACCTACGGCTGCCAGATGAACGTGGCCGACACCGAAATGGTGGTGGGCCTGTTGCAGGGGGCCGGGTACGAACGCACCCACGATCCGGCCCAGGCTGACGTCATCCTCATCAACACCTGCGCCGTGCGCGGCAAGGCGGTGGAGCGCGTGTGGGGTCGCGCCAGCACCCTGGCCACCCACAAGACCAAGCGACCGCACGTGGTCCTGGGCATCATCGGGTGCATGGCCGAGCACCTGGCGGGCGAGCTGCGCGCGCGCGCGCCCTACGTGGATCTGGTGCTGGGGCCCGACAGCTACCGTCGCTTGGCCGCGCACATCGACGAGGCGCGGGGCGGCGCTAAGGTGGACGATGTCGCGCTCGATGCGCACGAGACCTACCAGGGGCTGGATCAGGCCCGTGAGGCCACGGGCACGGTGGTGGGCCACATCGCGGTACAACGTGGCTGCGATCGCTTCTGCACTTTTTGCGTGGTGCCCTACACCCGAGGTCGCGAGCGTGGCGTCGCCCCCGACGAGGTGCTTCGCCAAGCCAAGGCGCTGGTCGCCGCGGGCGGAAAAGAGGTCCAGCTCCTCGGCCAGACCGTGACCTCGTATCGCCACGGGGACGTGGGCTTCGCCCACCTGCTGCGCCTCCTCTCCAGCGTCGAGGGCCTGCGGCGCATTCGCTTCATGTCGCCCTATCCGCTGGGATTCTCCGACGACGTGATCGCGGTCATGGCCGAATCCCCCCGCATCTGCAAACACGTGCACCTGCCGTTGCAGTCGGGATCCGACACCGTGCTGGAGCGCATGCGGCGCGGGTATAGCCTGGCCCAGTATCGCGAGCTGGTGGGTCGGCTGCGCGCGGCCATGCCCGGGCTGGCCATCACCACCGATCTGCTGGTGGGCTTCTGTGGCGAAAGCGAAGGAGAATTCGCCGAGACCGTGGCGGCGTTGCACGAGCTGCGGTTCGACAACGCCTTCACCTTCGCCTACTCGGAGCGCCAGAACACCGAGGCCTGCAAGACCATGCCCGACGACGTTCACCCCGAGGTGAAGCAGCGTCGCCTGGCCAGCATCATCGACGTCCAACGCAGCATCACCGGCGCGATCCATGCGACCCTGGTGGGGCGGCGCCAGCCGGTGCTGCTGGAATCGCGCTCGCGGCGCTCGTCCGACGAGCTGCTCGGGCGCACCGAGCACTTCCGCTCGGTGATCGTGCCCGCGCGGCCCGGCGTCAATCTAGGCGACATGGTCGACGTGGTCATTGAACGGGCCAACGCAGCGACGCTTTTCGGGAGAATCGTATGAGCGAGCGCAAGACCCCCATAGGGGTCAGCTTCGTGTGCATGGGCAACATCTGCCGTTCCCCCACGGCCGAGGCGGTGATGCGTCACCTGGTCAAGCAGGCCGGCCTGGAGCACGCCATCGCGGTGGACAGCGCGGGCACGGGCGCGTGGCATGTGGGCGAAGCGCCCGACCGGCGCAGCCAGGTGGTGGGCAAGCGTCGGGGTATTCCCCTGGGCGGACAGGCCCGCCAATTCAAGAGCGCGGATTTCTCGCGTTTCGACTACGTCCTGGCCATCGATCGCGACATCCAGGCCGAGCTGGCCGACCTGGCCCCCAGCCCGGAGGCGCGCGCCAAGATCCACCTGCTGCGCGCCTTCGATCCGGCCAGCCCACGCGACGCGGATGTGCCTGATCCGTACTACGGCGGCCCCGAAGGCTTCGAGCACGTCTTCGATCTCTGCGAGGCGGCCTGTCGGGGATTGCTCGACCATTTGCGGAGAAACCACGGGCTCGGCTGATGAGCTCACCGTCGCTGCAGGAGGAGGTCGCCGCTGCCCTGGGCAGCGCCGTGACGTCTTCCCGTTCCCTGGCTGGCGGTGACATCAATCAGGCCCAGGCGATGGTTCTGGCGGATGGCCGCGTGGTCTTCGTCAAGAGCAACCAACAGGCGCAGCCGACCATGTTCGCGGCCGAGGCGCGCGGTTTGGCCTGGCTTTCCCAGGCCCGGGCGCTGCGCGTGCCCCACGTCCTGCACGTGGCCGAGCGTTTCCTGGTGCTCGAGCACCTGGAATCTGGGGGGCGTCGTCCCGACTTCGACGAATCCGTGGGCCGCGGCCTGGCGGCGCTGCACCGCTTTGGTGCACCAGGATTCGGGCTGGATCACGACAACTTCATCGGTCGCCTGCCACAATCCAACGTCAGCGCGCCGACTTGGCCGGAATTCTATCGTGAACGGCGACTAGAGCCGCAGCTCCGCCTGGCCCGCCAGGCCGGGTTGTGTTCGCCCTCGCTCGCGCGCGGCTTCGAACAGCTCTTCGCCGTGCTGGAGGATCGCGTGGGCCCGCCCGAGCCGCCCGCGCGCCTGCACGGCGATCTGTGGGGTGGCAACCTCATGGTGGACGAGGCGGGCGCCCCGTGCCTGATCGATCCGGCGGTGTACGGCGGCCATCGCGAGGTGGACCTGGCCATGATGCGGCTCTTCGGCGGTTTCTCTCCCCGGGTTTTTTCTGCCTATGAGGAAGCTTGGCCGCTCGCCCCCGGTTATGAGGAACGGCTGCCGCTCTATCAACTCTATTTCCTTATGGTACACGTCAACCTGTTCGGCCGATCATACTTGGCCCAGGCTGAGCACGCCCTGCGCTCGACAAACTAGGAACAACATGCCCAAGGCCCACTCCCTTCTGCTTTTGCTGCTGCTGGCCGCTTGCCGCCACACGATGCCTTCCGCGTCCGTCGCGCCCGCGCCCGTCGCGCCCCCCAAACCCTTGGTCCGGCCTCTTCCGCCCTTGCCGTGCTGGGCCGAGATCGCGGAGGCGGAAAAGGCCACCGCTGCGCGTCCCGAGGATGGGCAGGCCTGGAGTCAGCTAAGCCTGGCGTACAGCCACGCCAATCGTCTGCAAGAGGCCGTGCGGGCCGCTTGGCGCGCCATCGAGCTGAATCCCACGTTGGAGTCGTGGACGAGTCTGGGGTATCTGTTCGTGCAGGGGGGCGCACCCAGGGGCGCCACGGCCGCGTTCGAAGAGGCCAACCGGTTGACTCACGACGAGTTCCTCTCCGCGCAAAACTTCATCAACCTCGGTCACCACGCCTGGCAATGGGGCATGGACGACGTGGCGGAGCGAGCCTACGCGCGGGCCGAGGAGCTGGCCCCAGGGCATCCGCAAATTGGATATCACCGCATCATGATGTTGGCGGCGGCCGGGCAGATGAAGGCGGCCCAGGCCGAGGCGACCAAGCTGCGCAACGTGCTCGATCGGACCCTGCAGGACAACCCGCCGTTGGAGATGGTGGAGATTCTGGAGCCCATGAAGGCGCTCACCGAATCCGTCATCGCCGGCGAGCCCGTGACCCGGCAGCCGCCCGACGTTGTGGCCGGACATCAACTCCCCGACAGTCTCGCGAAGCGCGATTACCGTGACGGCAAGGCCTTGGACCTCATCATTTCTCCCACCAGCACGCGCTTCTATCCCATCGCCGGGTGGCAAACCCTGGCGTTGACCGTGCCCGCGCGTTGGGCCGACCGCTTGGAGCCGGCCAAGGACAAGCCCGCGCAGGTCATCCTCGAAGACGTCGGGCCATCTCCCGCGCTATGGATCCTGGCGGCTACCACCGTGGACAAAGCCGACCTGGATGGGCTGATCGCCAAACAACGAGACTCCTTCGTTGGCCAGTCCAAGGTCGGGGCCGTTCGCCCCCTGACCACGCCGAACCTGCAGGGGCGTGCCTTCGTGGTGGACACAGGCGCCACCATCGACCAGAAGTCTCAGGATTTCTCGCGCGTCTACGTGGTGGTGGCGCAAACCGGAAAGCTGCTGGTGACGGCCAAGATTTTCCTTCAGCAAGGCGGCGCGGGACCCATCGAGCAAGCGGAGCGTGTCCTGAGGACTCTGCACAATCGCGACCTGACCCCACCCAAGCCCTGACCAATCCAGGTATAACCTCACCATGGCCCGGCGCCGCGCGCGCGCGTTCAGTTATCACGCAGGTGTCACCCTGGAGGGGACGCAGCTTGCTTGCGACGCCACCGGCTCGGCGACGGACCTGGTGTTCCTCTCGCATGCCAAGGCCTTGGCTTCGGGTGCGCGCCTTGGCTTCTCCCCTCGGCGGGCGGGCCGGCGGCAACTGCTGACCACGGAAGGGACACTCGTGCTCCTCGGCCCAAGCGGTGAGCGCCTGCGCTCGCGCACCCTGCCGGCCACGGTGGGCCGTGCCTTCAACCTGGGAGGCATGCGCCTGCAGCTCGTGCCCGCCGGTTATCTGCCCGGCGCCGCCTCCTTGCTTTGCGATGTGAGTCGCCGTCGCGTCCTTTACGCCGGCACCATCGGCCGTGCTTGTCCCTCTGGACTGGGCCCGGCCGAGGTGCGCAGCGCGGATGCCGTGTGCCTGGACGCCACCTTCGGGGATCCGCGCTTCGTGCTGCCTCCCTTCGAAGAAGCTGCCCGTGATCTGCGCCATTTCGTCGAGGCCGCCTTGGCCAAGTCGCGCACGCCCGTGCTTCTGGTTTCGCCCTTCGGTCCCGCGCCCGCGGTGGCCCACGTGCTGCAGTCCTGTGGCCTCGCCTTGCGCGCCCACAAGAGCTTCGTCCAGATCTTCGCGCGCTTTCGCAAGGCGGGCCTGGCCCTGCCCGCGGTGGCTGCCTTTTCGGGCAGGCTTGATCGAAACGAGGCCCTCCTGTGGCCAGCCGAATCCCGTGACGCGCCGGCCCTGGCCAACCTGACGTCACCCGTCATCGCGTTCGTTTCGGGTTTCAGTGTCGAGCGCACCGCGGTCGAGTGCATGCGCGCCGACCAAGGCATTGCGTTGTCAAACCAGGCGGGCTTCGACGACTTGCTGGCCTACCTAGAGGCCACCGGTGCCGAGGAGGTGGCCTTGCATCGGGGCTTCGCCGAAACCTTCGCCGAAATCTTGCGAGGCCGGGGTTTCGACGCCTACGCCATCGACCCTCCGCGCCAGATGGAACTCTTCCGCGGGTGAAGGGTCGCCAGTCCGCGACGTTCCCGTATGGAACTGTGGGCGGATCCGATCTAGAAAACACCCGTGTTCAATCTCGGCTTTCAGGAGATCCTCGTCATTCTCGTGGTCGCCCTGATCTTCCTCGGGCCCAAGATGCTTCCCGAGCTTGCCTCGGGACTGGGCAAGGCCATCCGCGAGGTGCGCAAGGCGGCCGCCGACATCAAGGGCGAGCTGGCCTTGGACGACGCCATTCGCAAGCCGCTGGAAGAGCTGCGTGAGGCGACCATGCTGCCCCCCGAGGAGCTGAAGCGTCGGGATGAGGAGTACGCCGCCGAGAGGCGCAGCAGGCGCGAAGAGCAGGAGCGCAAGGACAAGGAAGCAGAGGAGCGCAAGCGGGCCGAAGCACAAGAGCGCAAGCGGCGCGACGACGAGCTGGCCGCCAAGAAGCGCGCCGAGCGTGAAGAACAGGATCGCAAGGACGTCCAGCGCCGCCGCATCGAGAACGATGAGCGTCAGAAGCGCGAGGACGAGTTGCAGGCCAAGCGCAAGGTCGAGCAAGAGGAAAAGGCTCGGCGGGACAAGGTGGAATCCGAGCGCAAGGCGCGCGAGAAGGCCGAGCGCAGACAGAAAGAGGCCGAGGAGCGCAAGCGACGCGACGAGGAGCTGGCGGCCAAGCGCAAGACCGAGCGCGAGGAGAAGGAGCGCAAGGCCAAGAACGAGGCCGAACAGAGACAAGCCAAGGCAGACGCCGAGCGCAAGCGGCAAGAAGAAAAGGCGGCGCACGAAAAGGCCGAGGCGGAGTTGGCCGCCAAGCAGAAGGCCGAGGATGACGAGAAGAAACGCCAAGCCGATGCGGTGGTGCCCGTGCAAGCCGAGGCGACTCAGCCCGCCGCACCTGCGAGCAAGGCCGAGGTTTCGGTCGCCAAGGGCGTCGTGGTCAAGGGCGTGACCATGGTGATGAACCCGCCTCCCGACGGCAATCGCCCCCCGCTGACGCCCACCCCGGACGTCATCAGCGTGACCCCAGAGCCCATCACCATTCCGCCGCCGGCCTTGCGGCCGCCGCCTCCGCCCCCGCCGCCGCCCCGCCTTGGTACTCGGTTGCCACCCCCGCTGCCGCGGAAGAAAGGGTAACGGATCATGTCTGACTCGCATGAAGACGAAAAGACCGTGATCACTGCCGCCCCCGAGGAGGCTGTGGCCGCGGCCGTCAAGCAGCTCGAATCGGAAGCGGCCGCGAGCGGGAGCGAGAAGCCCGACGCGCCGCCGTCGCAGGCAGCTTTGTGCGATGTCACCATCGCCGAGCCCTCCCTCGCGTCCGCGCCCGCGGTGGCCGGCGCCGCCGCTTACGATGCGGCTGCCACGGTCGTCACCGCGCCCACCACCGCCACCGCGCCGCTCTCGCCGCCGCCTGCCGCCGAGGCTCCGGGGCCCGATGAGAGCAAGAAAGACGGCCTCGACAGCAAGCGCATGAGCCTGCTCGAACACCTTGCCGAGCTGCGCACTCGACTGCGCAACGCCGCCATCGCCTTCGTGTTGGCCATGATGGCCTCCTTCTATCTCGTTCAAAACTACTTCGACATCCTCACCCGACCTGTGCGCCAGGGCATGAAGAACGCCGGGCACGAGGTGAATTTCTACGCCAAGAGTCTGACCGAGCCGTTCTGGGTGTACATGAAGTTGGCCATCATCGGCGGTCTGATCGTGGCCGGGCCTTTCGTGTTCTGGGAGGTGTGGAAGTTCGTGGCGCCCGGCCTGTATCGAAAGGAGAGGCGTCTGGCGCTGCTCATCGTCCTGTCCACCGTCGTGTGCTTCGCGGGCGGATCCGTGTTCGCCTATTTCGTCTTGTGCGAGCCGGCGGCCTACTACCTGACCAAGCTGCTCACCAGCTTTTCCACCGGCAGCCTGCCCTTCCGCCTGGATCCCATGATCATGATGGACGAGGTGGCCAACTTTCAGATGCTCACGCTGGCGGGTTGCGGAGTGGCCTTCGAGGTTCCCGTCGTGCTGTCGATTATGGGTTGGATGGGCCTGGTTTCCAGCCGTGCCCTGTGGAAGTTCAACCGCTACGCCCTGTTGCTGTCGGTCATCCTGGGTGCCGTGCTGACCCCCAGTACCGATCCCTTCACCCAGTGCTTGCTGGCCGCCCCCATCTTCGGCCTGTACAACCTCTCCATCTTGATCGTATGGCTGATCGAGCGCGCGGCCCGCAAACGCAACCAAGCCCTGGGTGACGCGCAGGCCGCCTCCTAAATCATCGTTCATGATTCTGGAACACCCGGGCTCAAGCGGCGGCTCGAAGC
>CAZHUY010000134.1:0-5694 GCA_964535465.1 uncultured Myxococcales bacterium
CGGGTTACCACCGTTCTGCCCTTGACCCCCCAGCCCCTTCATAGTCGCTCACGCTCACGAGTGCCGCGGGCCGCGAATCGCGAATCGCGACCCGCTACCGCTCACGATACCGCTCACGCACACGCCCACGGGATCCGCTCTCCGCCCTCCGCTCACACCCGGACGCGGCTCAGGCCATCCATCAGCGACTTGAACTCGGGGAAGGTCAGGCTCTGGTCGCCGTCCGACAGCGCCTTGTCGGGGTCGGGGTGGACCTCGATGCTGACGCCGTGGGCGCCGCAGGCGCGCGCGGCCCAGGACATGGGAGCCACATAGGGGCGCTTGCCCGTGCCGTGGCTGGGATCCACCACGATGGGCAGGTGGGTGCGCTCGCGCAGGACCACCACCGCCGAAAGATCCAGGGTGTTGCGCGTGGCGCTCTCGAAGGTGCGGATGCCCCGCTCGCACAGGATCACCTGACCGTTACCCTGCGCCAGGATGTACTCGGCCGCAGCCAACCATTCCTCGATGGTGCTGGACAGACCGCGCTTGAGCAGCACCGGCCGGTCGATCTTGCCCACCGCCGAGAGCAGCGGGAAGTTCTGCATGTTGCGTGCGCCGATCTGCAGGACGTCGGCCTTCTCCGCCACCGGGCGCACCTGCTCGATGGTCATGACCTCGGTGACGATGGGCAGCCCCGCGGCCTTGCCCGCCGCCGCCAGCATGTCCAGGCCGTCGCTGCCCAGTCCCTGGAAGGCGTAGGGACCGGTGCGCGGCTTGAACACGCCCCCGCGCAACAGGTGGGCGCCTTGCTCGCGCACGTAGAGCGCGGTGCGGTTGATCTGATCCTCCGATTCGACCGAGCACGGCCCGGCGATGACCACGAAACCGCCGCCGCCGATGAGCAGCGAGCCGACCCGAATCACCGTGTCCTCGGGATGGCTGGCTCGGTCCGCCAGCTTGTAGTGCTTGGATGCGCGCGCCGTGGGCGCGGGGCTCGAGTTGGTCACGATGGGGCTGTCGCTGGCTTCGGGCAAGCTGCTCAGCTGGGCCTCGGCGGCCGCGATCTTGGCCGGGTAGCAGCCGAGGATCTTGAGATACAGGGTCTCGCTGCGAAGCGCCTCCAGGGCCAGCGCCACCTTCTGCTCGGCCACGTTCCCCTCGAAGTCGATGAAGAACATGTATTCCCAGGGTCGGTTGGGCCGCGGCCGCGATTCCAGCTTGGTCATGCTGAGGCCGTATTCGGCCAGGATCTGCAGACAGCGCAGCAGGGCGCCCTTCTCGTGGCGGGTGGAGAGGATCAGGCTGGTCTTGCTGGGCACCCGCAGATCCACGGGCATGGGCGCGCGCGCCAGGGCCACGTAGCGCATCAGGATCTCGTCCTGGTTGCCCACGTTGCGGTTGATGATGGCCAGCTCGTGCGCGGCCGCGGCCTCGGGCGAGCCGATGGCCGCCAGGGTCGGATCCTTGGCCTCGGCCACCATGCGCATGGCCTCGCGCGTTTCGAGCACCGGCACCACCTGGACCTGGGGCAGCGTCTCGATGAAGGCGGTGCACTGGTCGAGCGCCAGCGGGTGCGACAGGATCTTGCGCAGGGCGGGCACCGGCACATCGCTGACGGCCGCCAGGCAGGGCTCGATGCGGAACGACTCCTCGCCCACGATGTGCAGATCCTGCTCGCGCAGCACATCGTAGACCTGGTTGTTGCTGCCCGCGGCCGTGTTTTCGATGGGCAGCATGGCCAGGCTGACCGAGCCGGCGAGCAAGGCATCAATCACCCGCTTGAGGGTGGGCATGCCCACGAAGCGCGCGCGCAGCCCCTGGCTGGCCATGTACTGCTCGGCCGCCAGGTTGTTGTACGTGAGAGGCGTCCCTTGATAGGCCACCGAGGATTCGTTGAGCTCGCCATCGACGCCGGCCAGCGCCGCCACCTGCCGGCTGACCGAGTAGTTGATGACCTCGGAGAAGATCTTGCGCGTCAGCGGGGCCGACAGACCCAGCGTCTGGGCCAGGTGCTCGACGCGCGCGAGTATCTGACGTTCACGCTCGTGGTCGCGGATGGCGCGGGTGGAATTGGCCTTCTCCTTGGCGATGAGCCCCACCGTGTCCAGGCGCTTGGCCAGCAGGCGGACCATGTCGTCGTCCACCTGGTTCAGGCGTTCGCGCAGCTCTTTCAATGTGGGGTTGGGGGCGTCCTTGCTCATGGGCGCGGCAGCTTACCAGGAGCGTGGCCCCGCCGCCCAGCCTTGCCTTCCGGAGCCGCGTTGACTCGGGATGTTGATCGTAGGACCATGGGGCGCGATGCGCTCCGTGAGAAAGGGAAAACCCAGATTGCTGCCGAACAGGACGATGCTCGTGTTCGTGGCGGCGACTCTGGCCGCGCCGGCGGCGTGGGCTGGCAGCAGGGAAATGGAACGTGCGGCTCAGGCCGCCTGTCTGTCAGGGGACTACAGCAAAGGCGTGGCGATCCTGGCCGAGCTGTACGTGGACACGCGAGAGGCGATCTACATCTTCAACCAGGGGCGTTGCTTCGAGCAGAGCGGCAGATACGAAGACGCCATCATTCGTTTCCGCGAGTTCCAGCGCAAGAACGCCAGCGCGGGCCGTGCGCTCGATCCCGAGGCAGAGAAACACATCGCCGATTGTCAGGCCCTGCTCGACAAGCAGAAGCCCGTGCCCCCCGCCGCTCCCGCGCCAGCCGTTGTGAGAGAGTCGTCGCTTCCTTCGTCGGCCGGCTCTACGCTTCCCACGTCTCCCGCGCCCCTCACCCCGGCTTTCTCGTCGGACGACAATGAAGTCGACCTGACGCAAACGCCCCCGCCCAGCGGGGACCGGTCCGAGGGCTCGATTCTCGGACGCTGGTGGTTCTGGACCGCGGTGGGCGCCGTGGTGGCTGGTGGGGTCACGGCTGGCCTCCTGCTCTCGCGCGACGGGGGAACCAAGCCATTCTGTCCGGAGTGCGACTACAGCGCGGGAGTGAACCTGAAATGAGGTCCATCGGTTGTCGTCCTGCTCTGGTGCTTTTGCCCTTGATGGTCTTTGCCGCCTGCAAGGACAAGCAATCCATCGACACCGCGGTCGTGGTCGAGGTCACCAGCGATATCGGCTTGAACGCGATGAACGCTGTGACGGTGATCGGCACGGATATGCAGGGCAAGGAGCTCTACAGCCACACGTTCAATCTCACCGGACCCAAGCCGTACACGCTGCCCATCTACGCGGGGATCTATCCCCTGCACGACACGGACGCTCCCATTCGAATCAAGGCCATGGGCCTGTTGGGCGATGCTCAGGTGGTCTCTCGCAGCGCCACCCTGTCGTTTGAACGGGGCAAGCATGGCCTGCTGACCCTGCAGCTTCTGGAGTTGTGCAGGCCCGTTGTGTGCGAACTGGCGAACACCACCTGCAAGGAGAGTGGTAACTGCGAGCCGGATACAGTGACAGCGCCCCTGCCGGCCTATGAGTCCGGTCGGCGCAAGTATGGTCAGGACGCGGCTGCTCCCCGCTCGGATGCCACGGCCGAGGATGCCACGGCCGAGGATGCTCCGGCCGAGGCCGTCCATCGTGATGGCGGCTTCTCCACGAGCGATGGTGGGGTCTCGACTCCAAGTGACGGCAAGGGCTTGTCTCCCGACAGTGTCCTACGTGATGCCCCCGACGACGGAGGCACCGCCACGAGCGACAGCGCACCCCCGACGGGTGGCTCGACGGGCAGCGACGCGGCGGTGGATGGGCCCACCTCCACGGGAGGGTCCCTCTCTACGGGCGGCAACAGCACGGGGGGTGGTACCGGCCCTTGGGCTTCCGGTGGAACAGGCGGCGCTTCCATGGTGGGCGGCGCAACGTCCTCTGCCGGGACGCTGTCCTCCGGCGGCGGGACCTCATCTTCGGGCGGGGGGACGACACCCTTGGGCGGGAGCGGCGGGGTCGGCACCACGAGCGGTGGTACCACGGCTGGAAGCGTGGCGTCCGGCGGAAGTGGCGGCGTCACCACCAACGGGGGCACCACGGCTGGAAGCGTGGCGTCCGGCGGAAGTGGCGGCGTCACCACCAACGGGGGCACCACCTCGGAGGCGGGAACCACGTCGTCTGGCGGAACCGGGGGCAGCTCATCGAGCACCGGGGGCACGACCAGTGTCGAGCGCCCCGCGGGGTACTGGAAGATGTCCGACTGGGGCGTGACCAATGTGGACTGGCAAGGTTGTGTGTGGGCCATCACGGACAACGCGGTGTCGGGGAGCGACACCACGCTCTCGCCCGTGGATTTCACCAGCGGGACGCCCAACGGCGGTCCGTACCAGGTCAAGGGCAGCGTCTTCAACGACTACGCTGCCTTTGCCATGCTGGGCTTCAATCTCAACCAGCCCCCGACCGGCATGGCCAATCAGTGCGACCACGCATCGGTGGACCGCGATGCGTCTGGCACGGTTACCATTCCTGAGAGCGCGACCGGCATCGCCATCAACTGGACCGCGACCAGGCTTCCTCTCACCTTCCGCATCCAGATCCAGGGTGTCAATGGAACCAGCGATCCCAACGATCGTTGGTGCGCGACCATCAAGGACGCGGCTGGTCCCAGCTTCGTGCCCTTCACCGACTTCAACACCACCTGCTGGAACAATGAGGGCAGTGCCTATGCCAACCAGCCCATCGACGCGATCACGTTCATGGTGCCGGGCACCGCCGCGGCGAAGTCGCCCTACGACGTGACCGTCATCGGTTTCGCACCAGGCACCAGCAAGGCGGACGCTCCCGGCGCGGCCCCCGTCTGCGGCACCAAGACCGGTACCATCGGCACCTCCACGCTCTCGGCGGATCCCACCTTGGCAAGGGACGCCTCCTTCCAGCGCACGGCGGTCGCCGGCAAGGACTGCAAGACGTACGTCATCTACAACAACAACTATCGCCAACCCGACACCACCTATCAGCAGCTCAGCTTCCTGGGCAACAGCTTCAAGATCGACGCGGCCAATGGCACGCCCAGCTCTTCGGGCAACGCGGCCTCTTTCCCGTCCATTTACGTGGGCGCCAACGGCAACATCGCCAACGGCACCTTCGACACCTGGAACGACACCGGCTTGCCCAAGGCTATCGACGACACCGCCAGCGCCACGACCACCTTCAAGTGGAGCGGCAAATCGAGCGGCGACTTCACCGCGGCCTATGACATCTGGTTCGCCAAGACCACGCCCGTCGCGGGCAGCTACGATCAAGCCATCTCGGGGTCTGTCATGGTTTGGCTGTACGCGCCGGCGGGACGACAGCCCTTGGGTCGCTACCACCGGATCGCCAACATCGGCGGCAGCAATTGGGATGTCTATGTCGGTCCGCGCGGCACCGTGGGCCAGGGCACGGACGACGAGAACCGTCCGATCCTCTCCTACGTGATCAAGGGTGCCGCCGTGACCAACGCCGCCTTGGATCTCAAGGCCTTCTTCGACGATGCCGTTCAGAATGCCGATGCCGACAAGTCGTTCGGCGGTACCAGCCAGGCCTTTTCGGCGAATTGGCTCTTGACCGATGTGTCCGCCGGCTTCCTGGTGTGGACTGGCAGCAGCGGCGTCGGACTCCAAGCCGACGAGTTCACCTTCCAGCTCAAGATGGGTGACACCATCCTGCAGACGGTGAAGAACGCCGCAAACGGCAAGGTGTCCTTCCTGAAGCTCGCCTACACCGAGAAGGACATGGGCAAGACCTTCGCCTACACCGTTGTGG
>CAZHUY010000134.1:5704-9595 GCA_964535465.1 uncultured Myxococcales bacterium
GCTCAACTAGACTGGCAGCTACGGCTCGACCAGCCCCATGCCCATGGCGTGGTATCCCTTGTCCACGTAGAGGGTGGTGGCGGTGATGCCGGCGCCCAGCGGGCTCGACAGAAACGCGGCGGTGGCGGCGACCTCGGCGGCGGTGATGGCCTCGGGCAGGGGCGAGTTGGCCTTGCAGTAGTCGATCATGCGCTGGATGGAGCCCACGGCGTTGGCGGCGCGCGAGGGCCAGGGGCCGGCGGAGATCACGTTGACCCTGGCGCCCCAGGCGCGCCCGGCCTCGTAGGCGAGCAGGCGGGCGTCGCTCTCCAGCGCGGCCTTGGCCGAGGACATGCCGCCGCCGTAGCCGGGGATCACACGCTCGGCGGCCAGGTAGGACAGCGCCAGGAACGATCCGGCGGGGCGCAGGTGCGGGCCCAGGCGCTGGATCATGGAGGCAAAGGAGAAGGCGCTGGTGCCCACGGCGGCCAGGTAGCCCTTGCGGCTGGTTTGCAGCAGCGGCTTCTGCACCTCGGGACCGTTGGCCAGGCTGTGCACCACGATGTCCAGACAGGACTCGCCGAAGTCGGCCACCAGGCGATTTTCTAGGCCTTGGATGCTGAAGTCACCGCAGTCGCGGTAGCGGCGGTGCTCGCGGACATCCGTGGGCACGTCGTCGGCGCAGTCGAAGGCGGCGTCGAGCGGCCAGATGCGTTCGAAGGCGAGCTTGCCGCCGTCGGAGAGTTGCAGGGCCGCGTCGAGCTTGCCGCGTTCGAGGGATGTTTGAAAGATGCCCAGCAGGGGCGGCCAGGTGGCCAGGCATACACTGGCGCCCGCCTCGGCCAAGGCTTTGGCGATGGCGAAGCCGAAGCCGCTGTCATCGGCCACGCCCGCCACCAGGGCGCGTTTTCCCGTCAGATCGATCTTGAGCATGGGCGGGATGCTTTCGCGACGAGGGGGGCTTCGTCAAGGTGTCGGAGGGGAAAACCACGGAGAACACCTGGCCTCCCGACGGCGCAACCAAAGGGATTCCGGATGGGCCCGACGGTGCTAGTCAGTATGGAACGACCGGCTCCGGTTCGCAGATAGCGTGGGTTACGCTGCGGACCGGAAAAGGAAACCGTGGCGCAGAGCCACATGCGAAAGGAGCCGGTCGTTCCATACTGACTAGCGGAAGGTAGCGGTCACGCTGCGATCCGCGTCCATGATCACGGTGCACGCTTCAGAGCCGACACAGGCGCCGGACCAGCCGGCGAAGGTCGAGCCCGGGCCGGGCGTGGCCTGCAGCAGGACGTGTGCGCCGATGACGAAGTCCTCCTGGCAGGCGTCCCCGCACCTGATACCCGAAGGGATCGAGCTGACCAGGCCGTTGCCCGAGCCGGTCTTGAGCAACGAGAGGCGACGGACGATGGCTTCGAAGTTGGCGCCCACGGTTTGTGCGGCATCCATGCTGACCGTGCAGGTCCCCGTCCCGGAGCACGCCCCCGACCATCCCGTGAAGACCGAGGTTTCGTCCGGGGCGGCGGTGAGCGTGACCAACGAGCCCGCGGGATACAAGGCGGCGCAGGAGTTGGTGCTGGCGATCCCGGCGGGCGTGGCCGTGATGGTGCCGCTGCCCGAGCCGGTCTTTTCGGTGGAGAGGCCGTATTGGACGAGCTCGAAGGAGGCGGTCACCGACCCAGCCGCGCTCATGCGGATCTGGCAGGGGTCCGTGCCGTGGCACAAGCCGGACCAACCGGCGAAGGTCGAGGTGGCGTCGGGCCAAGCCTGCAGGATGATCTCGCTGCCCGGGGCGAAGCTGGCCGCGCAGAGGTCGCCGCAGTCGATGCCCGAGGGCGAAGAGTTCACGCGGCCGGTGCCGGTGCCGCTCTTGCCCACGTGCAGGCCCTGGGGCACGGGATCGAAACGGGCCTCCACGGTCCGATCGTCATCGAGCACCAGGGTACAAGGGCCCGTCCCGCTGCACGCGCCTGTCCACCCGGCGAAGATCGAATCCCCCTCGGCCACCGCGCTCAGAATCACGGTCAGGCCGGTCTCGAAGCTGGCCGCGCAGACGTCGCCGCAATCGATCCTGACGGGGAGAGATGTCACCCGGCCGCGGCTCGTTCCCGCGTGCCGCACCTCCAGGCGGTGCTCTTTGGCGGCAAAGACCGCCGTGACCGCACTGGTTGTCTGCACGTCGACGGTGCATGGGCTGGTCCCTTGGCAGGCACCCGACCATCCGACGAAGACCGAGCTCGCGTCCGGCTCGGCGGACAATGTGACCCGGGCAGCGCCGGCAAACTCCGCTGAGCAGGTTCCGCCGCAGGTGATTCCTCCTGGCGAGGAGGTCACCAGTCCACGCCCCGTACCTTCCTTCATGACGATGACCTGTCCGAAGACCAACCCCGAATCCGCGGCTGCATCACCGCCGCCAACCGATAGCGGCGCCCGGCTGCACGACAGGACAGCCATTCCAGTCAGAGCGGCGATTACCAGCCAGCGACGCATTTTGTGTCGGACGCGTCTGTCCGTCCGCCTCATGAACCCTTGTAGTATGACCCGAAGATTCGCACGCTCTCCGCCGCGCCCGTCAACGCCGCCAGCGCGCGTCGCACGTTCGCATCCTTACGGTCGCCAATGAGATCCAGGTAGAACGAGTACTCCCAAGGGCGTCCCACGATGGGGCGCGATTCAATCTTGGTCAGGTCCACCTTTTCGGCCGCAAAGGCGTAGAGCGACGCGTACAGGGACCCCGGGCGGTTGGCGATGCGGAAGATCAGGCTGGTCTTGCGTTCCTTGTTCTTGCTGAGCACGCGGATCCCCGAGGCGCGATCAGGACGCGCCATGATGAAGAATCGCGTGAAGTTATGCGGGTTGCTCTCGATGCCGGAGGCCAGAATCTGCCCCTTCCACACCTTGGCCGCGCTCTCGCTGGCGATGGCGGCTTCGTCGCGGCGGTGGTTGCTCATGACCATCTTCACCGAGCCCGAAGTGTCGTACGCCGGCAGGACCTCCAACGACGGAACCTGGGCGCGCAGCTTGCGCAGGAAGTCCTCGCATTGGGCCAATGCCACCGGGTGGGAGAACACGCGGCGAATGTCGGTCAGCTTGAGCCCGCGCGGGGCGATCAAGTTGTGCGCGATGCGTAGCACGACCTCGCCGATGATGGTCAGGTCGGTGTTGGCCAGCAGGTCGTAGTTCTTGATGACCGAGCCGGCCAGCGTGTTTTCGATGGGTACCACCGCGCAGTCCGCGTCGCCGCGCACCACCGCCTCGAACATGTCGTCGAACTCTCGTAGGGGCAGGGGATGCAGACGCGCGCCCAGAAAACGCCGGCCCGCCTCCTCTGAGAAGGCGCCGCGTTCACCCTGGAAGGCTGCGCGAATGCGTTTGGTCTTGCTGGTCTTCTTCATGTGGTCCCGGGGGCCTTCATCTTGTAGCCCACGTGGCGCACAGTCTCTATCATTTCGGCGCCCGGTCCAAGCTTGGCGCGCAGCCGGCGGATATGGATGTCCACCGTGCGGGTGTTGCCGGTGTAGCGGTAGCCCCACACCCGCGACAGCAGTTGCTCACGGGTGAAGACGCGGCCCGCACCCACTGCCAGGAACTTCAGCAGTTGGAACTCCTGGCGTGGCAGCTTGAGCGCGCGACTGCGGAAGCTGGCCTCGACGGCGACGGTGTCGATCACCAGATCGCCCAGCTTGATACGACCCGAGGTCGAGAAGGATGACAGACGCCAATCGAGTTGACGTACGCGAGCGTACAGCTCGGGCACGACGATGGGCGAGAGGATGAAGTCGTCCATGCCCAGCTCGGGGTCCAGACCGGGCAGACGTGAAACCTCGATGCACAAGAGGATGGGAAGATCCGAGAGGGTCGGGATCTGCTTGGCGCGCTTGACCACGGCGCGGCCCACCTCCAGGTAGGGCC
>CAZHUY010000134.1:9605-16803 GCA_964535465.1 uncultured Myxococcales bacterium
CCGTGCGTCGACCACCACGACGGCGGGACGTATCTGCTCCAGGTCGTCGGGCAGATCATCGAGATCGTAGCCGACGGCAACGACGTCGCATCCCAGGTCGCGGAGAGCGGCGGCGGGAGAGTCAACCTCGGCGGCTCCGACCTGAGGCCTCGGCATGACGACAACGGCGCGCATGGTGGAAGCAAAAGGTAGCAGGGCACAAAACGAGAGTCACTAGGCGAGAAAAATCGGGGTTTCGTACCCGTTCGCGCATCCAACCGGGGTCTTCTCGCCCTTTTCCGCGACCCTTGCCACTGGCTGCCGGCGACGAGAGGGTTCAAGCCCCCTGGGCAGCCATCCTCGCATGATCAGCGACGGCATGGTCCATCCGCCTTCAGGGCTCATTTCCTTGGCTCTTCTGCCGAGATATCCCGAGTGATATATAGGAAAATTGCGCTCCGCAGAAGAAGCCACGCATAACCATGCTCACTCAATCTATCGGTCGGTGCATACCCGTGTTCCTGGCTGTCGTTTTGGTCTTGCCAGCGGAGGAGGTGTGGGCTGCCGGCGGAACCAGTGGGACCATCGTGGGCCGGGTCGTGGATCAGGACTCCAGCCAGCCCCTTGATGGCGTCACGGTGGTGGCGGAGGGGCCGCAGGGAGAACAGGCCATGCTGACCGATGCGCAGGGCCAATACGCCTTCCGCGACCTGCCGCTCGGTGACTACGTGGTTCGCTTTTTCCGAGGCCATATCGCCATCGAGGAGCTGGCCACGGTCTCCATCGATCAGACGGTGCGGGTCAACGCGCGCATGCGCATCGCGCCCGAGGCGGTGAAGACCATCGAAGTGGTCCAGCGAGCACCGGCCATCGACGTGGGATCGAGCCGCATAGGGGCCACACTGACCCGTGACTTCGCCAGCCACGTCCCCAACGCCCTGACCCTGGACGGCTTGCTGGAAAAGGCACCCGGCACGCTTTCCGACGCCAGCGGTCTGGCGGTGTCGGGTGGCACCGGTCTGGAGAATGCCTACTTCGTCGAGGGCCTGAACATCACGGCGCTCAAGGATGGCGCACTGGGAACCAACCTGTTCGTTCCCTTCTTGGAGGAGGTCGAGGTGGTGAGCGCGGGCTATGGCGTGGAGTACGGACGCGCCATGGGGGGCGTGGTCAACATGGCGTTGAAGTCGGGCAGCAATGAGTGGCACGGCAGTGCTTCGAGTTACCTGGCCCCGGGCTTCCTGTCAGGCGCGCCCCGACGCGTCTTCAGCAGTACGACGTCTCTCACCGGGACCACCGAGCTCGACCACATGACCAACCTGGTGCTCGAGTCGGGCGGACCCCTCATCAAGGACAAGCTGTTCATCTGGTTGGGCTATGCGCCCGAGATCCACCGCAACCATCTGGTGCAGTACGCCGACCGCTTCGTCGAGAGCCCCAACCTGGACGGATCCAAGGCGGTCAACGGCGACGGCACCCCGGTGACCGAGCCCCTCTACCGTCAGCGCTTCATCGGCAAGACCGACACCCACCATTACGCGGGCAAACTGACCTGGAAGATCAGGCCCGAGCAGACCCTGAGCCTCAGCCTCTACGGCATCTATGCACGCGAGGAGCTCATGCGCGGGGCCAACATGGATTATCTCGCCGGCATGACCGACGACCTCCAACGCATCAACGACGTTCTCGCGCGCTGGACAGGGGCCTTCTTCCAAGGGCGTTGGCGCCTGGACGCCACCCTAGGCATGCACGCCGAACAGAGGGACAACCGCTCGCCTTTCCGGGAAGGGGACAACCTGCGCAACGTCACTCGCTTCGACTCCCCCTCGTTGACCGAGTTCAATCCCGACATCGCCGATCGGTGCCCCGCCTTCTCCAACGGTGCCTCCAGTTGCCCCGTGCAGAACTTCGTTCAAGGCGGCTATGGAACCGCGAGGCACATCGAAGCGTTTCGCGTGGCGGGGCAAATCAAGGGCACCAACATCTTCCATGCGCTGGGCCTGCACGAGCTCAAGTACGGTTTTGACGGCGAATTGGTGCAGTACCGCGACAAGGTCTGGAACTCCGGTCCGGACGGCGAGCGCGCCGCGGTCATGGTCAAGCCCGGGTATGCCACCTACTGGGGGCTGATGAGTGTTCCTCACGGGGTCACCGTGCCGGCCATCAACCCCGAGGATCCCACGCTGAGCCTGTCCGAGACCCAGCCCTTCGCCTCCACCTATTACCAAGACGCCATCGACGAGACCACGCGCCAGCTCAACCTCGCCTTGTTCTTGCAGGAGAGCTATTCGCCCATCCCCAACCTGACCTTCAACCTGGGTGTGCGCTGGGAGACCCAGCGCATGTACGACAGCGAGGGGAATCTCGCGCTCTCCATCAATGACAACCTCGCGCCTCGTCTGGGCGTGGTGTTCGATCCCACGCGCGCAGGCCGTTCCAAGGTGTTCGCCCACTTCGGTCGCTATTTCGAGTCCATCCCCATGGACATGAACGTCCGCGCTTTTGGCGGACAAGGCTCGCTGATGACCATGACCATGGGCGTTCCCGGCGCGGACGCCGCGCGCCCCCCCCTGTCCAGTACGGTTCCCGTCTACATGAACGGGGCCAACATGGCGGTTCAGCATGGTCTCAAGGGCGCGTACAACGACGAGATCGTGGTGGGCGGCCAGGTCGAGGTCATGCGCGACCTGGTGTTGGGGGTGACCGGCATCTACCGCTGGTTGGGGCGCGCCATCGAGGACATGCCCGACCCGAGCGATCCCACCGGGCAGGCCTATGTGATTGGCAACTATCCCGGAACCGGAGAACCGAAACCGGAACGCACCTACAAGGCCGTCCAGTTCAGCGCCAAGAAACGCTTTGCCCGGCGTTGGTTCTTCGCGGGTTCCTACACGCTGTCCAGCCTGCGCGGCAACTACATCGGCCTCTACAACGCCGACGCCGATCAGCGATCGCCCAACATGACCATGCAGTACGACCTGCCGGGCATCATGGTCAATCGCAAGGGGCCGTTGCCCAACGATCGTCCCCATTTGATTCGAGCCGACGGCTACTACACCCAACCGTTTTCGCGATCCAGCCTGACCGGCGGTCTGAGCTTCGTGGGTGTGTCCGGGCAGCCGCTCAATGCCGTCGGTTCCATGTTGAGCCCCGACGACGGCGCGGCGTTCCTGGCCCCGCGCGGATCGGCCGGGCGGACTCCATTCGTGACCCGTTTCGATCTTCACCTCGATTACCGTCACCGCTTGCCAGGCGATCTGTCGGTCGCCGTCTTCGTCGACATCTTCAACCTGTTCAACCAGAGGACCGTCCTCACCCGCGATCAGGTCTATACCTCGGACGTGTTGACGCCGCAGCAAGGCGGCAAGGTCAGCGGGGGCAGCGTCCTCGGTGCCGATGGAAAAGACTTGCCGGTCGCCAAAAACGCCAGCTATCTGATGCCGACCTCTTACCAGGCGCCCATCTGGGGACGCATGGGCCTGGCCGTCTATTTCTGATTCGTTTTTCGGCGCAGGAGCAGCAACAGGGCTCCGCTGCCTCCCAGGCGCGGCGGGGCCGTGGTCACCGCCAGGACTTGCTGGTCTAGCGGCTTCTTTTCCAGGGCCTCCAGCAGGGCGGGCAGCAGGACGGGCCCGCCGGGGCCCGAATGCTGGCCGCGCCCATGAATCACCAGCACGCAGCGACGTCGCTGGCTGCACGACAGCTCGACGAAGCGCTGGGTGCGGTGGACCGCGGAGTCCGCCGGGGCATGGTGCAGGTTCAACTCGGCCTCGGGGGCTATGCCACCAGCCGCCAGCTTGGCAAGCAGGTCGCGTGCAACCCCGAAGGCCGCCCCCGCCACCTTTCCGCCGTTCACCTCGATACGCAGGCCACGCGGCACGGGGGCAGGGCGGGGTGGTGGTGGAGCGGGCAGGGGCGCCGAATCCCAGTCGGGAACCGCGCGCCCGCGGCCGCGTGCCAGCGGCTTTATCCCCTGCATCTCCCTTTCGAACAGCCGGCGCTCATCGTCCGTCGTGGCGGGATGGCCAGGCGAGTCAGGTGCGCTGCTTTTGCGCGAGATCACAGTCATGACTTTAGCCAGAGTTCTGACGTCGTGCCCTTGCCAGGTAAGCTTCCTCATTGTAGGTGAGCCGTATGGCCAACGAAAACATGGTTGAGCCGCTGCAGGTGGATGTTCGCGGTCTGTCTCTGGAGGAACGGCGTATGGCGGTGGCCAAGGCGTTGGAGGAGTTGCACCATGGGCGTGCGGTGGTCTTGATCACGGACCGGGATCCTCGATCCACCTTGACCGCTTTCCAGCAGATGCACCAGGGGGATGTGGATTGCACCATCAGCATGCAGGCGGCCGACCTGTTTCGAACCGAGCTGAAGTTGCGCCAGGCCGAGCGTAGGCCCACCCTGTCCGAGAGCCTGCGCGCCGATCATGCGCGCATCGACAGGCTGCTGGCGGACATCCAGCATGACTTACGCGTGGGCGCCTTGGCCGAAGCCGAGGTGCGTTTCGAGGAGCTGGGCAAATCGTTGAGCCGGCACATGGCCGTTGAGGAAGAGGTCCTTTATCCGGCTATGACGCAAATGACGGAATCGGTGGCGCGCTCAGTTCCCGCCATGCTGGCCGAGCATAGCGAGCTGCGGGCCCTGCTCCCCGAGTTGGCGGCCGGCCTGGCCAAGCAGGACATGCTGGCCTGCGAGTCCCTGGTGCCGCGCATACGGCGCAGCCTGGCCCGCCATCACGAGGACGAAGAGCGGCTCGTCTATCCCATCACGGACTGGGCCTTGGCTACCGAGGAACAAGAGCAGTTGTCCCGCCGCTTGAGCGGCGCCTAGTGCCCTCGACCGATGCGTACTGCTCGCATCTGGCTTGGTCTTTCGCGGCGCTGACTTCGTTGCTCGTCGGTTACATAGCTACGGCGTGTCGGGAAATTTGAACGCCTAAGTGCAAATCCTGGTCAGGCTGTCAGCCTTAGCAGCGAGCGACTTCGCGTTTTCGGCGGGCAGGGGGCCAGGTCCGGCTCGCTTGGCTCATGCCGCGAGGGCAATCCCCCGCTTTTCCCCGGCGTCCCGAAGCAGCTTGGTCAGGTTCAGGCCAAGCACGGCACGTTGACCGTATAAGCCCATCACTAACTGGCTAGCGGGAGGGACTGTTGGCCAGCCCGGCAATCCAGTCGCGTACCGCCGGGTAATCCAGGCCATCGGCGGGCAGCATCCTCCCGCCTTCGTGGCTGTCCTCTCCGCGTCCTTTGCGCAGAAGCAGACTGCTCTCGGGATCGCTGACGTTGACCAAGTCGAGCACCATGGGACGGTCCTCTTTCGCGTTCAGGGTCAACTTGAAACGGGTGTTCTCCGCCTGGTTCCCCTTGGAATGGCACTGCAGACACGTGTTGAGCAGGCGGGGATGTATCTCGTTTTCGAACACCGGATCGTCGACCAGCACTTGCACGTCCGGGGCGGCGTCGGGGGCGGCCCCACGATGAAAGTCCGCGCAGGCCGCCGCGGACGACAGAGCGAACAACAGAGAGAGGAGCAGACTAGAACGCATACCGCACCATCAAACGGAAGAAGTCGTTGGCGGTCTCATCGACCTTTTCGAAGTTCCAGTGGTAGCCCAGGCTGACCTGCGCGCCCGCGTATTCGGCCGTCAGGACCACGTTGTGGTGTGAGCTGTCGTCGGCCGCCGCTCGTGCGCCGTCATAGGTGAAGCCCTTGTGGTTGTTGAAAGTGACAAGGCCGCTGCGCGCCTGCAGGTACAGCCACGAGGTCGCGTAGAAGCGCAGCCAAAGGTAGTCCGCGAAATTGTAGTAGGCCCCGGTTTCAATGCTGTCGTCGGCTAGGTCGTGGCCGTTGTCCTTGGAGACGTGTACGCGCACGGCCCCGATTCCCACAGCCAGGCGGTCGAGGACAGGCAGCGCGGGCCGCCAAAGGGTCAGATCGATAGCCTGCATCAACAAGCGGCGGCCGAAGCGCAACGAGTTCCAATAAGCCGAATACCACAAGGTGATCGGCCCCCAGGCCAGCGACAGGCGGTTGCCAATCGCCACGCGCGCGCCGTCGTAGGCCTGCAGGTCGCGCTGCATGTCCAGCACACGATCGCGAGCCATCAGGTCGAAGCCTTGAACCACATACAGATTGTCGGCGATCGAGAGCCCCCGGATGGCTCCGGTGGCTCGCAGGCCCGCGCCGTACGAGGCCCACACCGTGGGCAGCAGGCGCTGGTCGATGGCGCTCTGGCCGCCGTAGTTCTTGTGGAACAGCGGATCGGGCCCGAAGGGAACCAGGATTTTTCCACCGTGCGCCGACAGACGGAACGAGCCCTTGCGCCACAGGCGCATGGTCAGCTCGTAGAAGGTCTGGTTGATGATCTCGGCATTGAAGCCGATGGGGACGTCCTGTCCCTGGCGCGACAGGAACACGAAGCGGTGATAGTTGCGGAAGGCGTTCTGACCACTCCCCGGCGAGCCGCTCATGCCGACCCGTTCGTAGCTGGCGTCGAACATACCGCCGATGCGGATGCCGCCGGGGAGGAGCATCGGGCTCTCGCTCTCGGCGCCCTCCATCGACGGTTTGCCACCCTCGGGCTTGGCCTCTTCGGGCCTGGCCCCTTGGGCTCCTGGGGGTGACTCTGGGGCAGGCGTGGGGCTAGGGCCTCCGCCGTGTCCCTCGCTCTGGGCGCGACTGGTCGCGGGCCAGGCCAGAGTCAACAGAATGGTCGCTACGTGCAGCTTGGAGAGGAGGCTTGGATGTCTCATTTGGCGTGGCAGGTAGAACGACAGGCCGCGCGCTCGCCGCTGGCTGGAGGCGCGGCTTGGCCGTTGTGGCAGGCACCGCAGAACTTCCCTTCGTCCATGTCGTCATGGGTGAAGCCGACGCGCGCCTTGGGAAAGATGGTTGGATGGCAGGTGGTGCAGGAATACTCGTCGTGCAACCAGTGCGAGAAGACACCGGCTTCCGTCGGATCGGCCTTGCCGTGCTCTCGGGCCACCGGGATGCGCAGAACCACTGGCATGGCCAAGGCAGCGGCCGAAACCAGCACGGCCGCCAGTGCCAAGAAGAGCGATTTCTTAGCTATCATCATGGGAACCCTGGGAGGGTTCCCATGCCCTCTCGCGAGGCTACGCTGCCGGCTGAGCCGGCAGACTCCGCACGCGTTGACAACATCGGCTCGCAGTCTAAATCACCGTTCGTGATTCCGGATCAGAAAAAAGGTTGAAAAGCACGGGAC
>CAZHUY010000135.1:0-16738 GCA_964535465.1 uncultured Myxococcales bacterium
GATGTTTTAACGGATGGTCAGCCTGAACCGAGACCGGCTCCCCGTCATTAATATTCCGATCCGAACGTGGTGGCCGTCATCGTCGATGCTGGCCCCACCGAGAGCTACGTGAACGGTCCCTTTGTCACCGTCACCCTGTGCGACCCCGGAACCAACAACTGCCAGGCCATCGACCATGTGCTGGTCGACACCGGCTCCATCGGTCTGCGCGTTCTCAGGTCGAAGGTGACCCTGCAGCTGCCCGTCGCCACCAACAGCAACGGCAAGTCGCTGGCGGAGTGCCTGCCTTTCCTCTCCGGTACGGCGTGGGGCGAGGTTCGCATGGCCGACATCAAGCTCGGCGGGGAGACCGCCCCCAAGATGCGCGTTCACCTCATCGGCGAGGACGCCTATCCCCTGCCCCGCAGTTGCACCGGCACGCCCATCAACGACAGCGACTCGCTCAGCTCGAACGGGATCCTGGGCATCGGCCTCAACGTCGAAGACTGCGGGCCGGCGTGCAACCGCAAGACCGGCAATCCCGGCGTGTACTACGAGTGTTCCTCGACGGCCGCCGGCGGTTGCACCGTGGCGGCGGTGCCCGAGGCCAACCAGTTGGTCAACCCCATCACGGCTTTCGCTAAAGACAACAACGGCTCCTTCCTGCAATTCCCCAGCCTTCCAGCGGGCGGGGCGGCTACCCAGACCGGCTACCTGGTGTTCGGCATCGGCACGCGCCCCAACAACCAGTTGGGAAGCGCCAAGGTGCTCCCCGTGGACCAGTACGGCGAGCTGCAGACAACCTACAAGGGGAAACAGTACACCAGCTTCATCGACAGCGGTTCCAACGGGATCTTCTTCCTCAGCTCGTCCGCCAGCAGTATTCCCTCCTGCAGCTCGGGCATGTTCATCGGCTTCTACTGTCCGCAAAACACCATGAACCTGACCGCCACTCTGGCCGGCAGGTCGGGCGACAGCGTGTCCGTGGACTTCGCCATCGCCAACGCCTCCAAGCTCTCGACCCGCAACACCGCCTTTTCGGAGCTAGGTGGCCCTATGTTCGACGCGGCCTCCGATCCCAGCATGCCCGCCTTCGATTGGGGCTTCTCCTTCCACTTCGGCCGCACCATCTTCTGCGCCATCGAGGGCAAGAGCACGCCCGCCGGCACCGGCCCGTACTTCGCCTTCTAGGGGGGCGCGGGCCCCGCGCGAGGTGTGCCTGCCCTACCCGCCCGAGGCCTTGCGTTCGCGGGCGACCTTGAAACGCAGGCGCCAAACCAGGGTCAGGGCCTCGAAGAAGATGGAGCCGGACATCTTGGACGAACCCACCCGGCGGTCAACGAACATGATGGGCACCTCCTGCACGCGGAAGCCGGCGCGCAGGGTTCGATAGGTCATCTCGATCTGGAAGCCGTAGCCCTTGGCGTTGACCGCGGCCAAGTCGATCCCATGCAGGGTGGCGGCCTTCCAGGCTTTGAAACCGGCGGTCAAGTCGTTCACCCCAACCCCGAGCGCCATGCGCGCGTACATGCCACCCCCACGGCTGATGATCCGGCGGCCCAGCCCCCAGTTCTCGGTGCCACCGCCAGACACATAGCGCGAGCCCACGGCCATGTCGGCGCCCTCGTCCAAGGCCTTGAGCAGCCTGGGCACGTCCTCCGGGTTGTGGGAGAAGTCCGCATCCATCTGCACGATGCGCTCGAAACCAGCGGCCAGCGCCTCGGTGAAGGCGTGGATATAGGCCGCGCCCAACCCGGCCTTCTGCGTCCGGTGCAGCACGCACACCTGGGGATCGCGCGCCGCGAGCTGATCCGCCACCGCCCCGGTCCCGTCCGGTGAATTGTCGTCCACGATCTGGACCGTGGCCTCGGGCACGGCCTTCCGCACGGCCGTCACGATGGGCTCGACACAATCGCGCTCGTTGTAGGTCGGGATGATAATCAGGGTCTTGGGCACAGCGGCTCCCGTTTTCCAGGTTGGTGTCTACATGCTGGGCGCTCGGCCCGCCAATGCGGCGCGAACGTCAGCTTCGTCCGAACGTACCATCATTTCGATGAGCTGGCGGAAGCGCACCTTGGGTTTCCAGCCCAGCAGCTTCTCGGCCTTGCTGTAGTCGCCGCGCAGGTGGTCAACCTCGGTGGGGCGCAGATAGCGCGGGTCGGTCTCCACATACTTCTTCCAGTCCATCCCCAGCGTCTCGAAGGCCACGTCCAGGCACTCGCGCACCGTGTGCGATTCCCCGGTGGCGATGACGTAGTCGTCGGGCTTCTCTTGCTGCAGCATAAGCCACATGGCCTCGACGTAGTCGCCAGCAAAGCCCCAGTCGCGGGCCGCGTCCAGGTTGCCCAGGAACAGCTTCTTGTCCAGGCCGTGACGGATGCGCGCCGCCGCCCGGGTGATCTTGCGCGTGACGAAGGGAATGCCGCGCCGGGGGGACTCGTGGTTGAAGAGGATCCCGCAGCAGATGAACATGCCATAGGCGTCGCGGTAGTTCTGGCAGAGCTGATGGGCGAACACCTTGGCGCAGGCATAGGGGCTGCGCGGGCGAAAGAGCGTGTCTTCCTTCTGCGGCGGCGGCGACGAGCCGAACATCTCGCTGGAGGATGCCTGGTAGAAGCGGCACTTCACCCCGCTCTCGCGCACGGCCTCGAGCAAACGCAGTGTGCCCATGGCCACGGTGTTGGCGGTGTAGTCAGGGACGTCGAAGCTGACGCGCACGTGGCTCTGCGCGCCCAGGTTGTAGATCTCGTTGGGCTGCAGATCCTGGATGATGCGGTTGAGCGAGCTGGCATCGTCCAGGTCGCCGTACACCAAACGCAGCCGGTAGTCGGCGGCGTGCGGATCCTGGTAGATGGGATCGATGCGCTCGGTGTTGAACGAGCTGGAACGGCGGATCACCCCCACCACCTCGTAGCCCTTGCCCAGCAGAAGCTCGGCCAGGTACGAGCCGTCCTGGCCCGTGATCCCGGTAACCAGGGCCCGCTTACCCTGGCCCCCTGCTTTATTCGAAGTGGTCATTCAGCTTTCATACCGCAAAGGGGCGAAAACACGCCAGTCATCATTGCTTTCTTTCGCGGCCGGAGGGGGGGGCGCCCGGGCCGGCATCGGACGCAGCCGAAAGCGCCTCTCGCAAGGAGCGACGACCGGCCACCACCTCCGCGGTCAAGGCAGTCAGCTCGGCCAGGGAGCGGGTGCCATCCTGCGGTCTGGTGGATACGCCACCGGGTCTGACGGTGGCCCCGAAGGTCGTGACGACGCAGATGCGGACCGCCTCGTGCCGCTCCGCCGGGAAGGTGGCGCCGTAAAGCTCGACCAGGTCCAGGACGTCCTTGGGCGCCTGTCCCTTCGACACAGCCCCGGCCCAGGCGCCAAGCAGCTTGGCCTGAAAGTTTCGGAAGGTCCCCAGCACGGCGGCCGGGCTGACGCCAGGAGGAAAGCGATTCGAGGCAAACGGCGCATAGAACGCCTCGGGCGCCACCCTGCTGGCCAGGGCCCGCGACTGGGCCATGCGGTACATGATGGTCGCGGCCACGCCCGGATCCTGCAACAGCTCGCCCGCCGGACGTACGCTGGCGCCATCGTCGGCCAACACATAGCGGTTCTCCCGCACCTTGCCGAAGATCTCGCGTTGGGCTCTGGTGCCCACATCGGTCTGAATGACCCCTTCGGGCCCCTTACCGATGCGCCACTCGCGCGCGATGACCTCGATGGCGATGCGATAGCCGTCGGCCAGAACGACGGGCGGTGGGGTGCCCGCCTGCAGCTCTCCTCCGCTGCCCACGAAGTGTGCGACCAAGGTGGCCAGGCGTCCGGCCACGGTCTGCACCAGGGCCTTGTCGGCCGCGGGCTCCGCTGGCAGACCGACCCAAGTCAGGTTGGGGTACGGCTGGGCCGCGCCGAAGAGACTCCCCGGCAAGGCCAGACCGCGCCCGTAAGGCGAGGCTTCGCGGCCCAGCACGAACACCGTCGGCTCGGCGGCGTTGCGCTGTGCCGCTGCCGAGAATGTACGTCCTTCGATCTTGGCGTCGCGCACGAACTGCTTGGCCAGGTAGGCGGTTCGCAGCATCTCGAAGGCGAAGCTCGACTCCAGAAGGGGAGGCAGCGGCTGGACCGACTCGTCCTTGATGCCCAGGCGTCGCACCAAGGGTAGCCCAGCCTCGCTCTTGCCCGCCTCGGGGGCGAATAGCAGATATGAATCAGCCGGCCCCAGCGGCTGATCGGGGTTGCCCCGGCAGCCGGAGGGCGCGATGGCCAGCAAGACCATCAGCCGCGTGCACACGCGTAGAAAGGGTCGCAAGGATTTCGACCTTGGCATGGCCCGGTACTCTAGCACCCGAGAGCACCCTGGCGATGCATCGGCGAGATTGATTTGTCGACAGAATCCGACGAAGATCGAAGTTCTTTCGTGATGTCGTCATCTCTCCCGCCGCGATCCCGTCATGGCCTTCACGGAAGGGGCGTCGCCCTGTTGCTCGCTCTCCCCCTGCTGCTCTCCGCCAAGCTGGCCACGGCCCAAGGCGCGGCGGTTCTGCCCGATCTGTCCGCACCACCTGAGTTGGCCGAGCAAGCCGCCGCGGTCTCCATGCTCTTCCGTTCCTACCTCAAGACGGGCGAGCGCAAGCTCATTCCGCGCCACGAGCTCTCGCTGGCCATCGAAGCCTTCACGGGGCGTACCCCGCGCGGCGCCCTGTTGGTGCCCCCGGAGGTCGCGTCGCGCCTGGCCGACCAGCTGGGCGCGGACCGCATCCTGGTCGCGGAGCTCTCGCAATCGGGCAAGCGTCTGATGGCCACCGGCGTGATCTACGGCCCTTCAGGCAAACGCCTGGCACGGCTCTCGGTGGCCGCGGCGGTTGGCGAAGTCTCGAACCTCGCCCATCTGATCGCCAAACGTGTGGCCCCGATCATCTCGGCCGAGGTTTTGGCGAGCGCGGCGGTCGGCTTGGCCGACCTGCGGCCTTTCCTGAACGCGCAGGTTGCCATGCTGGCTGGCGAGGCCCAGACCGCCGCGCGCGCTCTCGACGTCGCCCTGCCCAACACCGCCGCGCGCATTCCTGCCGCCCTGGAGGTCTTGCGCTCGCTCGCGGAAGAACCGGGCCTGCCAGCCCCGACCCGCGTGCAAGCCCGCCTGCTGATGAACGATTGGAGCGCGGCCGCGGAGCTGGCGGATGAGTCCCTGGTCGGCCAACCCAAGAACATCCCCTTGCGGGCCGCCAAGCTGAGGGCCAAGGCGGCCCTGCGCGATTTCGCCGCGGCCGACGCCGAGGCGGTCCGCCTCAAGGCCCAGCGCAACCATCCCGCGGTGGCCGTGGCCTTGGCTGCCCTGGCGGTCGAGCGCGGCGATCCCGTAGCCAAGCGGGACGAGGCGCTTGCGCCGCTCGTGGGACGCCCCCCATCCGAATGGCGAACGGCCTTGGCCCTCTTGACCGCCTACCCGCCCGGGACATTCGGACCCGCGATCGAGAACGCGGCCCTCGCGGCCGCACAAAAGCTGGCTGCGCAGGAGCCGGGCCTGGCGGCCTTGGTGGCCACCCGCGCCTTGACCGGTGGCGCCTCCCCCACCCAGGCCGCGCCTCTCATCAAAGTTCAGGACCTGAGCAACGAACAGGTCAAGGCGGTCAGCGCTCAGCTAGACAGAGCGGGCCCTGCCGATCAGACGACGGCAACCCTGAGCCAGGAGATCCGCTCACGTCAGGAGGAGTCGGAGAGAATCCAGATCATGGAGCGCAGCGTGCAGAGGCCGACCGGCCCGCCCTCGACCCTGTCCGCCAATCTGCGTCCGCTCCTCCAGAAGCTGGATCCGCTCTACGAGCCCAGCCTGACCTCCATCACCATCGCGGCCTTGCCCGGCAGCGGCCAACCCTTCTACTGGCCCTTTCTGGTTCGGCGCGAGCGGCTCGCGGAAGGCCTGCTGGAAAGCCTGATGCGGCAGCCATGGGAGCTGCAGGCCTCGCGCTCTCGCATACGGGTGGAGGATCTGCCGCCCAATCGGGCCACGGAGGACGCGCTGGAGGTCTTGGCGCACGACATGGGCGACCAAGCCGTGCTCATGTACCGTATCCGCCCGGCTGGTCTGGCCCCTTGGGTCAATGTCGACCTGCTCCTGTTCGACCTGGCCAAGCAGAAAATCCATCGCGTCAGCAGCCCGCTCATCGGTCGTTCGACCGGCCTGGTGATGATCAACCCCGTGCTGGCCGGCCTGTGCATCCTGATCGTCTTGGCTACGGTGGTCTGGGCCATCATCATCTCGTTCCGTGGTTCGATCGCGGTGCGCGTGCAATGGGATCCCGATTCCAAGGAAGAGCTGTTCTCGATCCTGATCTCACGTAGCAACAAGACGCCGGAGATCGACAACCCGGCCGCCTACAAGAAAAAGCTGGAATGGTTGGGGCAGCGCAAACGTCGTTTCGAGGCCTGGCACGTCGAGCGCAGCACCACCTTCCGCGGGATCCGCAAGGGCAAGTACTTCGTTCACCTCTACGGCATCTACACACGAGGCCGTCAAACCCTGGTGTTGAGCGAACCCTGCGAGGCCGTCGAAGTACAGCCGCGCAAGACCGCGTTCGTGGCCTTCAACCTCGAGGCGTCCGAGGCGGATTTCAAGATCACGGTGGTCGACGATCACGGCACGGTGGAGGGGGCGCGCGTGTGGCTCGACAAGGAGACGAAAAGGCCGGCGGTCACGACCAAGGACAGCCCAGTGACCCTGAAGGTCCCCAAGGGGTATCACGTGATCCACGTGTCGGCCAAAGGCATCGAGGTCGAGCGCCCGTACCACGTGATCAAGGCCAAGGTCCACGAGATGACCATCAACCTGGTTTGGGAACGACGCCAGGAGCACGCCTCGCGCGCCCTGGAACGCCAGGAGGACGATGCCTCGCCCTACATGACGGCAGCCAACAGGACGCGTTCGCCCCATCAGCCTGGCGCGGACGGCACCCACGTCGCGAAACGCAAAGGTACACCCGCCAGCGCCATCGAGATCCCCCTGGCTGGGGGACCGGCCGCCGGCGCTCCGGCTGGCAGCATCCAAGGGCCGCTGACCCGGCCAGCCCAGCCCCACCCCGCCAGCGCGCCCCCGCGACCGTCTCAAGGCGCCCCGAACGCGCCCTCTCGCGCAGGCGCGTCCCCGTCTCCCGCGATGCCGACCGCCCCGGCCCAGCGCCCCCCCGCGGTCCACGCCCCGGGCAAATCCCCTGCTCACATGAGCCTGCAGCCCTTGGCTCCCCAGCCCGGCCTAGCCACGCGTTCGCCCACCGGGAACCACCCCACCGAGGCTCCCCAAACCGGAGCCCGACCGGCCACGCCGAAGACCGCCGCGCAACCGTCCATCGACCTGGTGCGGCCCGGGCCGCCCCGAACGCGCTGAGGTTCGCCAGGTCCGGAGCCTAGCTGCCAGCTCCCGACGAAAGCGCGCACAGGCCCACGCCAACGCCCGAGACAAACACTGCCATCCCGGTCCAATACCACCAGGATTGGCGAAACGCCGGCTCACCCACCTCGCTGGCAGCGGCTAGAGTGGCTGCTCTCTTGGCCTCCCGCGCAGCCTGCAGCTTCTCGACGCGGCGCTCAACCTCTTGGCGTTTGGGCACCAGAGACGCGTTCATAAGGTAGCTGGCCATGAGCAAAACCATGGTTTCGTACACGATTAATCCGAACCACCGGTGACCGACCAGCCTGGCCGGCCATTTTCCACGTAACAGGGATCGCTGCCGCATACTCCAAGCATCGGTTTGCCACCCCGATGCTTGACCGCCCGTTGACGCCGCACCGCGCCTCGGAAGCACCGCATTCCCCAGTGCGCCAGGTCGTTTCCGCGCGTGAGCCAAGCCAGAGTCGGTCCACCAAGGAGTCAGGTGTTTTGATGAGGCGAGAAGGTTCCCCCCCCCGTGCCCGAGGACGCGCCCGGTCCCCAAGCTCGCAAGCTGAGTTTCGACTGCTGGCCGATTCGGTCCCGCAGATGGTCTGGCAAGCGAAGGCCAACGGTGACTTGACCTACTTCAATTCCTGGGGCTGCCTCTATGCTGGGGTAACGGTCGGAGAGGTCGAGCGCCTGAGCTGGGACGAGATCATCCATCCTGACGATCGGGCGGCCACCATGAAATCCTGGACGCGATCCCTGGCTGAGGTCGAGCCCTACTACGCCGAGCACCGGCTGCGCAGAGCCGACGGCCGGTACCGATGGCACCTGACCCGTGGTTTTCCCGTGCGCGGCCCAGACAGCGCGGTCCTGCATTGGCTCGGGACGTCCACCGATATCCAGGACGAGAAGCATGCGCAGGAGGCCCTGCGCGAGAGCGAGTCACGCTTCCGGCTGCTCTCACGAAGCGCCCACCTGATGCTCACCAGCGATGTCCCCGAGCAGATGGTGGACCAGCTCTGCCGTGAGGTCCTGGCTCATCTCGATGGCCATGTCTTCTTGAATTTCCTCGTGGACGAAGCATCCGGGCGCTTGCACCTGAACGCCCACGCCGGCATCACCGAGCAAGAGGCTCGTCGAATCGAATGGCTCGACGCCGCCGACGCCCTATGCGGCCGCCCGACGCGCGACGAGGTCACGCTTCGCGCCGGCGACACCCAGACGATGTGCGCCCCTCACGCCGACCTGGTCAGGGACCACGGCATCCAAGCCATCTGCTGTCGCCCCTTGCTCGCGCAAGGCCGCATGCTGGGAACGCTCTCGTTCGGCGCGCGCAACCGCCCGCAGTTCTCCAATGATGACCTCGCCTTGATGAAGAACGTCGCGGACCAGGTGGCCTTGGCCATGCAACGGGCGCAGGCGCAGACCGCCTTGCGGGAAGCCAACGTGCGCCTTTTGGAGAATGATCAGCGCAAGAACGAGTTCATTGCGGTGCTCTCCCACGAGCTGCGCAACCCGCTGACTCCCATTGGAAACAGCCTCTACGTGCTCGAACACGCCTCGACGGGCGGGACCCAGGCCCTGCGCGCCCGCGAGGTCATCGCCCGCCAGGTCGGTCAACTGGTCCACCTGGTGGACGATCTGCTCGACGTCACCCGGCTCACCCGCAACAAGATTCAACTGCAGCGGGCCCGCATCGACCTGTGCGAGATCATTCGACGAAGCGTCGAGGATCAGCGTTCGCTCTTCGAACAAGGCGAGATTCGCCTGGAAATCGACGTGCCCGAGAGCCCGGTGTCGGTCAACGCAGATACCACACGGGTGACCCAGATGGTCGGCAACCTCCTGCAGAACGCGGCCAAGTTCACGCCCAGAGGCGGTCTGACCCGAATTGCTCTGACCCACGATCAGGAACAGGGGCTGGCCACCATCCGAGTCGCCGACAACGGGCTGGGCATGGCGCCGCAGGCCCTGGCAGGGTTGTTCCAGCCCTTCGTGCAGGCCGACAAGACCCTGGATCGCTCACATGGCGGCCTTGGCCTGGGTCTGGCGCTGGTCAAGGGCTTGGCCGAGCTGCATGGGGGCCGCGTGCAAGCCCGCAGCGAAGGGCTCGGCCATGGCGCGGAATTCCTGGTGCAGATACCGCTCGACCGGACTGGCGAGGCTCTACGAGCGACCGAGACAACCTCACAGACAGCCCCAGGCCGGCGCGTGCTCATTATCGAGGACAATGTGGACGCGGCCGACAGCCTGCGCGACGCCCTGCGCTTCGGCCATCACGAGGTGGAAGTCGCCTACAACGGTCCCGACGGCGTCGCCCGCGCGCGCAGCTTCCGTCCCGAGGTGGTCCTGTGTGACATAGGACTGCCGGGCATGGACGGCTACGACGTCGCTCGTACCTTGCGCGCCGATGCGCAGCTTCGCCAGGCGCGCCTGATCGCGCTCAGCGGCTATGCCCTCCCCCAGGATCTGCAACGTGCCCATGAAGCCGGTTTCGAAGGCCACCTGGCCAAGCCCCCCAGGATGGAGGCCATCGAAACACTCCTGGCCAACGTGGCCCCGACCACCATCCAGACAAACCATACGGGCACCTAGCAGGGCACCCGACGAGGCACACGCCGCCGCCCTTGACTTGCCACCTGACTACGCGCCATATCTTTGCCTTCCGAAACACGAGGCCCCGTAGCTCAGGTGGATAGAGCGACGGTTTCCTAAACCGTAGGTCGCCTGTTCGAATCAGGCCGGGGTCACCACCACAGGGTCACCATGATCGCCATAGCTCAGCGGGTTTCCCGCGCCGAAGTCCGCGTCGCCTCCGAGGTGGTGGGTCGTATCGACAAAGGCATCATGCTGCTGGTGGGGGTTGAACGCGGCGATCAAGAGACGGACGCGGACGTGCTGGCGCGCAAGCTGGTGGCCCTTCGCATTTTTCCCGGGCGCACGCCCATGGATCTCAGCGTGAAAGACGCGGGTGGCGCATGCCTGGTGGTCAGCCAGTTCACCCTGGCCGCCTCGATTCGCAAGGGCAATCGCCCCAGCTTCGACCGCGCGGAGGATCCCGCGCGCGCCCAGGCGCTCTATGAGCGGGTGGCCGAACGCATCTCCGCCGAGGGCATCCCAGTGGCGCGCGGCCGCTTCGCCGCCGACATGGACGTCGACCTGGTCAACGACGGTCCCGTGACTTTCATCCTGCAGACCCGCGACGGAAGTCTGACCGGCACCTGACCGGCTCTGAGGCACCCTAGCGGTACGTGATGAGCGCCTGAATGGGCAGGCCGGGCAGCTTCTCGCGGCCCTTGAGCGCGGCCAACTCGACCACGAAGGACGCCGCCACGACCTGGCCCCCCACCTCTTCCAGAAGGCGCCGGGCCGCGCCCGCGGTCCCCCCCGTCGCCAACAGATCATCCACCAAGGCCACGCGAGCCCCCTTGGCCACGGCGTCCTCGTGGACCTCGATGCCATCTCCGCCGTATTCCAGCTCATAGCGCGCCTGCCGGGTCTTCCACGGCAGCTTGCCAAGTTTTCGCACGGGCACGAACCCAATCCCCATCGCGGCCGCGGCGGTCGCGCCGAAGATGAAGCCACGCGCTTCGATGCCGGCGATCACCGCCGGCCGCACCGTGGCCAGGTTCTCGCACAGGCGCTCGATGCACGCGCGAAAGGCAGGGCCGTTTTGCAGAAGCGGCGTCACGTCCCGAAACATGATCCCCGGCTTGGGAAAATCGGGAACGTCGCGGATGAGGGAGCCAAGATCTCCTGTGAACTTGTCGGTCGCGCTCGCCATGATCACCTTCTACTTCAGGGGTGGCAGGAACGGCAACGGATCTCGGGGGCTCTCCCCGCGTCGCAGCTCGAAGTGCAGATGCGGTCCAGTGGAACGCCCGGTGGATCCCACCTTGGCAATGGGTTTGCCCACGCTGACCCGATCGCCGGTTTTGACCAACAACACGGAGTTGTGGGCATACACCGTCAGCATGTCGCCGTCGTGCTGAATGACCACCATGTTGCCGTAGCCGCGCACCTGGTTGCCCGCGTAGATGACCTCACCGTCGGCCGAGGCCAAGACCGGTGTTCCCGACGGTGCCGACATGTCGATGCCTTCGTGTTCGCGCCCCCAGCGCTTGCCAAACAAAGACGTGAGGACCGGCGCGGCCAAGGGCCATCGCAGTGGCGCCTTGCCGGCCTGGGCGCTAGGGAGGAGTGGCTCCTCCGCCCCACCCTCGGCCACCGCGGCAGGCGTCTGTTCGGGCACGGCTGCCCTTCCCGCCGATGTCTGCGGCGACAGCACGAAGATCAGCCGCCCCGGTTCCAGGGTTTGTCCGCGGCGCAGTCCGTTGATTTCCAGCAGATCCTCCAGCGGGATGCCCGCCTTCTGCGCAATCTGGGCAGGCGTCTCGCCCGCCTTGACCACGTGCCAGGTGCCGGGCGGGTTGTCGTCGTGCATGGGCCGCCCGGTGTGGCCACAGGCGCAGGCGAGCAGCAGCCACCACGCGCACAGCAACCAGCTCGTCGGGATCGCGCAGGATTTACGCCTGTGGCTTGTCACGACCAACACCATAGCGACCGATCAGGTTGACGTAGCGGCAGGGCACATCGTGCAGGGTTTCGAAATCGTCGCCTCGCCGGCGCACGCGCGTGAGGACCTGCTCGCGAGCCGACCCCACCGGGACCACCAGACGGCCGTTCTCGGCCAGCTCGTCGAGCAACAGGGCGGGGATCTGCGCGGCGGCCGCCGACACGATGATGATGTCGTAAGGTGCGTGTTCCGGCCAGCCGCTGCTGCCGTCGAAGGCCGCCACCTCGACATTGGACAACCCGGCCTCGGCCAGATGGGCGCGCGCCTTGTCCACCAGCTCGGGCACGATATCCACGGCAAACACCTGCTGGCACAGCAAGCCCAGCACCGCCGCCTGGTAGCCGCACCCCGCGCCGATCTCCAGGGCCCGATCCCGGGCCTCGGGCACAGCCAGCTCGGTGGCCCGCGCCACCATGTAGGGCTGGGAGATGGTCTGGCCGTGGCCGATGGGCAAGGGACCATCATCGTAGGCCCGAGGCAGGTACTCGCGATCGACGAACAGGTGGCGAGGCGCTTGACTCATGGCCTCGATGACCCGCGCGTCGGTGATCCCGCGACGGACCAGCTGGTGCGCCACCATGCTCAGCCGCTCACCCAGGTACGTATCCTCTGGCCCTGCGGGCCCGGATGGATGGCCGGGGCGGCGGGCCGAGCTCACGGTCTACTCCCCCACGCTGACCACTGCGCCTGTTGAAGAGTCGCCCAACTTCCACGCGGCCATCCTGGACGCGGCCGCTCGATGCGTGAGATCGAGCAGAATCGGCGTGATCGAGGCCATTCCCTCGCGCACCGCCGCGCTGTCCGAGTCGGGCGCGTCCTGGGCCTTGACCTCGGGGCCGCCGATCCAGTAGTAGGGGCGGCCGCGCAGATCATGGCGCACGTCGACCTGATCGCGGTACAGCCGCTTGCCCATCGAGGTGATGCGGTAGCCTTTGACCTCGCCTGCCGGCACGTTCACGTTGAGCAAGCTGTCGGCCTCGATGGCGCCCTTGCCCTGCTCCAACACGGCCTGCACCAGGCTGCGCACGAAGGTGGCGGCCGGAGAAAAATCCTGGGGCCAACGCCGCTCGACGGACGCCGCGATGGCGGGGATACCGCGCAGGGTGGCCTCGACCGCGGCCCCCACCGTTCCCGAATAGAAGAAATCCGAGCCGAGATTGAAGCCGTTGTTGATGCCTGAGACGCACAGGTCCGGCTTGCGCGGCACCAGGTGCAACAACGCCAGATAAACGCAATCCACCGGCGTCCCGTCGATGGCAAAGACGTTGGGCAGAACCTGCTCGACCCGCAAGGGCCGGTCCAAGCTGATGGAATGCGCGGCCGCGCTCCGCTCGCGATCGGGTGCCGCGATCATCACGTCACCCACGTCCTTCAGGGCCGCCGCGAGCGCAGCAAGGCCCGGCGCCGTCACGCCATCGTCATTGCTGAGTAAGATGAATGGCCGTTCCGACACGATAAATTGTCGGGGCGACTGGATTTGAACCAGCGACCCCCTGACCCCCAGTCAGGTGCGCTAACCAGGCTGCGCCACGCCCCGATGTTTATGTCGTTATTCTTCTACGAGTCGTATCAGATCCAAGAGCCCTTGTTTGATTTTTCTCATGGTGTCGATGTCGATTTCCGGAGCTGGCACCGGCGGTGGCGGGCCCTCTTCATGGCCGAGTTCCCGCAGCCGAGAGCGCGCCCCCTCAATCGTAAAGCGCTGCACATATAGCAAATCTCGGATGGCGAGCAAAAGTTCAATGTCTTTTCGACGGTAAAGTCTCTGCTGAGAGCGCGTCTTCTGCGGTTTGATGGATCGGAACTCGGTCTCCCAGTAGCGCAAAACATACGGTTTGACCGCACACAGGCGCGCCGCCTCGCCGATTTTGAAGAAAGGCTTGTCGGGAATCGCGCTTGGATCCGCGGGACCGGAGGCTCGTCGAGGCACCGGAACCGCCTAGGAATTGAGCGCGTTCTTCAAGACCTGGCTGGGCTTGAAGGTCAAGACCCGCCGGGCGCTGATGGTGATCTCCTGGCCGGTCTGCGGGTTGCGCCCGGCCCGAGCGTTCTTCTCCCGCACCACGAAATTGCCGAACCCCGAGATCTTGATTTTCTCGCCCTTTTCCAAGGTCGCTTTGACCGTGTCAAAGACGGTTTCGACGATCTCTGCGGCCTCCTTCTTCGAGAAGCCGCCGACCTTTTCGTAGACCGTTTCGACGATGTCCGCCTTGGTCATTGGTCTATGTTGTCCACAAATCCCTTTAATGTCAAAGGGTTGAGAAGCAAATCTAGCGAATCTGGATGGCGTGGCGGTCGGACAAGGCCTTGACCACGCGCGCGTGCGCGGCGTCCGCTTCGCCCTCGCTCAGAGTTCGATCCGCAGCCCGGTAGGTCATGCGCCAAAGCATGCCCTTCTTGCCTTCTGCCACGTACTTGGGATCGCGGAAGTCCTCAAGAACCTCCAAATCGCGCAACAGCGGCTCGTTGGCCGCCAGGAAAGCCGCGCGCTGGTCCTGCGCCGACACGCTCGCCTCGCTCCAGAAAGACACGTCGCGCGCAGACGCGGGAAAGCGCGGCGGAGCTTCTGCCCTGAAAGGCCCAACCGCCGAGGCCAAAGCCCCGACCGACAGCTCGAAGTAGAGAGCGCGCGACTCGATGCCCAGGCGGCGAGCCACCGCGGGATGCAATTCGCCCAGACAGCCTAGATCGAAGGTTGCGGCCTTGACCCGCGCCGAGATCCCAGGATGCAGGAACGGCAGATTGGCCGGAGCCTCGACCCGCGCGTCTTTGATCCCAAACCCGAGCAGCAGATCCTCGACCACGCGCTTGAGATCGTAGAAATCCACGACATCACCGGGCCGCAACCACTCCCGGCGCTGCCCGGTCATGATGCCCGCCGCGTGGGTCTCTTCCACCGGGGCCTCGCCAGACTTTCCGGTCTTGAAGACCACAGGACCGACCTCAAACAGCCAAGCATCGCCCACCCCACGCGAAAGATTGCGCTTGAGCGCATCCGCCAATCCCGGCAGAAGCGTGGTGCGCATGACCTCGTAGTCGGACGAGATGGGGTTCTTGACCACCACCCCATCGGCGAAGCGAGCCACGTCGCCGCTGACCGCGGCCAGCGCACTTCGCGGTACGAAAGCCCAGCTCACGATCTCGTGCAATCCCGCGCTGGCCAGCAGGGATCGGCTGCGGTCCGCCGGTGCCTCGGGATTGGATCGCGAAACGGCGTTGCTACGCACCCTCTCCTGCTGCGCCGGCCGCCCGTACTCGCCCATGCGCAGGATCTCCTCGATGAGGTCCTCCTCGATGGTGACATCGGGTCGGAAGGTGGGCACCGTGGCCAACAAGCCGTCTGGCTGCCCCTCGCAGGCCATGCCCAGGCGTTCCAGCTGGCTGCGAGCGAATGAGATCTCGTACTCGGACCCGGTCACCCGACGCAGGTGCGAGGTACGCAGCTTGATGCGAGCCGGCTGGGGCGGCCGCGGGTAGCGGTCCACCATGCCGGTGACCAACTTGCCCTCCCCAAGCTGCGCCAGCAGGGCCGCGGCACGACGGGCGGCGGCTGGGATGCTGTTGGCGTCCACGCCGCGCTCGTAGCGATAGGAGGCCTCGGAGATGAGTCCCAGGCGACGGCTGGTGCGCCGAATGCTGCGGGGCTCGAAGGTCGCGGCCTCGAGCAGGACGTTCTTGGTGCCGTCCGAGACTTCGCTGGAATGGCCACCCATTACGCCGGCCAAGGCCACTGGCCCGCTGCCGTCGGTGATGACGATGTCCTCGGCCAACAGGGCGCGGTCTTGCCCATCCAGCGTCTTCATGGCCTCGCCCGCCCTGGCCCGTCGAACCACGATGCCCCCGTGGAGCTTGTCGAAATCGAAGGCGTGCAGGGGCTGCCCCATCTCCAGCAACACGTAGTTGGTCACGTCGACCAGATTGGAGATGGCGCGGATCCCGCAGTACTGGAGGCGCAACTGCATGGGGATGGGGCTGGGTCCCACGCGCAGGCCGGTGACGAAGCTGGCGGTGTAGCGCGGACAGGCCACATCGTCGTCGATGCGCACGTCCATGGAAATGCCCTCGATCTGCTCGGGCACGGCCGGGGGCTGCGGTGGAAGCAGGCGTGTGCCGAAATGGGCCGCCAGCTCGCGCGCCACCCCCAGGTGAGACAAGGCATCGGGCCGGTTGGGGGTGACGTTCACCTCGAGGATGTCGTCCACCACGCCCAGGACCTGGGCCACATCGCGACCCGGCTCGACCGTCGGGGGCAAAATCAAGATGCCGTCGGCCTTCTCGGCCAGCCCCATCTCGACCTCGCTGCACAACATGCCCGGCGAAAAGACGCCGCGGATCTCGCGCCCCTCCAGGGTCATCCCGCCCGGCAGCTTGGCGCCAGGCGGGGCCCAGCACACGCGATTCCCGGGTGGCGGCACGTTGGGCGCTCCGCACACCACGCTCTCCTCGCGGGTCCCAGCGCGCACGCGCACGATACGCAGCTTGTTGGCGTTGGGGTGCGGTTTGATGTCCAGCACCTCAGCCACCACCACGCCGACCAGATCGCGCCCCTTGGGCTCGATGCCTTCGACTTCCAAACCTTGCTGGGTCAGGGCGGCGGCGGCCGTGTCCAGATCGCATCCGGCCGGCAGCTCGACCAGTTCCCTTAGCCAGTTAAACGAAATCTTCACGATTCGCCCCTAACTTATTGGAAACTGACGCAAAAATCGCAGGTCGTTTTCGTAGAAAAGACGCAGATCCGAGACGCCGTACTTGAGCATGGCCATACGGGACAGGCCCATGCCGAAGGCGAAGCCGGTGACGTCGTGCTTGTCGTAGCCCACCGCCTT
>CAZHUY010000136.1:0-8771 GCA_964535465.1 uncultured Myxococcales bacterium
GGTGTCCTCGGTGGGAGCCAAGGCCGGCAAGCAGCTCCAGTACGACGGTCTGCGCGCCGCCCTGGGCGCCCTGGTGCTCATCCTGATTTACACGGCCTTGCGCTTCGATTTCCGCTACGGGCCGGGCGCCATCATCGCCCTCGCCCACGACGCCATCATCGTCGTGGGTGCCTTCGCCGTCACCTACCGGGAGTTCTCCCTCACCACCCTGGCGGCCATTCTGACCATCATCGGCGTGTCGATGAACGACACCATCGTGGTCTTCGACCGTATCCGCGAGAACGTGGGTCGCTACCGCGATCGCGCCTTCGACCGCGTGGTCAATCACGCCATCAACGAGACCCTGTCGCGTACCATCCTGACCAGCGCCACCACCTTCTTCGTGACCCTGGCCATGAACATCTTCGGCACGGGCGCGGTGCGCGACTTCGCCTTCGCCATGAACGTCGGCATCATCGTCGGTACCTACTCGTCGATCTTCATCGCCAGCCCCATCGTGATTTGGCTGAACGAGAAGTACATCGCCGCGCAGAAGCGCGCCGCAGCTCGCCAGCCGAAGAAGCCAGTCCGGCGTGAGGACGAGCCCGTCGAGACCTGATGACCAACGGGCGGTGCGCTTGGCGAGTCCGTCCGACCGATGAAACAGCGGTGGCGCGGCTCTGTAGCGAGCTGCACCTGCGTCCCCTGACCTCCAGGGTCCTCATCGGTCGCGGGTTCTCCGATCCCGCCGTGGTCGCGCGTTTTCTCTCCCCTCGCCTGGCCGACCTGCGACCGCCGGACGGCATCGCCGACCTGCCGCGCGCCCTGGAGCGCTTGGTCCCGGCGGTCACCAGCGGCGAATCGGTCGGTGTTTTCGGCGACTACGACGTCGATGGCATCACCACCGCAGCGGTGCTGGCCACGGCCTTGCGCAGCTTCGGCGCCAAGGTGACGGCGCGGGTGGCCCGCCGTTCCTCCGGCTATGGACTCTCGCCGGGCGACGCCACCCAGTTCTGCGACGAGGGTTGCACCCTGGTGGTCACCGGCGACTGCGGCACCAGCGACAGCGAGGCCATCCAGATCTGTCGCGCGCGCGGCGTGGACGTCATCGTCATCGATCACCACCACGTGCCCGAAGGTCCCTCCGCCGCCAATGCCTTGCTCAACCCACACCGCCCCGACGACCAGTTCCCCTTCAAGGGGCTGGCCTCTTGCGGGGTGGCGCTGTACCTGGCCGCCGCCTTGCGCACCCGCCTGCGCGAGCTTGGCCACGCCTGCTCTGATCGCTTCGAGCCGCGCGAGGTCCTCGATCTCGTGGCCATGGGCACCATCGCCGACATGGTCCCCTTGCGCGACGAGAACCGCATCCTGGCCTCCATCGGCTTGCGCGAGCTGGCCGCCTTTCGCCGCCCCGGCCTGCGCGCCCTGGCCGACCTGTCGAAGGTGGATCGCGGCTCGGTCATTCCCAGCGATGTCAGCTACCGGCTGGCGCCCCGCCTCAACGCCGCCGGCCGGCTGGGAGACGCCCAGGTGGCCCTGGATCTGTTGTTGGCGACCGACGACGCCACCGCCACCCGCCTGGCCAGCGAGTTGGACGGCATGAACCGCCAGCGCCAGAAGATCCAGGATCGGATGTGGACCGAAGCGGTGCAAGCGGCCGAGGAATTCCCCAACGACGCGGCGCTGGTCCTGGGCGCCGAGGGATGGCACCAGGGCGTGGTGGGCATCGTGGCCGCCAAGCTGGTCGAGCGTTTTCGCAAGCCGGTGGTGGTCGTGGGTTTCAAGGACGGCACCGGCCGAGGCTCGGCGCGCACGGTGGGGGGCCTGGACCTTTACCAATCGCTCGAGGCCTGCCAGGAGCACCTGAACGTTTTCGGCGGGCATTCCGCCGCCGCCGGGTTGGGGCTGTCCGCCGCCCAGCTCGAGGCCTTTCGCGCCTCGTTCGTCGCGCAAGCGCAACGCCATTTCGAAAAGCACGCCGAGGACACCACGCTTGAAGTCGATGCCGAAGTCGACCTGATCGACTTGGATCTGGCTCAAGCCGAGGAGCTGGAACGCCTGGCCCCCTTCGGCGCCGGCAACAGCGAGCCACTCTTCGCCTTCCCCCACGTGGTGGCCCGCAACACCCGCGTGATCGGCACGTCCCACCTGCAGATCGTCCTGGCCCGTGGCGCGGCGGTCGGCCATGCGATAGCCTTCGGCATGGCGGATCGGAATCCAGGTGACGGGGCCGAGCTCGACGTGATTGGCACGGCCGAGGTCGACAGCTATCGCGGATCCCGACGGCCACGCGTTCGCGTCAAGCATCTTCTCCGGAGTCCATCGTGAGCGACGACAACAAACCCAACGACGAAGACAAGCCCCGCCGGAGCTTCTGGGCCACCATGCCGCGCGGGAGCGTGGGACGTGTCATCTTGTTGCTGTTGTTGTTGGCTGCCGTGGTGTATCTACAACGCCGCTCCGGCGACATCGCCGGCTGTGCCAACAAGGCCTTTCAAATCCCCCCACCCCCCTCCACCGGATCATCCTCGCCCAGTCGCGCCTCTTCCGCCGGCACCATCCGGGCTCGCGTGATCCTGCCCGAAAAAACTAGTCAATGACATCAGTTGGTTCGCCGTTGGTATGGGGCCTCTTTGCCCTGGTTGTCATCGCGGCCCTGGCTCTCGACCTAGGCGTCTTTCACCGCGAAATCCGCCCGGTGCGCACGCGCGAGGCCGCCATCTGGGTCACAGTCTGGTGCTTCCTGGGCCTGGCCTTCAACGGCTTCGTGTTCCTCCGCTATGGCGTACCCAAGGGCATGGAGTTCCTGCAGGGCTATTTGCTCGAGTTGGCGCTCTCCACCGACAACGTCTTCGTGTTCCTGGTGATCCTGTCGTATTTCCGGGTGGCGCCCGAGAATCAACACAAGGTGCTGTTCTGGGGCATCATCGGCGCGGTCATCTCGCGCGGGACCTTCATCGGCGTGGGGGCCGCGGCCATCAACCGCTTCCACTGGATCCTCTACGTCTTGGGCGCCTTTCTGGTGTTCACCGCCATCAAGATCCTGGTCCAGGACGACAAGCAGATGGATCCCTCGCGCAACCTGGTCCTGCGGCTGTTCCGTCGCCTGGTGCCGGTCACCCCCGAATATGTGGGGGCCCAGTTCTTCGCCCGCCATGAGGGTCGCGTGAAGGCCACGCCCTTGTTGGCGGTGGTGGTGGTGGTCGAGGCGGTGGACATCATGTTCGCGGTGGATTCCATCCCGGCCATCTTCGGCGTGACCACCGACGTGTTCATCGTGCTCACCTCGAACATCTTCGCGGTGTTGGGCCTGCGCTCCCTCTACTTCCTGGTGGCCGGCCTGACACAGAAGATCGTCTATCTCAAGTACGCCATCGCGGCCATCCTGGCCTTCATCGGCGTCAAGATCGTGGCCCAGCCGGTTCTGCACGTTCCGGTGGTCGTCTCCCTGGGCGTGATCGTGGGCCTGCTGACGATAGCGACCACGGCCTCGCTGCTGGTCAGGCCGAAAGAGTCCTGAGCGTCAATCCGCTGATTCGAGGGTTAGGCCCCCTGCTTCGACGGCGGTTCAGCTATCCGCGCGGAGCATCGAGCGGACACCCAGGACGACGTCCAGTTTGCCGACCTCGGCCACGGCCTTCTGCATGGCGGACTCGCGCACCTCGTGGGTCAGAATCACCAACTCGGCCTCCTTGCCGGTGGCCTCCTTCTGCTTCACCCCCGCGATGCTGACCTCGCACTCGCCGAAGACGCGGGCGATGGACGCCAAGACCCCCGGCCGATCGCGAACCTCGAGGCGCAGGTAGAACTTGCTCTGCACCTCGCCCATGGGGATGACCTTCTTCTTGCGGGAGCCGAAGTTCATGCGACCGCTGACCCCGCCCTGTGCGTGGTGCATGGCGATGTCGATGATGTCGCCCAGGATGGCCGAGGCGGTGGGCATCTGGCCGGCGCCACGTCCATAGAACATCACGTCGCCCACGTGGTTGCCGCGAGCGAACACGCCGTTGAACGAATCGTTGACGGCGGCCAGCGGGTGGTCGTGGCGGATCATCATGGGATGGACGCGCAGCTCGACGCTGTCTTCGCTGTGGGCGATGCCGATGGCCAGCAGCTTGATGACGTAGCCGTATTCCTTGGCCAGCTCGATGTCGCGCGCCGAAATACCGCGGATCCCCTCCGTGTGGATCTCCTGGTAGTCCACGGCCGTGTTGAAGGCCAAGGACGCCAGGATGGCCAGCTTGTAAGTCGCATCGTGTCCATCGACGTCAGCGGTGGGATCTGCCTCCGCGTAACCCAAGGCCTGCGCCTCGCGCAGGACCTGGTCGAACTCGGCCCCTTCGCGGTGCATCTTGGTCAGGATGAAATTGGTGGTGCCGTTCACGATGCCGTACAAGCGCTCGAAACGGTTGACCGCCAGCGACTGACCCAGCGCATGAATCACCGGGATGCCGCCGCAAGCCGAAGCCTCGAAGTGCAGCGTGACGTTCTTCTGCCGCGCCAAGGCAAGAAGCTCAGGGCCCTTCTTGGCCAGCAGCTCCTTGTTGGCGGTCACCACATGCTTGCCCGCCTCGAGGGCCTTCTTGACCAGGGTATAGGCGGCCTTGACCCCTCCGATGACCTCGACCACCACCCGAACCTCGGGGTCGTCCAGGAGGTCTTGGGCGTTTTCGGTGAGTTGCGAAGCGGGAAGCCCGGTGCTCTGTCGCTTCGCAGGATCGATGTCCGCCGCCTTGCAGAGCACGACCTCGACCCCAGTCTTGCGACGCAGGTTCTCCGCCTCGCTGACGAGGAGCTTAACGACACCGCCCCCGACGGTGCCACAGCCGATGACCCCCACTCCGAACTTTCCGGTCGCCATGAAGAATTCTCCTGGATTGATGCTGCACCTGAGCGTTTGGACTGCCCCCGGCGGGTCAAACGCACGGCAGGGCTACAACTATCTCGCTTTCCGTCGGAGTTCAATGCTTGCCGGACCCAGATTGGCCGCTCCCCCGACGGAAGTCTCCACCTCCACGACCCTCCGCAGCTACCGCGGTGTTACGGATGCCTAGCGGCGATTGCGCCCTCATCTCTTGCGTGGTAATAAACGGCCTCACCTTCAGGCACACCCCAAAAACCGTGGGCGGGCCATCGAGCCCGCCTTTTTTTTGTCCAACGAGTCCCAAAGCAAAACACCACATGCGCACTGACCCCCAAGTGCTCTGGCGATTAATCGAGCCCCAAGTCCAGGCGACGGGCCTCGATCTGATCGAGCTGCAATGGAACCGAGAAGGCGATGGTTGGGTGCTGAGGGTCTTCATCGACCGGCCCGCCCCACCCCACCTGCCGGGGGCGAGCGAGCCGCCGACGGACGTTTTGCCGCGCCTGGGGGTCAGCCACGAGGACTGCGAACAGGCCAGCCGGGATCTCTCCGCCGCGTTGGATGTGGCTGACATCATTCATCATGCCTACCGGCTCGAGGTCAGCTCGCCGGGCATCGACAGGCCCCTGCGTCGCGAACAGGATTTTCGACGCTTCGTGGGCCAGCAAGCCAAGATTCGCTGTACGGAGGCGACCGAGGGACGACGGAACTTCTCCGGCGTGCTTCGGGAAGCGCAGGACGGCCAGGTTGGTATCGAGTGCGAGGGACGGCTGTATCACCTGCCCATCGCCAGCATCGCCCGAGCCAACCTGGTTCCGGATTGGGCCGCCGAGTTTCGCCGGTCCAAGGAAAATGAAAACGTGCGCGCCGACGGCGCTGCGCCCCATGCGCCCCACAGGAGTGTGCCATGAGTGAAGGGACGAGCCTGAGTCAAGTCATCGATCAGGTTTCGAAGGACAAGAACATCGATCGCAAGATCCTGGTCGAGGCCCTCGAATCGGCGATTCTGACCGCGGCCAAGCGCGCCTTCGGTGAAGAGCGCGAGATGGAAGCCAAGTTCAACGACGCAACCGGACGCGTGGATCTCTTCCAGATCATCGTGGTGGCTGACCCGGTGGCCAGCCCCGCCAAGGAGATCTCGGTCGAGGAAGCCAATCGGTTCAACCTGCAGGCCGACGTTGGGGACGAGCTGCTCTTCCAGATCTTCTTCGACGAGAAGGACCAGGCGCGCGCCGAGGAGCAGGAAGCCAAGTACGGCCCCTTGCTCAAGCTGAACCGGGCGTGGAAGACCTTCGGCCGCTTTGCCGCGCAGACCGCCAAGCAGGTCATCCTGCAGCGCGTGCGCGAGGCCGAGCGCGAGAACGTGTTCAACCAGTACCGCGACAAGAAGGGCGAGCTGATCTCGGGCATCGTGCGCCGCTTCGAACGCGGCAACATCGTGGTCGATCTGGGCGGAGCCGAGGCCATCTTGCCGGCCCGCGAGCAGGTCCCCCGCGAGTCCTTCCGCGCCGGCGACCGCATCGTGGCCTACGTGGTGGACATCGACAAGTCGGCCCGCGGTCCGCAGATCATCATCTCGCGCGGCCACAAGGGCCTGCTGGAGAAGCTGTTCGAGATGGAGGTCCCCGAGATCTACGACAAGATCGTGCGGGTCGAGGCCTCGGCGCGCGAGCCGGGCGCCCGTTCCAAGATCGCCGTCAGCTCGCGCGACCGCGACGTGGACCCCGTGGGGGCCTGCGTGGGCATGAAAGGCTCGCGCGTACAGGCCGTAGTCCAGGAGCTGCGCGGCGAGAAGATCGACATCGTGCCCTTCGACAACGATCCGGCGCGCTTCGTGTGCAACGCCATCGCGCCGGCCCAGGTCACCCGGGTCATGATCGACGCCGCGGCCCACACCATGGAGCTGGTCGTCCCCGACGACAAGCTCTCGCTGGCCATCGGCAAGAAGGGTCAGAACGTACGGCTGGCCTCACAGCTCACCAACTGGCGCATCGACATCCACTCGGAGACCAAGATGCGCGAGGCCGAGGATCGAGCCCGGGCCTCCCTGGCCGCCATCGAGGGCGCGGCGCCCGAAGTGGTCGAGGGTCTCTTGCGCGCGGGTTGGGGTTCGGCAGAGGCGGTGGCGCGCGCCAACGCCGACGAGCTGGTGTCCACGACGGGCGTGGGCAACATCGAAGCCGCCAACCGTCTCAAGGCTGCGGCGGCCCGCGCCGCCGCCGAAGAAGAGAAGCGACGGGCCGAGCAGAAGGCCCACGACACCGAATCGCTCTCGACCGAGCCCGAGGCCGGCGAAAGAACATAAAGAACGGATCACGAAGACATGGCGCACACCCCTGACAGAACATGCATCGGCTGCCGAAAGATCGGTCCTGCCGCCGGCATGGTGCGCCTTGTGGCACGTGATGGCCGCGTGTTCGTCGCCCCCCGCCGTGCCGGTCAGACGATGCCCCGCCAAGGACGTGGGGCCTGGCTACATCCTAGAATCGAGTGCGTCTCCGCGGCGCCGCGGGCAGTCGCCCGGGCTTTCCGAAGCGCGGTTTCCATGAACGAGCCGATCCAATTTCTCGCCGAAATGCGCGCGGCGATCGGGACTTCATACAACGCGCAGGGTGATTCACCATGATGGGAAGCGGATACGAGCGCAGAGACTCCGGCACGGAGTCCGCCAGTTCTTCAGGGTCAGCGGCCAAGATCCGCGTCTATGAGCTGGCCAAAGAATTCGGTATGGCCCCCAAGGATCTGGTCGCGAAGATCCGCAGTCTGGGTGTTGAGGTGGCCAATCACATGTCGAACGTGGACGGCTCGGAGGCCGACCGGATTCGACGAGCCATCGAACGAGAGCGCCAGGAGAGCCTGGTCGAGGAACGACTCAGCGAGACCGTGATACGACGACGCTCGCGCTCGGCTCCCGCCGTCAAGCCGGCCGCGCCAGCTCGGCCGGCCGCCCCTCCCCCGCCCGTTTCCACGGTTCACGTGGTCGAGACGCCCGTCGAGCCCGAGCCGGTGGAAGCCAAGGCGCCGGTTCCGACCCCGCCCCAACCGCCGGTCGTCAGCGAGCCAGAACCCGAGTTGCCCGTCGAGCCGGCTCCCGTGGTCGAGGCTGCGCCCGAGCCGCCGGTCGAGGTGGCCGCCCCCAAGGTGGAGGAAACGCCGGCGCCCGTCGAGCCCGCCGCTTCGCCCGCCCAGCAGCTGGCGCCCGAACCCCCCCCGGCATCGGTCGAGAGCAAGCCCGCCACGCCGGCCCCCATCCCGGTCAAGATCCCGCAGCCCGTGGTCACCGGCTCCGCCGCCACCGGCCAGTTCATTCAATTGCCCGGCCTGGGTCAACGCGACAGCGTACCCAAGATCGAGATCAAGGACCGCGATGAAGAGCTGCGCCGCATGGGGCGTGGCGGTCTGGTTTCGCGCGCGCCCGGGGCGCGTGACTGGCGAACGCCTGGAGCGCCCGGACAACGGCCCGGCGGCCCGCCGCGCAAGAGGGTGGCGGTCGCGGGCAAGAAGCTCAAGCAGACCATCATCACCACCCCGGCCGAGCACAAGCGCGTGATTCGCATGGGCGAGACCATCGGCGTCGCCGACCTGGCCCAGAAGATGGCGGTCAAGGGCAACGAGGTAATCAAGAAGCTGTGGGCGCTCGGCATGATGGGCGTCAACATCAACCAGAGCGTCGACTTCGACACCGCCACGCTCATCGCCAATGACTTCGGCTACCAGGTCGAGTCGACGGCGTTCAAAGAGGACGAGATCATCGCCGAGGGTCCGGCCGACAACCCCGAGGATCTCCTGCCGCGAGCCCCGGTGGTGACCGTCATGGGTCACGTCGACCACGGCAAGACCTCGCTGCTCGACGCCATCCGCAAGGCCAACGTGGCTGCGGGCGAGGCGGGCGGCATCACCCAGCACATCGGTGCGTACAAGGTCCACA
>CAZHUY010000136.1:8781-16636 GCA_964535465.1 uncultured Myxococcales bacterium
GCCCAGGGCGACGTCGTCTTCCTGGATACGCCGGGCCACGAGGCCTTCACCGCCATGCGCGCGCGCGGCGCCCAGATGACCGACATCGTGGTCATCGTGGTGGCCGCGGAAGAAGGCCCGATGCCGCAAACCATCGAGGCCATCAAGCACGCGCAGGCCGCCGAGGTCCCCATCCTGGTGGCCATCAACAAGATCGACAAGCCCGGCGCCAACCCCGCCATGGTGCGCACGCGCCTCATGGAGCAGCAACTGGTCGCGGAGGAGTTGGGCGGCGACACCATCTTCGTCGAGCTGTCCGCCAAGACCAAGCAAGGCGTGGACAAGCTGCTCGAGATGCTGGCCCTGCAGGCCGAGGTCCTCGAGCTGAAGGCCAACCCCAAGAAGGCGGCCAAAGGCAACGTGGTCGAGGCGCGTCTCGACCGTTCGCGCGGCGCCATCGCCACCATCCTGGTCAAGGAAGGTACCCTGCGCGTCGGCGACCTGGTGGTCGCGGGCGAAGCCTACGGCAAGCTGCGCGCCATGCTGGGCGACAAGGGACAAACCATCACCGAGGCTCCCCCGGCCACCCCGGTGGAGATCCTGGGTCTGGACGGCGTGCCCGAGGCGGGCGAGACCTTCAACGTGGTGGCGGACGAGAAGTCGGCCAAGGCGTTGGTCGAACACCGCCGCGAGCAGCGCAAGCGCAAGGAGGCCGGCAGCAACGCGCGCGTCTCTCTGGAGAACATCCTCGACAAGATCAAAGAGGGTGAGGTCAAAGAGGTGCGCATCGTCCTCAAGACCGACGTGCAAGGCTCGGCCGAGGCCATCTCGAACGCCCTGCGCGCCCTGTCCACACCGACGGTGGGGGTCAACGTGATCTCCGCGGGCGTGGGCGGTATCACCGAATCGGACGTGACCCTGGCCAAGGCCTCCGCGGCCATCGTCATCGGCTTCAACGTCCGCCCCGCCGGCAAGTCACGCGCCCTGGCCGACCAGGAAGGCGTGGACATCAAGCTGTACCAGATCATCTACGACGCCATCGACGACGTGAAGAAGGCCATGGTCGGCATGCTGTCGCCCGTGACCAAGGAGAAGGTCATCGGTCGCGCCGAGGTTCGTCAGGTGTTCCGCGTCTCCAAGGCCGGCCTGATCGCCGGCTGCACCGTGGTGGACGGCAAGGTCACGCGGCGCTCGCACGTCCGCCTCATCCGCGACTCCGTGGTGGTCTTCACCGGGAAGCTGAGCTCCCTGCGCCGTTTCAAGGACGACGTCAGCGAGGTCACGCACGGCTACGAGTGCGGTATCTCCATCGAGAACTACTCCGACATCAAAGAGGGCGATGTCATCGAGGCCTTCGAGGTGGAGTCCATCGCTGCCACTCTCGATCAGCCGAGCGCGCCCACGCCCAAACGCTAGGTGTTCGCTCCTTGATCCACACCAGCAGGTCGCGCGATGACGGTCGGAGTCGCCCGCATCACCCTCTTCATCCCTGACAGCCACTCGTTGAAGGAGAAACGCATGGTGCTCAGGAGGATCAAGGATCGCGTGCGCGGCAAGTTCAATGCAGCCATCGCCGAGGTAGGCGAGCAGGATCTCTGGCAGCGTGGTCTGCTGGGGCTGGCCGTGGTGGGCAGCGATCGCCGCTTCGTGGAATCCGCGCTGGACGAGGTGGTGCGCTACGTGAGCAGCTTGGTGGAGGCCACCAACATCGAGCGCGAGTTCACCACGTACAATCAGCCCCTGGCGCACAACGATCTGGGGTGGCAGCCATGAGTCAGCGGACCGAGCGCGTGGCCGGCGAAGTCCGGGAGATCCTGGGCGGCATCGTGGTGCGAGGCTCAATCAAGGATCCGCGCGTGCGCGGGGCCGGGATCATCACCATCACCCACGTGCGCCTCACCGGCGATCTCCGCCAGGCCCACGTGTACTTCACGGTGCACGAGGCGGACCAGGCGGCCCTCGAGAAGGTGCGCGCCGGGCTGCAGAGCGCGGCCGGGTTCATGCGACGCGAAGTGGGCGAGCGACTGCGTCTCAAGGTCACGCCCGAGCTGACCTTCGAGATCGATCATGCGTTGGAGCAGGAAGAGCGCATCGAGCAACTCCTGCGCGAGGTGGCCAAGAAAGAGTGAGCGTCCTGGTTGTCGACAAGCCGGTCGGCCCGAGCTCGTTCGCGGTGCTCAAGCGGGTCGGACGAGCCCTGATGCCCCCATGCGGCCAAGGCCGCCGGCCTCCCAAGCTGGGGCATGGCGGAACCCTGGATCCCATGGCCTCGGGCGTGCTGCCGGTCTGCGTGGGAGAGGCCACCAAGATCACCGCCTTTCTCCTGGAGGCCGACAAGGAGTACCTGGCCACCCTTCGCCTGGGCGTGGAGACCGACACGCAGGACGCGACGGGAAACGTGGTGGCGCAGACGCCCGTTCCGGCCTTCGATGCCTCGGCGCTGGAAGGCGTTCTGGCCGCCTTCCGCGGCGACATCGAACAGGTGCCGCCCATGTTCTCGGCCCTCAAGCACCAGGGACGGCCTCTCTACAAACTCGCGCGCACCGGCCAGACCGTCGAGCGCCGGGCCCGCCCGGTCACCATCTACGAGATGGTGCTCGTGACCTACGAGGCCCCTGCCCTGTTGCGCCTGCGCGTGCGCTGCTCGAAAGGGACCTACATCCGAACCCTGGCCGCCGATCTGGGCAGCAAGCTGGGCGTGGGGGCGCATCTGACCGAGCTGCGACGCACCTCATCTGGCCCTTTTCGCCTGGAGCAGGCGCTCACGCCCGACGAGATCGAGGCCAGGGCCGAGAAAGGACAGGAGCTGCCCTTCGTGTCCTTGCGAGAGGCCTTGGCCCACCTGCCGTCCGTCGAGGTCGACGAGGCGCTCGCCCTGCGCCTTTCACGTGGTCAGCAGGTGGCGTGGGTCGAACTGGGGACGCAGGGCACAACCCCTGGGCCTGTATGCGTTTTCCGAGCCTCCGGCAGCCTGGTGGCCGTGGTGACTCGGGGTGAAGAAGAGAGGATACGTACCTTGCGCGTGTTTAACGTCGGTTGACTCTGGGCGCGCAATGTAGGAGATTAGGTCGAAACAAAAAGAGTAAGAGTCACGGAAAAGAGTGTGATTGCATGGCGCTAGCCGCAGTAAGAAAAGCAGAAGTTGTCAAGAAGTACGCCCGGGGCCCCGCTGACACTGGTTCCCCCGAGGTCCAGATAGCTCTCCTGTCAGAGCGTATCGCTTACCTGACCGAGCATTTTCGTGAGCACTCCAAGGACCACCACTCTCGTCGTGGTCTGCTCATGCTGGTTGGCCAGCGACGCCGCCTGCTTGACTATCTCAAGAAGAAGAACCTCAAGCGATACCGAGACGTGATTACGTCGCTCGGCATTCGCAAGTAAGCACAAGGGTTCGCAACCGAGCGACGGGCCAGCGCAAAGCGTTGGTCCGTCGCACCAACATAGGCCCCGGTGCTTGCGTTCATCCTTCCTCCCGCTGGTTTGAGGTGCGTTCGCCGTTTGACGCAGAATCGCTCATAACCCGCGAGACGAGGGACGAAACCACAGGGGCCGCTGAGAGAGGAGTGAAGACATGTTCGTACGTGAAGGCGTGGCCCTAGGTGGAAAGGAACTCTCCATCGAAGTTGGTCGTATGGCCAAGCAGGCGGACGGGGCTGTGGTGGTTCGCTTCGGCGACTCCATGGTGCTGGTCACCGCGGTGGGAGCTTCGTCGGTCAGGCCCGGCATCGATTTCATGCCGTTGACCGTCGATTACCTGGAGAAGACTTCGGCCGCCGGCAAGATCCCGGGCGGCTATTTCAAACGCGAAGGTCGACTGACCGAGACCGAGGTGTTGACCTCGCGGATCATCGATCGCCCGTGCCGCCCCTTGTTCCCCAAGGGCTGGCGCTTTGACACCCAGATCATCGCCACGGTGCTGTCGACCGACCGGGAGAACCCCACGGATGTGCTGGCCATGACCGGCGCCTCGGCGGCCCTGCACCTCTCCGATCTGCCCTGGGCGGGGCCCTTTGCCGGCGTCCGCGTGGGCCGCGTGGCGGGCGAGTTCGTCATCAACCCGACCTTTGCCCAGCGCGAGGCCTCGGAGTTGGATCTGACGGTGGCCGCCAGCCGCGACGCCATCGTGATGGTGGAAGGCGGCGCCAACCACGTCGCGGAAGAGATCCTGGTCGACGCCCTGATGTTCGCCCACAAGGCCGCCCAGCCGCTCATCGATCTGCAAGAGAAGCTGCGGGCCGCGGTGGGCAAGCCCAAGCGCGAGTTCACCTCGCCCAAGGTCGATCCGGCTCTCGAGGCCCGCGTGCGCGAGCTGGCCCAGCCCAAGATCGAGGCCGCCATGGCCATCCGCGAGAAACTGGAGCGCTATGCCGCCCTCGACGCCGTGGCCGCCGAGACGGTGGAGACCGCCAAGGTCGAGTTCCCGGAGCGGGAAGGCGAGATCAAGGAAGTCATCGACGCCGCCAAGAAGAAGCACCTGCGCGAGCTGGTGCTCAACACCGGCAAGCGCATCGACGGACGCGCCACCGAGGACATCCGCACCATCACCTGCGAGGTCAGCCTGCTGCCCCGCACGCACGGCTCGGCGCTCTTCACCCGCGGTGAGACCCAGGCGCTGGTCACCTCCACCCTGGGCACCAAGCAGGATGCGCAGCACATCGAAGGACTCGGCGAGGAGTTCGAGAAGACCTTCATGTTGCACTACAACTTCCCGCCCTTCTCGACGGGCGAGACCAAGCCTCTGCGCGGCGCCAGCCGACGCGAGACCGGTCACGGCCACCTGGCCGAGCGCGCCCTGTCCGCCGTGCTGCCCTCGGAGAAGGACTTCCCCTACACCATCCGCGTGGTGTCCGAGATCCTCGAGTCCAACGGTAGCTCGTCGATGGCTTCGGTGTGCGGTGGCACGCTGTCGCTGATGGACGCGGGCGTGCCCATCAAGACCCCGGTGGCCGGTATCGCCATGGGCCTCATCAAGGAAGGCGAGCGCGTGGCCGTGCTGTCCGACATCCTGGGCGACGAAGATCACCTGGGTGACATGGACTTCAAGGTGTGCGGCTCGCGCGACGGCGTCACCGCCGTGCAGATGGACATCAAGATCCAGGGCCTGAGCCGCGCGATTCTGGAAACGGCACTTCAGCAGGCCAAGCGCGGCCGCATGTTCATCCTGGGCAAGATGGCCGAAGCCCTGCCCGCCCCGCGCGAGGAACTGAACAAGTACGCTCCGCGCATCTTCACCCTCAAGGTCAAGCCTGACAAGATCCGCGACATCATCGGTCCGGGCGGCAAGACCATCCGTGGCATCACCTCGCAGACGGGTGTGGCCATCGACGTGGAAGACGACGGGACCGTCCACATCGCCTCGCCCGATGGCCTGATGGCCCAGAAGGCCATCGACATCATCAAGGGCCTGACCGCCGAGCCCGAGGTGGGCGAGTTCTACCTGGGCGTGGTTCGCCGCCTGGCGGACTTCGGCGCCTTCGTGGAGATCCTGCCCGGCCTGGACGGACTGGTGCACATCAGCGAGATGGACGAGAAGCGGGTGCGTGCCGCGTCCGACATCTGCCAAGAGGGCGACGAGATGCTGGTCAAGGTCATCGGCATCGACCGCGCCTCCGGCAAGGTGCGGCTGTCACGCAAGGAAGCCCTGGGCAAGACCCCCGACGTCGTGCACAACCTGCGCGGCAGCGGACTCGGCACCTAAGCCTCACCGACGGCCTCACGGACGCGCCGAGCGGATTCGACGTCCGGCGCGTGTCGCACGGCCCGGCATGACGGTAGTATCCTCCCGTCATGCCCTCCTCTTGGCGCCTCGGCCCATCGCGCGCGCGTCCGCGCCTGCTGGCCTATGGCGTGCTGGCCATGGTGGCCTTCACCATGACCCAGCTCGGCTGGTGGGTGATCTTTCACCTGCGCGCCAACAAGCAAGAGATCGCGGCCACGGCACAGCACCTGGAGGCGGATCGGCAAGCCGCCGAGAGGGCGCTGGTGGCCCTCGACCAACGTCAGGCCTTGGGGCCGGGTGGCCCGGCTGAATTTCTGAGCCAGGCCTACCCCCATCTCGAGTGGAAAGCGAAGCCCGGTGCTTCCCTCCTGCCCGGCTGGGACCATCACGGGGTCAGCATCCGTCCGGGTCGGCTCGAGCAACTGCAAGAGCACCGCCGTTCCAGCATTCGCATGTTCACGGCCGAGGGCGCGACCTTCGTGTGCATCCTGTTGGCCGGGACCGCGCTCATCCTGCGTTCGGTACGCCGAGAGATGCAGCTCGTCCGCCAGCAGGCCAACTTCTTGTCGGCGGTCACGCACGAGCTGAAATCGCCGCTGGCCTCCCTGCGCCTGTTCATCGAAACGCTGGAAATGCGCGATCTGTCGCCTGAGAAGCGCGCACGGTTTCTGGGCAACATGCGCGCGGACGTCGACCGCCTGGAAGCCCTGGTCAACAACATCCTGGCCGTGGCCCGCTTGGACAGCGGACGATACGTGGTGCACGTGAGCCCGGGCGATGTGGCGCGCGACGTGGCCGATGTGGTCAACGCCCTGGGCAAGGATCCCTCGCGGCCATCGCTGAAAGTGGAGTGGACGCTACCTGACGAGCCGGTTGAGGCGCGCTATGACCTCGGGGTGCTGAAGATCGTGCTGCGCAACCTGCTGGACAATGCCGCCAAGTACGGAGGCGCCGACAAGCCGGTGCGCATCGCCGTGACCCAGCGGGATTCGCAGGTGGCCGTCGAGGTGACCGACCAGGGTATCGGTCTCGCCGACTCGGAACGCGAGCGCATCTTCGAGAAGTTCTATCGGGTCGGCGACGAGATGGTGCGCCAGACCGAGGGCAGCGGCTTGGGCCTGTACCTGGCGCGCGAGCTGATTCACCAGATGGCCGGTGAGCTGACCGCCGAGAGTCCCGGACTGGGGCGCGGCTCTACCTTCCGTATCACCCTGCCCTCGCAGCGAGAGGCCCAGGCATGAGCGCGCGCATCCTGTTGGTCGAAGATGAAGTCCACCTGGCCGAGGGCATCAGCGAAAACCTGGAGCAGGAGGGCTACGCGGTCGAGACCGTGGGCGACGGCGACAGGGCGCTCGCACGCTGGCGGTCCGGCGGCATCGATCTGATGGTGCTGGACGTGATGCTGCCCAAGCGCGATGGATTCGCGGTGTGCAAGGCCATCCGCGAAGAGGGTGGGCGCGTGCCCATCCTGTTCCTCACGGCCAAGAACTCCGACGACGATCGCATCCACGGTCTGGAGCTGGGGGGCGACGACTACCTGGGCAAGCCCTTCAACCTGCGTGAGCTCCTCTTACGGGTGCGCAGCATGTTGCGAAGGCAGGGCTGGTACGGTGAGCTGGTCAAGACCGCCCCCACCGTGCGCGTGGGCAACGCGGCCATCGACTTCGGCAAGGCCGAGGTGACGACCGCCGAGGGCGAACGGGTTTCGCTGGCCGAGAAGGAAGCCATGATCCTGCGCCTGCTGGTCGAGCGACAGGACCAACTGGTGGCGCGCGACGAGATCCTGGAACACGTGTGGGGCTACGAGGTCGCGCCCTCGACCCGGGTGGTCGAGCACATGATCGTGCGGCTGCGCAAGCTGATCGAACCCGCCCCCGAGCAGCCGCGCTACCTGCACACGGTACGAGGACTGGGCTACCGTTTCTGCCCGAAAGGCGAGGCGTGAGCGAGCGGCCCGCGCTCTCGCCCGAGCTGCTGGCCCGCTACGACGGGGCCGGGCCCCGCTACACCTCGTACCCGACGGCGGTGGAGTTTCGCGAGGATTTTCGCGAGTCCGACTATCGGGAGGCCCTGCGCCTGGCCGACGCCTGCGGCGCTGCCCCTTTGTCGGTCTACGTGCACCTGCCCTTCTGCGAGCGTCGCTGCACCTTTTGCGGC
>CAZHUY010000137.1:0-16532 GCA_964535465.1 uncultured Myxococcales bacterium
CTTCGAGCCGCCGCTTGAGCCCGGGTGTTCCAGAATCATGAACGATGATTTAGATCAGACGGTGCATAAAGCGATCGTCTATTCGCCCAGCGACTCGGCGACTTGGCAGAAGCTGAACTCCACGGCGCGGAAGGCTTCGACCACCAAGGGATCCAGATAGGTCCCGCTGCGTTGGTAAATGGCCTCGCAGCATTCCTCGTGGGGCAGGGCCGGCTTGTAGAAACGGAGCGACCGCGCGGCGTCGTAGGAGTCCGCCACCGCCATGATGCGCGCCGAGAGCGGGATGGCCGTGCCCGCCAGGCCATGGGGATAGCCTGTGCCGTCCCAGCGTTCGTGGTGCGAGCGCGCGATTTCGATCCCCATGCGCACGAACCCGTTCTTGGGATAGGCCTTGCGGACCTCTTCCAGCGTCTGCGCGCCGATGGTGGTGTGCAACTTCATCTCGTCGAACTCGGCGGTGGTCAGGGGGCCGGGCTTGAGCAGGATGCTGTCGCGTATGCCCACCTTGCCGATGTCGTGCAACGGGCTGGCGCGGAAGATGTTCTCGATGAAGGCTTCGTTGACTCGCCCCGGGCGCCCCGGGTGCTCGCGCAGCTCCATGGCCAGCAGGCGACAGTAGATCTGCACGCGCTCGATGTGCTTGCCCGTGCCCTCGTCACGCGACTCGGCCAGGCGCGCCATCGCCACGATGGTGGCCATCTGCGACTCCGAGATCTCGCGCACCTGCTCGTCCACGCGTTCCTGCAACTGCCGGTTGTGCTGCTCGAGCTGGACTTGCAGGCGGCGCAGGCGCAGGTGGGTCTCCACCCGGGCCCGCACCTCCTCGATCTGGAAGGGCTTGGTGATGTAGTCCACGCCACCCACCTCGAAGGCGCGCACCTTGTCCAGGGTCTCGCCCAGCGCGGACAGAAAGATGACCGGGATCTCGCGCAGCTTCTCGTCTCGCTTCAAACACCGGCACACCTCGTAGCCGTCCATCTCGGGCATCATGATGTCGAGGAGGATCAGGTCGGGAGGCTCGTTGGCCGCCGCCTGCAGAGCCAGCCGACCATTGGGCACGGCGCGCGGTTTGTACCCTTGTTGCTTCAGCAACTCGAGCAAGACTCGCAGGTTCTCCGGCGTGTCGTCGACGATCAGGATAGCCTTGGGACCCGATGGTCCGGGCGTGATGAGTCCAGGGGTGGTGCTCTCGTCGTCGCTCATGCGCGCTCCTGGGGCGGCAACATGTCCAGAAGCTGCTGGTACTCGAATCCCTCGGCCAAGGATCGCAGGGCCGTCCCAGCCCTGTGATCGTGCAGCGAGATTCGTTCGATGAGCATCAGCATGCGGTCGAAGTCCCCGGCGATGGTCGCATCGCGCAAGTCGTCGGTCAACTGGGAGGGAGCCACGCAAAGCACGGCCCGCAGCGATCGCTGGGTCAGGGACAGGTTCTCCAGGGGGCGTCCATTCATATCTTGCCGGACGTAGACGTACTCGACCCCCAAGCACGCCCACAGCTTCTCGAAGACCTCGGCCTCGCGCGCTGGCATGGTCAGCACGTCGTCGGCGCCGGCCGTGAAGGCTTGCTGGCGAGCCAGCACATCGCCTTCGGCCACCAAGGCCAGCACCGGCGTTCTTCGGCCGCGCGGCGATTGCTTGGCGCCCGAGATGATGTCCAGGCCTGGCGGCCAATCGGCATCGACGAGGACGAACAGCGCGTGCGTGGACCACTCGTCGAACATGGTGAGCGCATTGCGACCATCATCCAGCTGACGGGCTTCGAATCCGACGCCGATCAGAACCCGGGTCAGCGCCTGCAGCTCGGGGCGATTCTGACCGGCCAGCAAGATGTGGAACACGCCCTGGCCCGGTCGGATGCCCACCACGTGTTTGGTCAGGATTCGCGGAGCACCCAGGAATACGTCGTCTTCGTTCAGCCGCACCGTGACGCGGAAGCAACTCCCCTTGCCCAGGACGCTACCCGCGCGGATATCGCCCCCCATGAGGCGGGCGAACTCGCGGCTGATAGCCAGGCCCAGCCCCGTTCCTCCAGCCGTGTGAGCGCCGGTGGTGGTCTGCACGAAGGGATCGAAGATGTGCTCCAGCTCGGTCGTGGGAATGCCAGGCCCCGAATCCTCGACTTCGACCAGCAGTCGCCAGGAGGAAGCGGAATCGCGCTCTCCGCGCAAGCGCCAGACGACCTGGCCGCGCTCCGTGAACTTGATGGCGTTGCCCAGCAGGTTGCTGAAGATTTGGCGCAGCTTGTGACCGTCGCCCAGCACGACGAAGGGCAGATCGTCCGACATCTCCACGCGAAAGAGCAGTCCCTTGGCCTTGGTGCGCAGACGGAAGATGGCGGCCAGGTCCGAGATGAGGTCGCGCAGGTCGAAGGATGCGACGGCCAACTCGACCCGGCCGGCCTCGATCTTGGACATGTCCAAAATATCGTTGATGACCGCCAGCAGATGCTGTCCGCTGCGCACGATGCTGTCCAGGTGCTGTCGGTGCGTGGTGCTAAGCGCCGGATCCTTGAGCAGGAGCTGCGAGAACCCCAGGATGGTGTTCATGGGGGTGCGGATTTCGTGCGACATGTTGGCCAGAAACAGGCTCTTGGCCTGGTTGGCCCGCTGGATGCTGCCCAGCAGCTCGCGCTCGCGACTCACGTCGCGGAACACGCACACCGCGCCGGCGGATTCGCCTCGATCGTCCAGCAAGGGTGCAGCGGACAGCGAGGTCACCACATCGCGGCCGCTACGGCAGGTGAGCGACACCTCGAGAGGCGGGACGGCCTTGCGTGTGTTGCAGGCACGGTCGACCGGACAGCCTTTGGGATCGCACAAGGCGTGGTTTTCGCACTGGGAGGCGTGCAGGACCTCGGCGCAGGGACGGCCGATGGCGGCCGCAGGGGGCAGGCCGGTGATGTTCTCCGCCCCGGGATTCCATGAGGAGATCAGGTGGCGCAAGTCGACCGTGAACACGCCGTCGGCGATGCTGCGCAGCACGTTCTCGGCGTACTGCTTCTGGTAGGCCACCTCGCCCGCAAGCTGTTCGGCGCGGCGGTGGATTTCCGACTCGCTTCGTCGCAGGGCCAGCAGCGCCTCTTTCTCTGCGGTGATGTCACGCTGGATACCCCAGGCAGAGAACAGCATCCGGTTTTCCACCACCCCGACGATGGTGTTGGTCGTCCAGATTCGTTTGCCATGAATATGGAGATCCTCGATCTCCAGACCTGTGATGTGGTAACCGGCGCGGATGAAGATCAGGAGCCTGGCCAGCTTTTCCTCGCGCGTCCCCGCCATGCGCGAGGTCATGGGCACACCGATCAGGTCCTTGGCTTCTTCTAGGCCGTACTGGTGTGCGAAGGCATCGTTGCACTCGGCCACCACGGCGTGATCGAGCAACCATTCGGCCTGTTTCTGCTCCGGCCAGTCGATGGACATCTTAGGGGAGCCGTCGTAGCGGACCACGCCCTCGTCGCGCAGCAACATGAAGGCCCGGAAGGTCGAATCCAGGGACTCTCGCTCCTCGAGCGTGGCCTCCAGCTCGGCCACGCGACGTCGCAGCCGACTGAGCTCGTCGTGCGCGTCTCCCGCGGAGGTCTGCGTGCTGCGGCTGTCTTTCATGGCGGCGCGTGGGGTATCGACAGCCAATCTTACCGTGCGACACATTGTGGAGCTATCGCGTCCTCATTCCCGGGGCCGGCCCAGGTCGAGCAGCGCGGCTTGGCTCAGCGGCCAAGGTGGCTCGGCTGAGAGAAACCTCGGCACGGATGGGTGATTTGCGGAGACGGGGAGATTCGAACTGCCGATTCCACTGAGAAATCGGGCGCTTGCGCACTGGGGAGAATGATTCATAGGCAGATTCAGCAACTTGGCCAGGGGTCATGGCGAGACGGTGCGAGCGCCTGTCTCCCTCTACTGAGGCTTGCCGACAAACGTGGCGACCGTCATGCCGGCGAGATTGGCGGCGAAGGAGCCGCTGCTCGCCGTCAGCGGCGCCGGAGACCAGGTCCTCCCTCTCCGACGTCACCCACGGCGTCAGCGAAGCCGGCGCGGCTCCGCCCGAGAATGAGATCATGACGGTCGCGGGCGCGACGCCCGGCTCTTCCTGCCACCACCAGCCCCCTGGGCATTTGGTCGCCGCTGCGGTCAGGTGCCGCTGCGGTCAGGTGCCAGAGGCTCCTTGGGGGCGCAGGGGTTTGTCGTGTGGCATGACTCGTATCCTGGAAACCTCGATGGAAGCGAAGGGCAAATCATCCCGCTGGCGCACGGCCTTGATTGGTCGCAACCCCAAACGCACCTTGATGCGGATCGTGGTGTTGATTGTGGCGGTGTTGTTGGCGCGGGCCTACCTGGTCTTGCCAATCTTCGTCCATGGCTCAAGCATGCTGCCCACCTACCGGGATAGGGGCGTCAACTTTGTGAATCGTCTCGCCTATGTCTGGTCTGAACCGAAGCGCGGCGATGTGGTGGCAATCCGCCTGGCTGGACAGAGCGTGATGTACATGAAACGGGTCGTGGGTCTGCCCGGTGATACCGTGGCCTTTCACCAGGGGCAGCTGCTGATCAATGGCCAGCCCATCCCCGAGCCCTATGTCCAGCCCGGCTGCGACTGGGAAATCCCCCCCGAAACGGTGGGGCCTGGGCTGTACTATGTCGTGGGAGACAATCGCTCCATGCCGGAGCGGTTTCACGAAAAGGGCAAGACCCCCAAGCAACGCATCGTCGGGAAGGTTCTGCTGTGAAAAAGCCTGTTCTGCTTGTGGTTGTGGCGGTGGTGATTGGCCTGGGCATCTGGGGATGGCGTGCCTGGTTCCCCAGTCCCCAAAATGTCATCCGTTCGCGCCTGGTCAAGCTGGCCAGCAGCATGTCGTTCGAGCCCAACCAAGGTGTCATCCCCAAGGGCCTCAAGGCCAGGAGCTTGGGCGAATACCTCACCGTCGACGTGGTGGTCAACCTGGAGGTCCGCGGTTTGGAAGCGCACACGCTCAAAGGCCGCGACGAAGTGGTGCAAGCCGCCACGCTGGCCATGCAGCGTCTGCCAGGGCTCAAGGTCGAATTCGTGGACATCAACGTTTCACTTGCTGCCGGTCGCGAAACCGCTGAAGCCAGCCTCACGGGCAAGGCCACCATCGAGGGGGAAAGCGACTACCAGGTGCAGGAGTTCAGCTTCAAGCTCAAGAAGATAGATGGTACCTGGCTCGTCTATCAAATCGAAACGGTTAAGACGCTTACGTAGACTGGGCGACCAGGCTCGCGCTGTCGTTCGCGTGTTCCCATCCTCTGCCCGCCAAGAAGGATCCCGGTTGCAGGGTGCCAGGGGGGATCTGGGGGCGGGCCCGTGCCACCGGTTCAGTCGGCAGCCTTGCCGAACACGATGCTGCCGCGGCCCAAGGCGCCCCTGCCTTCACCGAACGAGGGGAGTTGGGAAGCGCACCTGAGTTCGTGCGCCAGCACACGCTACATGTTCACCTGGCCAAGGCCCTCGAGACTTGTGGCTTGCCGAGCTGGATGCTCTGGCAGTGGACTTGTCACGTCCCGAGGGCGCCGTGGTGTCGCTGGCTCAATCTCGGCAACGTTTGACGTCAGATTCTGCCGCGATTCTCGCAAGTGCCTGAATTTGTAGTTTGCGGAGAGGGGGAGATTCGAACTCCCGATACAGGTTTTAGCCCGTATAACGGTTTAGCAAACCGCCGCCTTCGGCCTCTCGGCCACCTCTCCAATGGTGCTTGGTGATACTTGAGATCGCGTCGGATCTCAAGCCCGAAGGCGCTGGATGCATCATTCATGCGACAGGCCCGACCACACGCAGGCTGCCGGCCCGTGACGCAGTCTCATCGGGCCAGCAGCCCAGCGTGGTCGCGCTCTGTTCTAATGACGGCCGGGTTCGGGGGGAACGCGGGGTGTCTGCGGTCCGCTGGGTCGCACGGTGGGCACCCCTTGTTCCAGCGCCTCCTCGGAGGCCGCCAGGTGTTCGGCTTCAAAGCGCTGCTCTCGGCTGACGCCCAGGTACGCCCCAAGCAGCGAGGCACCCAGGCCAAGCAGCGAGGCCAGGAACAGCGCCCACATCAGCCCGCTGGCCACTCCTGCCGCGGTCGTGCCCGCGTCCACCGCTTGGGAATACAGACCTTGAAGTTGCCCTTCCAGATCGCGGGCCAAGGTTTGGGCGTCGGCCTGGCTCAGGCGCGTGTTGCGCGTGATGGCCTGGATCAGGGTACCTTGATCCATCCGACCTTGACGGACGGAGGTGTTGATGGCGTCCTGTGCTGCCGAGCGAACCTCGGCCGCGGTCACGGCTGCCATGCCTTGGGCGCGAAGACGCTCATTGATCGGCCCGATGGCCTGGTCAATCGTGGCGGAGCTGAGCATGCCCGGCGCTGCCGAGACGGCTTTCTCAGCCAGGTTGGCGCCCGCTCTCACCGTAGGGCCCACGGCCGCAGCGATGAGGAACACGGCACCCAGGGAGGCCAGCCCCCAGACCACGGATCCATGCCAGAGGCCGACTCCACGGTTCACCGGGCCGGAAAACCGACCGGCCACGAAGGCGCCCCCGAAGAGCGCCAGGATGGGGACGACGACCGACCAGACGCCCACGCCGATGCCAATACCTCGCAAGGAGCCTGCTCCTTCCTCGGTGCTGGCGACGGTGAACCCCGCGGCCAAACCCAACAAATGCAACAACATCATCAGGCCGATGGCGACCACGGCTCCGCCAAAAACCGCGCTCCAGCGGATGTGGTACGCCGACCCCTCGAACACTTTGACTCTTGCCATAGCCCATTCCTCCTTCACTCGACCTTGTCGACGGACCGTGCTCTTTCGGGAAGCTTGCGCCGCCAGCACGACTCGTCAGGCATCTGTTTGAATCAAGCGTGCCCCCAAGTAGGACACCTTCAAGGCACGGCGGTACGAAGTCCACCGACCGGGCGCACGCGCTGCGGATCAGGGTGACCGAGGCGTCGCGGGCTTCGCATTGTCGACCGTTCGACCGGCGCTACCCCGCGCTTTTCCGCTTTGTCCGCGCGCACATGCGTGCCCGCCACCAGGTAGGCATGGTGTTGCGGGTTTCCGGTGCTATACGGTGGCCCTTCATGCCTAGCTTCTCCGAGCTGAACCTGCACCCGGCCCTGGCCCAAGCCATCACAGCCCGGGGATTGACCGATGCCCTGCCGGTGCAGGCGGCCGTTCTGCAACCCTCCTATCAAGGGCGAGATCTCCTGGTGTCGTCACAGACGGGGTCGGGCAAGACCCTGGCCTTCGGCATCTTGCTGGCGCAGAGCCTGCTACCCGAGCAAGCGCCTGCGTCCCGCGGGCAAGCTGGCCGACCGACAGCCAGCTTGGTGATCGCCCCCACGCGCGAGTTGGCCAACCAGGTTCGCACCGAGTTGGCCTGGCTGTTCGCCAAGACCCACCTCCGCATCGCGGCCTTCACCGGAGGCAGCGACATCCAGCGTGACATCAAGCTGCTGCGCACCGGCGCGGATCTGGTGGTGGGGACACCCGGGCGTCTGGTCGATCTCTTGAGGCGCGAGTGCCTGCGTCTGGATGCGGTGACCGCGGTGGTGCTGGACGAGGCCGACGAGATGTTGGACATGGGCTTCCAGGAGGATCTGGAGACCTTGCTGTCGGCGGCGGGCGCGCGCACTCGCACGCTGATGTTCTCCGCCACCTTGCCGTCCAATATCCTGTCGATGGCGGCGCGCTACCAGAAGGACGCCGCGCGCGTGGATGTGCGGCCCGAGAACCGCGACGCCGCCCACGATGACATCGAATACGTCGCGCACTTGACCGTGGTGGGCGACCACCTGCCCGCCGTGATCAATGTCCTGCGCAGCAATGGCAGCGGGCGCACCATCGTGTTCGGGACCACGCGCGAGGGCGTGTCGGCCCTGCACGGCGAGCTGGTTCGTCGTGGCTTCTCCGCGGTCGTGCTCTCGGGCGATCGGGCGCAGCACGAACGCAACCGTGCCCTGGCGGCCTTGCGCAGCGGCGAGGCTCGCGTGTTGGTGGCCACCAACGTGGCGGCGCGTGGGCTGGACCTGCCCGAGGTGGATCTGGTGGTGCACGCCGATCTGCCGCTCAACACCGAGGACCTCACCCATCGCAGCGGACGCACCGGCCGGGCGGGCCGCAAGGGACGCAGCGTGGTCATCGCCAACCTGGCCGAGCGACGCAAGGCCGAGCGCCTGATGCGCAACGCTGGCGTGAAGTTCACCTGGACCGAGGTGCCGTCGGCCGAGACCATCACCCGGGCGGAACAAGCCACCTTCGAAGCTGCCCTGATAGAGGAGGCCCAAGCCGCGGGCACCATCGCCCCCGAGGCGCGCGTCCTCTTGGATCGGCTGTGCGCCACGGTGGATCGCGATGTCTTGCTTTCGGCGCTCTTGAAACGGGAGCTCGCGCGTCTCCCCAAAGGCGAGTCCGTGCACCCTGTACACATCAAGGAGGCGCAGGGCAAGGCCGACCGCTACCCGACTTCCGGCCCGCGCCCCAGTCACGCCGACTTCGCCCGCGACGCGGTCGTGTTTCGCATCAACCTGGGCGCGCAGAGCAAGGCCGAGCCGGGGTGGTTGTTGCCGCTCATCTGTCGGCGCGGAGGTGTCACCCGCCGCGATGTCGGAGCCATTCGCGTGGCGCCTCGTCACAGCGAATTCGAAATCGCAGGCCATGCCGCCGAGGACTTCGCTCTGAGCGCCTCTTTGTCCGACCCGCGGGCCCCGCATGTGCGCATAGAGCGGGTTTCGAACGAGTCTCACCACCTGCCCAAACGAGATCCGGAGGTCACCCGGGAGGGGCGAGAACCCGTGCATACTCCGCGTGCTCATCGGGCTGATGTCGAACGTGTGGAGCTGCGTGCTTCGCGCGGACATCAGGAGGACAAGGGATTCGAACAGCGGCGCGCGCCTGAGCATCGTCCGGACCATGCCGTGGAGTACGAGCGGCCGGCCCGCGAGCACCACGGCGCCGGTCGACCCGCCAAGGTTCACCGCATGGCCGAACGAAACCAGCGTTCCAAGCAACCCATAGCAGCGCAGACCCGCAAACCTGTCCATGGAATGCGGCCCAACAAGCCGGCTGTCCCCAGGAAGGATGCCCACCTGGGCTTCGGTTCCCATCACGCGCACGCGGTTCGACCGCACGCGGGAAACACCGGCGGTCTGCGCCCCTACCGGGGACGAGCCCACTCGGGTACCAAGAAGTAGGCCACGGCGGGCGGGACCATCTAAGGAACCCTGGAAACCAGAAAGTCTTGGCGAGGCGGACGCGCAGTCTGTCCGTTTCCTGATTTCGTGCCTTCCTCAGAGGTTATCCGTTCTGTCTAGCGAGGAGCGGCGAGCATCTCGGTCAGCTTGGGCAACAGCACGCTGCGCGGGAACTGACGGCGGAAACTGGCGGCCACCTGGCGGGCTTGGCCATGACGGCCGAGCGCGACGAGAGCCTTCACGCGCAGGATCTCGCGCTCTTCTGCCAGCCTCCCGACGGGATACTCGCGTTGGTGTTGGGTCAGATGGCTCAGCATCTTGACGTGGTCGCCGCGGGCGTCGGCCTGGCGCGCTCGCAGCAGGAACTGCAACTCCTCCTGGCTGTCACCTCGGGTGGCCGAGCCACCGCCTTTGGAAGGCGCGATCGCCGTGACGGCCGCGGGTGGTTCGGGAGCCATCGGCAGGGGATCCGGCTGTGTCGCCGGTTGCGCGGGAGTCACCCGGCTGGGCGGCGATTCGGGCGAATGCGAGGATGGCGGTTGCCGCAGCATCTGATAGGCCGCGGCCGCTCCGGCCATGAGAACCAGGCCCGCAGCCGCGGAGAAGACCAGGCGTCGCATCGGCGTGCGTGCCCTGCGAGGCACGAAGGTCGCCGCGATTTGTTCATTCAGTGCTTCACGCGCGCGAGCCAAGGCCCGCGCCGTCACGATCTCTGGCTGCGGAACCACGTCGCGTTCATAGACGAGCAGGGCCTGCAGCGCAGGCGAGAGAGGCTGAACCGTTCGGTTGCCAAGAGCGCCCATCATCGGACCACACTCCTCTTCTGAATACTGGTCACGGCCGTCTCGAGCTCGCGCCGCGCCTTGCGCAGGCGCGAATAGGCTGTGAAGAGCGGAATCGAAAGCGTTGTGGCGATCTCTTGCACGGGGACTTCGTCCAGATCGTGCATGATCAACACCGCACGCCGTTTGAGTGGGATCTTCTCCAGGGCGGCCAGCACGAGCGCGCGAGCCTGATTGGCCGCCAGAACCTCGTCAGGGTAGGGCGCACGGTCTTGGCCTTCGATCGTGGCGAAGGGAACCTCTCGCCAGTACTTGCGTCGGTGGGAAGCCGCCACGCGAAAAGCTATGCCAAACAGGTACGGCTTGAGCGCCCGCTCCGGATCGTATTCTTGCCAGGTTCGACGCAGAACGAGAAAGACCTCATGGGCCAGATCCTCTACGTCCTCGGGGCTCACCCCCAGACGTCGCAGGGTTCGCGCCAGATAGTCGAATTCCCGCTGGAAGGCCTCAAGGCATGCGTTGTCATTCGTGTGGGGGGACACGTTCCTCGGGCTCGAGGGGCTAGGGACGAGACGCACCTGGCTCACTTGGACGCTGACCACATTATGACATTGTTCCTGGCCAGCCGAGTTGTCACCGAAAGCGCGCCAGGAGATCGATTCCCCAGAGCGCACCAAGGCGGGGCATCTCCCACACGGGAGCCTGATTCAGGTGCACGGTGGAGGGTGTGAGCAAAGCCAGCCCATCCAGGTGCGTTGCCAGTGACCAGCGGCCGGCCACGTGCCAGGTCGCCGCCAATCGAGCGCCGAGTTGGCCCACGAAACCGGTGGGCGAACGGCGTTCGTCCACACCCAGACCCGAGACTCTGACCTGACTGGCCCGGCCCAACGCGCAGGCGGAGAACCACTTGACGTGGCCACAGACAGCCAAGCTGGCCCCGATCAGCATGTGTCGGAAGCCGCTCTCGTCCCAGCGGTGGAAGGTCGTGGGGTAGGTCGCTTCGGCGCCGACCTCGAACGAGAGAGCGCCACGCCCCAGTCCCAGGAACAGCCGTCCATCGGCCGTGATCTCGGGCGAGAGACGCCAGGCCAGCGATGGCCCCACACCGACCCACACCGACCAGGGTGGTGTGGGTCGCGAAGGCGGAGGCGCCGATGACTCGGGTGACGCTTTCGAGAGGGGCTTCTCGCTGGCGGTGGACTTGGGGGCCACCTCGGGGAGGGGCTCGGCGGGGATTGACGGTTTGCTCTCCTCGCTCTCGGCAGACGGGGTCGGCGTTTCGTCCGGTACCGGCGCCGCATTGGGATCTGGCACCGGACCGGGGGCGGATTCGTCGGCGGCCGGCGCGGGTTTGGGCGTCTTCAAACGCAGGAACTCGATCTGAAGGCCCACCGCGAAACTCATCTCGGTCATGAGCTTCGCGCAGTTGCCGTCCTTGGCGACGAAGGTTCGCTCGCCCAGGCTCGAGCCGCTGGCGTCGCGCCACTCGACCTTGCCGTCGACCGCCAGCGCGCTTCCTCCGACATGAACCCGCACGCTGAGCGGGGCGTCTTGGCGAAAGGGATCGTAGCCGATGCGATGGGTCACCCCGCGCCGGAATTTCGCCTCGTCCCAGCACCCTCGGGTCGTGGCATCCACTTCGTACTGGATGGCGACGTGCAACTCCGTCTCGCCCGCCACCGCTCGAGACGACAGGACGGTCAGGACGCAAGAAACCAGCGCCGACAACGCGGCCGTTTGCTTACGTCCATGAATCAGTCGGATTTCCAAGAGGCGTGCGGTCGTCCCCCAAATAGGGAAGCGAGGGCAAGGGACGAGCGACAGGAACCATACACCCTGGTGGACGCGCTCGCCTATGGGCCTCTACAAGGCCGACGCCAGCATCTCTTCCAGGGTCGGTAGAAGCACGCTGCGCGGGTAGTCGTGGTGGAATTTGCGCACGGCCTGTCTCGCCTCGTCGCCGCGTTTGAGAGCGATGAGCGCGCGTAGGCGCAGAACATCTCGCTCTTCGCATAGGTGGCCCGCGGGGTGGATGCGTTCGTGTTCGGCGGCAATGGCGAGGACGGCGAGGAACTGTCCTCGGGCATCGAAGCGACGAGCGCGTTCGAGCATGCCCAGTTCGTCGAGAGCGCGATCTCTCGTTTCATGCTCGACGGCGCCAGGTTCGTTCGACGGCACCCGCGTGGTGGTCTCGCCTTCGGCCCATTCCGATTCTGGCTCGCCCCCGGGTGGCGTCGCGGGAGAAGCCACATCCACCCGCGCGGGGGGCGTCGTGAACGGGGTGTTGGGCATGGCCAAGAACTGGCTGGCTTTGGTCCCCGAGGGGGAGGGCGCACTCGTCAAGTGGAGGACAGCAGCGGAGGTCAGCAGCCCAAAACCCGCGGCAGACCCGAACACCGTTCGGTGCCAACCCGACCACATTGACCGGGGCTGAGGAACGGCTTGTCCTCCTTGCAGCAAGGCGCGCGCCCGATCAAGGGCCCGCGTGCGCATGCCCGAGGCCTGGGGCAGGATGGTTCGTTCATGCGTGAGCAGGGCCTCGAGCCACGGGGATGAGGTGGGTGAGAATTGTTCCACTCTGTCCACGGTCATCGAACAGCCTCTTTCTCCGGCAAGCAAGGCGTGAAGTTAGGATTGGTCGGGGTCGTTAGGTTGAAGGAGCAAGCATCGACAGCCAGTGCATCCGGGCATGCGAACCGACTGCGAGGCATTTCGGATAGGAGAGCGCAAAGAGACAATGAGGACTAACAACGGCCGCGCCTCCCTCGTCCTCTCATTGCCTCGCCCCCACACGAATTGTCACTTTTCCTCGCGCTGCCGGATGACGTGACGAGCACGTCGCACCCGAAGCGACCCTCAACCTTTGCTGGCTAGTAGTCGAAGCTATGCCGCAGCATCATCCACAGATGCTTGCGCGCCAAAGACGCTTCGATTTGCGTGACGACCCAAGCGTCGCCCGTGGCGCTGGGTAACAGGGGCGGCCCTTGGCCAGGCGGGGAGTTGAAACCCGCCGAGGTATCGGGCGCGCTCTGCTTGACCTCCGTGGCGAACTCGGGCAGCGCCGCCGCCAGAACGGCAAGCTGGTCCGCGGCGGCGTTGTTGGTCGACAGCTTCGGGAGCTTGTTGGCCATCCAGGTGCCAAACTGGTTGTCGGGAAGCTTGTCGGTCTCGGTGACGTCGGCAGCCTGGTCGTAGAGCACGGCGACTTGGATGTAGCGGAAGCGCTGGGCCACGATCCAGTCGGCCCAAGGATCCAGGTCACCATTGGGCCCGGTCATGACCGTCTTGGGGTCTTTGTGGAGGCCCAGCGATGCCACCACGATCACGCGATCGATCACGGTGGGATCGATGAGGTATGCGTCCGCCAGGTTCGTGAGCTGAGAGCCCGTGATGACCAAAAGAGGCTGGCCTGGCAGGGCAAGCTGTCGCGAGAGGTCCACGATGAGCTGGGCGCCCGGTGTGTGTAGCGCGACCGTTGAGCTGATCTTCTTGTCGGCGGGCACCCTCAGGGTGGCGTTCGCGCCTACCGTGACATCGGGGATGTTCTTGAGACCGCTCTTGCGGGCGATCTCCACCAGCCTCGTCCACCCGGTGAGATTGCCGGCCATGTCGGGCCAGTACTTGCTGGCGTTGACGATGATGCCAGCCAGGGTCATGTCGCCCTTGCTGGCCATGAGCATGGCGTGCTCTCCAGCCCAGTTGTCGCTCCAGCTATCGTTGTCGAGGATGACGGGAGAGTGCCGGTCGACGGGGAGCAGGCCTGCCACGTTCTGGCCGGCGTCCAGACTTTGGCCCTCGCATCCGGAGGTCGCCGGCAGGGCCAAATACAGTGCGGCAGGGACCAGCCACGCGGGGAACAGACCGAGGCGAACGCTCGCCACAGCGCCTTTGGGTGCGTGTGGCTTGGCCGTAAGGGGTTTGGTGCGGTTCTGGGGCCTCGTCATGACGTACCTGCCCATACACAGGTGTCAAACATCTCTATCTTGGTCCATGCGGGGTAGTCAATCAACACCCTAGATTCCTTGCTGTCCCACGCGGACCAAGCCCGGCGAAGCGGCATGACAGAGAAAGACAAGAGCCTGCTACAATAGCGGACACGTGGCCGTCATGAAGAACCCGCACCCAGCCGAGCAGAAAACCACATCGTCGCGCGCTTCATCCTTGAGGCGGCTGCCCTTGCCTCCTGGTGATGACATCGGGGCCGCGGAGATGGGCCGCCGGGTGGCTGTCGGGGTGAGAGAGAAGCGCAAGACGCGAGGCATGTCGCTCGACCAGCTCGCCGCGGCATCGGGGGTGAGCCGGGCCGCGCTTTCACAGATCGAGACGCAGAAGAGCAATCCCACGCTCGGCGTGCTGTGGAAGATAGCGGTTGGTCTAGGCGTGCCCTTTTCGGAGTTGCTCGGGGGGAGCTCGCGTAACGCCGCGATCCTGAGACGCGGGGACGCGCAGGTCTTGCGTTCGGCGGACGGCCGCATGGAGAGCCGACCGCTGACCCCTGCGGGGGCCTGTCCCTGGGTCGAGGCCTATGAATTGCGCTTCTCCGCTCGGGCTGCGCACACCTCTGATCCTCATGCGGCCGGTACGCGCGAGGTGGTGATCGCGCTCAATGGCAGCGTGCGCGTTCGCGTCGCGGAGGAGGTCCACGATCTGGGCGCTGGCGACACCATTGCGTTCTCTGCCGACGTGCCCCACGCCTACGAAAATCCGGGCAACTCGGAAGTTCGCTGTCACAACATCATCATCTACGCTCGCTGACCGTCCCGCATCGGGACGCTGGAATTCGACCCTCGGAACGGCGAGGAGAACGGCGAGGAGCACGCGGAACTTGCGCGTTCCGCCTCGAGCGGCACGATGCGCTTCGCAGGGGTTTTGACAGAGGTGTGTCTAGTTTAGTGAACAATTCTCTTGAACGATCAATGGGGCTGGCCTACATTTCCTCGGGTGAGCGGGCGGTCCTCGGCGAACCGGAAGCCGGGGATGAGCCTCCCGCCCCGAACACGAAAGGACCCTCGATGAGCGCCAAATCCTACCGTTTCGAGACCCTCGCCCTGCACGCGGGCCACACGCCCGATGCCACCCTTTCGCGCGCCGTCCCCGTGTACCGGACCAGCTCGTACCTGTTCAAGAACACCGAGCATGCCGCGAACCTGTTCGCCCTCAAGGAGATGGGCAACATCTACACGCGCCTGCAAAACCCCACCACCGATGTCCTCGAGCAACGCATCTCCGAGCTGGAAGGCGGCGCCGCCTCGGTGGCGTTGGCTTCGGGGACTTCGGCCATCTTCTACGCCATCATCACCTTGGCTGCTGCGGGCGACGAGATCGTCTCCGCCAGCAACCTGTACGGCGGCACCTACACCCAGTTCGAAGCCATCCTGCCCCAGTTTGGCATCACCACGCGTTTCGTGGACGCCGGCGATCCCAAGAACTTCGAGAAGGCCATCACGCCCAAGACGCGCGCCCTGTACATCGAGACCATCGGCAATCCGGGCCTCGATTTCACCGACGTGAAGGCGGTGGCCGACGTGGCCCATCGTCATGGGATTCCGCTCATCGTGGATGGCACCTTCACCACGCCCTACCTGCTGCGCACCATCGAGCTGGGCGCCGACATCGTGGTCAATTCGCTGACCAAGTGGATCGGCGGGCACGGGGTGGGGCTGGGCGGCATCATCACCGACTCGGGCAGGTTCGTCTGGAAGGACAACCCGCGTTTCAAGCTGTTCAACCAGCCCGACGCCAACTACCACGGACTGCGATGGGCTCACGACTTGCCGGAGGCCCTGGCGCCCATCGCCTTCGCCTTGCGTGTTCGCACGGTCCCCTTGCGCAACCTGGGCGCGGCCATCTCGCCCGACAACTCATGGCTCTTCCTGCAAGGGATCGAGACGCTCTCCCTGCGCGTGGCCAAGCACAGCGAGAACGCGCTCAAGGTGGCCGAGTTCTTGAAAAAGCACCCCAAGGTCTCGTGGGTGCGCTACCCGGGGCTGAACGAGGATCCGACGCACGCCACGGCGGCTCGCTACTTGAAGAACGGATTCGGCGGCATGGTGGTGTTCGGGGCCAAGGGCGGTTACCAGGCCGCGGTCAAGGTCATCGACAACATCAAGCTGTTCTCGCACCTGGCCAACGTGGGCGACGCCAAGAGCCTGATCCTTCACCCGGCCAGCACGTCGCACTCGCAGTTGACCGAGGAGCAGCAGGAGAGCGGCGGCCTCACCCGCGACTTGATCCGCCTGTCCATCGGTCTGGAACACGTGGACGACATCATCGAGGCCTTGGACGACGCCCTGAAGCTTGCCTGAGAAAGGAGTCCCTATCATGCCCGGCATTTTCACCGAGAACCCCCTCTCCATCGGCCACACGCCGCTCGTGAGGCTGAATCGCATCACCGCGGGAGCCAAAGCCACCGTGCTGGGCAAGGTCGAGGGGCGCAACCCGGCCTATTCGGTCAAGTGCCGCATCGGGGCCGCCATGGTCCGCGATGCGGAACGGCGGGGTGTGCTCAAGCCAGGGGGGGAGATCATCGAGCCGACCAGCGGCAACACCGGCATCGCCTTGGCGATGGT
>CAZHUY010000138.1:0-16248 GCA_964535465.1 uncultured Myxococcales bacterium
GCGATCCGAGCGAAGCGAGGAGCGCCAAATGCCCTATGCGCAACAGGCTCCTAGCCAAGGACTCCGCTACCCGAAGAGCAGCTTGCGGTACTCGGGCCGAATGCGGATGTCGCCTTGAAACAGGAGAAAGCGCAAGGCGAGCTGGTCGAGGCCGTCAGGGGCGAAGCCATGGGCGCGGCTCACGTCCGCCAGCAACTCCTGGTTGCTGTCGTAGCGGCGGTAGAGGATCTCGGCCAGGGCATAGGGCGACAGCGAGTGGAACCCCTCGCGATGGGGAGGGATGCCCAGGAAGCGCAGCATGGGTTTCCATCGGCGCGAGTGCGGGCTTAGCAGTTGGACGAGCAGGGCGTGGGCGACGTGGTCATAGAGCTTGCGCTCGCGATCCGGATGGAAGAGGCGGCGTAGGGCCTGGGCGCTCGGCTTGGCCCACAGCCGCGCCAGCGTCCGCTCGATCCGGCGCGCGAGCACCGCCTCGTCGGCTTCGATGGGCGGACGCTCGCGCGGACCCGCGCTCTTCGCGTTCTGCACCAACCGAAGCAAACCGGCTGGCGAGATGCTCTCGCGCAAGAAGGCCGTCCAGGGCCTGTTTCGTTGGTACCCGGTGGACAGGAAGGTCGAGGCCAGGTAGCCGAGAAACTCGCGCACCGCCTGGGGGCTGCCCAGGTGGCGCACCAGCTTGGGCGGATAGAAGAAAGTGGGGCTGACGTGATCGAAGGCCTGCAGGCCCTTGCGGCCGAAGCTGCGCAGGATCTTGCGTTCGCCACAGCTCAGCTTGCCGTCGATCTCGAAGACCCTTGTGGCGGGACCGACCTCCGCCTTTTCATGGCGGGCCGGTAGACCCAGACGATTCACTCTGCGCAAAGTCGTGCGGATGGTGTGGTCATCCGAATGGGCGTTGCCGAGGAACACGAAGAAGGTCTGACGGTCCTTGGGAGGGGTCGGTTGGGCGTCGGCCCAATCGAGATAGGCGCGGTAGTACGCCAGGGCGGTCTTGCTGCGGAAGGGGACGCGGCAGCGGGCCAGATTGCCATCCTCGAACGAGGGAAAGTCGTTCCAGCCCGCCTCGAAGCCGGCCGCCAGCATGAAGCGCAGATGGGCGGGCCGCATGGTGGGCAGGTTGTAGGAGCACCAAACGAATCGCTGGACGGGCTTGCGTTTCTCGTTCAGCGCGGCCATGCGACGGGCCAGCTCCAGGGCGGCCGTGGGTCGGGCGTTGATCTCCGAGCACACCATCCACACCCGACGCAACCCATGGCGTTCGAGCAGCAGCAGATCGTGCTCGATGGCTGACCACGGGCGAAGGCGTAGCTGGCGTCCCTTGACCTGGGGCTCGTTGCAGAAATGGCAGCGAAAGGGGCAGCCGCGCGCGAACTCGACGGGGACGCTCTGCGGTGGCTTCTTGCCGTAGAAGCGCAGCAGCTCGGCGATGATGGTCTCGTCGTACTCCGGGCCGGGGTGGGGTGGATAGAAGACACGCGGATTGGCGCGAAACCCGCGACCCTGCCGCCAGATCAGATTGGGGATGTGGTCCAGCCGGCGGCGGGCCAGCACGTCTTCGAAGCGTTCGAAGAAGCCATCGGGCTCGCCTTGCACCCCGAAGTCCACCCCCAGCATCTCCGCCGTGCGCAGGGGCTGGGCGCTGTAGGCGAAGCCGCCTACCACGATCGGCACATCGGTCAGCGCGCGGATGGTCTTCAGCAGATCGCGCGTCTCCTCGACCGGCAAGTAGTACTTGGTCGGATCGCCCTCGGGCGGCGGCAGGTAGTCCGCGGCGACCACGGTGTCGGCTTGCCGCAGATGAAGACCGATCATGCGTGGCCGATGCCGGCGCAACAGGCCGGCCAGCGAAGCGCGCCAGCGCGCCTTTGGGATGCCGACGAAATCGAAGCGCGCCACCCGCACCCCGAAGCGTCGCGCCACCGCCGTGACCTGCACGAAGGCATAGGGGTAAACCGGCCTCGAGGACATGTTCGAGGCATTGAGGAGCAGCAGATCGACCGGTGGGTGGGCAGCCATGAAAGGCGGCGATTATAGCGACTGCAACAGGCGGCGCGGTCCAGTGGTGAGCGATTCGTCGGCGCCTCACGGTGATGGGGATTCAAGTCCGGGCTGGCACGGGCCGATGTCGAATAGACGGCGGTGGCGAAGATTCTGTCCCAGCGCATCGCACCTCAAGAGCCCGAGGGCACGGCTCGGCGTCTCGTGCCGTGCCTCCTCGACCGGCTTCTCGGGACGATTTCCGTCGGCCTGCTTGAAGGGACCGGCGGGCTCCCGTCCACACGCCCAAAGGCAGGCTAGCTAGATGATCGAGAGACGTCATTTCCCCCGCTTCACCATCGCCGGCTCGGCCATCGTGCTTTTGGACGGCCGGTACGTGGGGGCCTATCTTCTGCGCAACCTCTCGGCCGGCGGGGCCTATCTGGTCGGTGACAACAACCTTGCCGTCGGCCAGGTGGTTCAGCTTCTGCTGCAGGTGGGGGACGAGCTGCAGAACCTCGAGGCCGAAGTGGTTCGGCAAGATCGCCTGCCCTCCGAGGAACAAAGCTTCGCGGTGGCTTTCCTCAATCTCAGCCCCGAGGTCGAGGACTCCGTGCAAAACCTGGCCTCGGGCGTGGGCAAGGACGTGCAGGACAAGTAGAGGCTGAGGCCGCACGAAGGGGCCGCTTGCCGATGGCCCGGCACGCGCGTGCGACGAGAGGGCGACATCTTTGCCCTGCTTCTGTCGTGCTCTCGTGGGCAAATGGGCGTCTTTTCGCCCTTGCCGCGTTGGTCACTCTTTTGCAAGTGTCAGGTCGACCATGCAAAGGAGCTGCGTGATGCGTAACCCGTTCTTCGCGGTTGGTCTTGTGATGGCGGGCCTGATGGCCTGTGGCGGCGGGTCCGGCAAGCTGGCCCATCCCGACGGTGCGGCGAAGCCGGGGGCTGATGCTGCCTTGGCTCTTGGCGATGCCGGCGCTGGCACGGGCGCGGGGGGATGGGCAGGCAGCGCAGGCTCGTCCGCTGGAGGACCAGGTGGGGCGGCGGGCAGCGATGCGCGCGTGGCCTCGGGCGGAGCGGCTGATGTCCCGGCGGCGAGCGGCGGTACGGCCACCGATGGGCCCCTTGCAGGCGGTGGCACCGCGAGCCCGGACGCGCCGGGGCCCATGGGTGGCCGGCTGGATGCGGGTGGCGCGGGCACGGGTGGCGCAGGCTCAGGTGGTGCGGACGCGGGCAACTCCTCGGGCCCTGTCGATGCGGAGGACGACTTTCGCGGCGGCTCCCTCAATTTCGTCGCCACCCCGCCGGTGAGCACCCCAGGGCAAAGCAGCACGCTCCGCTGGGGGGAGTACGCCGCCACCAGCTTGACCATCGATCAGGGGATTGGCTCGGTTCTGGGAAAGACCACGGTGGTGGTCACGCCCAGCCAAACCACGACTTACATCCTGACCCTGAACGATTCGTTGCGGGACAAGGTGACGGTCACCGTGACCACGGCCGGCTTCACCGGCACGGGCGCCATGACCACGGCCAGAACGAGGCACACGGCGACCTTGCTTGCGAACGGCAAGGTACTGATCGCGGGCGGCACCAAGACCAGGAATGCCGAGCCCCTGGCGAGCGCGGAGCTCTATGACCCGGGGACCGGCACATTCAGCGCGACCGGTAGTATGACCATGGCTCGGTCCAGCCACACCGCGACCTTGTTGCCCAACGGACAGGTCTTGCTGGTGGGTGGGGCAAGCACGAGCGCGGAGCTGTACGATCCGGTCACCGGAACGTTCACGGCCACCGGCAATCTGATGAGCGCCCGGTCAGGGCACACCGCGACCCTGCTGCCCGACGGAACCGTGCTGATTACCGGCGGCGGGAGCGCCAACAGCCCCCTGTCCAGCGCGGAGTTGTATGACCCGGCCGCTGCCAGCTTCGCGGCGACCGGCAACCTGACCGTGGGAAGAACCGAGCATGCGGCGATGCTGTTGTCGAATGGTACGGTCCTTGTGGCGGGCGGTAACGAGCCCGTGAAAATCATCGGTCGAGGTTACGGCCTGACCAGTGCCGAGCTGTATGACCCCAGCACGGGGCTCTTCTCCGCCACCGGCGGCATGGCGGTGAAACGAGCCGCGCCCACGCTGACGCTCTTGCCAGGAGGTAAGGTGTTGGTGGCCGGCGGACAGTCGGGCGGCGAAGGCACCATCGCCACCGCCTCCTTGGAGATTTACGATCCAGCGGTCAGGACCTTTGCGGCCACGGGCAACCTGATCCAGGCCAGGGACCATTTCACCACCACCGTGCTTCCCAGCGGGACCGTGCTCTTCGCGGGCGGGTCGGAAGGTGGTGGCTCCTACCGCAACTTCTTCGCGAGCGCGGAGCTGTACGATCAGGGAGCCGGAAAATGCGAGGCCACGGGAGCCATGGCCGCCCCAAGGGAATTTCACAGCGCGACCTTGCTGACCAACGGGATGGTCCTGGTGGCCGGCGGAGTCAGCACGTCGGTCCTGGCCAGCGCCGAGCTATACCAGCCGTAATCTAGCGCTTCCCGCGCATCATCCCGCGATCGATCTCGCGCTGGGCCTCGCGCTTCTTCACGTCCTCGCGGCGATCCCATTCTTGTTTGCCGTGGACCAGGGCCAGCTCGACCTTCACGCGGCCCTGCTTTTCGTAGAGCGAGAGCGGAATGAGCGTGTAGCCCTTGTCGCGTACCTTCATGGCCAGGCGATCGATCTCGCGACGGTTGAGCAGCAGCTTGCGTTTGCGGCGCGGGTCGTGGTTGCGGGCGTGGGCAAAGGCGTAGACGCCGATCTCCATCTGGTGCAGCCAGGCCTCGCCGCCCTCGATGGTGGCGTAGGCGTCGGTCAGCACGATGCGACCGTCGCGGATGGATTTGACCTCGGAGCCCACCAAGGCCAGGCCGGCCTCCAGGGCCTCGTCGATGGCGTAGTCGTGGCGGGCCTTGCGATTGCGCGCCAGAACCTTGTTCTCGTCTGACCGGCCCTTCTTTCCGGACCCGCCCGCCACGTGATCCCCTTACAGCTTGGTGGTGTCGCCCGGCATGCGCATGGCGTGCGGGTTCTCGCCCGACATGGCCCGGCGCAGGTAGGTGGGCTTGTCGAATTCGTTTTCCTCGATGCCCAGGTGGTCGGCCATGGCCACCGGCATGTTGCCCGAACTGCGGCGCGGGGCGCTGCCCACGGCGGCCATGGGCGAGCTGACGGCGGGACGAATCACGGGACGCGATTCGCCCATGGGGGCCGAACGCTCGACGGACATGGGGGCGGAAGGCGTCTGCGGGTAACCCACGATGGGGGGCGGCGTGTAGGTCATGGCGCCCGCGGGATACGAGCAAGGGGCGGAGTACTCGTCCACGCCGGTGTCGGCGAACTCGACCACATCGGCGACAGGCATTCCCTCGGCGATCATCGACGCCGACACGGGCTGGGTCACCGGCTGCTGCACCACCGGATGGGGCACGGGCGCGACGGGGATGCCGATGAGCGTGGGCGTGGGCAGCGGAGGGGGAGCGGCGCTGACCACCTGGGCCGGACTCGTGTTCACGGTGATGGGCTGGGGCGTGGCCATGGGCAAGGTCATCTGGTTGTCGCTCGGCTTTTTGCCGGAGCGCGAGCCCGAGCTGCTGGTCGACGACTCGACGGCCTGGCGACTCTGGAAGCCGGTGGCGATGACGGTCAGGCGGACCTCGTCGGCCATGTTGGGCTCGATGACCGAGCCGAAGATGATGTTGGCGTCGGGATCGGCGGCCTCTTGGATGAGGGTGCAGGCCTCGGTCACTTCCGCCAGGGTCAGGTCGGGACCACCGGTGATGTTCACCAGGATGCCGGTGGCGCCGTTGATGGACACGTCCTCCAGCAGCGGCGAGTTGATGGCCATCTGGGCGGCGTCCAGGGCGCGCTTTTCGCCCTTGCCGCGGCCCGAGCCCATCAGAGCGCGGCCCATGCCGGTCATGATGGTGCGCACGTCGGCGAAGTCCACGTTGATGAGGCCGGGCATCATCACCAGGTCGGAGATGCCGCGAACCGCGGTGGCGCACACGCTGTCCACCAGGTTGAAGGACTCTTGCAGGGTCATGCTGCGGCCGGCGAGCGCCACCAGGCGATCGTTGGGGATCACGATGAGGGCGTCCACGGCCTTGGCCAGCTCGGCCACGCCACAGGTCGCCTTCTTCTTGCGCTGCATGCCCTCGAAGGTGAAGGGCTTGGTCACCACGGCGACGGTCAGGGCGCCGGCTTCACGCGCCACGCGCGCGATGACCGGGGCCGCGCCCGTGCCAGTGCCGCCGCCCATGCCGGCGGTGACGAAGACCATGTCGGCCCCGCTGATGACCTCGGCGATGCGCGAGGCGTCCTCCAAGGCGGCGGCGCAGCCGATGTCGGGGTTGGCGCCCGCCCCAAGGCCCTTGGTCAGGTTCTTGCCGATCTGAAGCTTGGTGGGCGCCTGGTTGGTCTCCAGCACCTGGCAGTCGGTGTTGGCGGCCACGAAATCCACGCCTTGGATGCCGGCCTCAATCATGGTGTTGAGCGCGTTCCCGCCGCCGCCGCCCACACCTATCACCTTGATCTTCGGGCCTTGTACCTGGTCGTCGAATTCGAGCATGTGGAATCTCCCCTGGCCTATTTGGATCTCATGGCCCAGGGGCCGCGCCAAATTTTTCACCAGAATTTTGGCGTCCCAACGCGCGCGGACGTCGAGAAACTTGACGAAAGGGAAAACAACCTCCGTCTCTTTGCCCTCTGGGGTTAGTCCCCTCCTAGAACTCGCCCTTGATCCCGAAGATGGGATACACCGGCAACCCCTGGCGCACCTGCTTCTTGCTGAAGTCGTGGTTGTACTGCATGGCCTCGGGGTTGGCTCGGTTCAGCACGTTCTGCACGTCGACGTACGTGCTCAGCATCCAGTTCTTGAAGACCCACTTCTTGTCCAGGCGCAGGTCCAGCTGGGCGAAGGCCGGCATGCGGCTGGAGTATTGCGAACCAAAGGTCGGGTAGTAGCGATCGGCGGCCGCGTTGTAGACCGAGCCGACGACCGGGGTGGTGGGGTTGCCGCTGATCAGACGGAAGCGCGCACCGAATTCCCAGTTGTGCCAGAACTCGTAGGTGGCGAACGCGGTCAGGATGTGGGTCTGATCCTGGTTGAACAGGCGGTAGTCGGTGCGACCGGAATCGCGGCGCTCCGAGCGCGACAGGGTGTAGGCCAACCAAGCGTTGAATTTGGGGGTCTGATAGCGCGCCACGAACTCGCCGCCGTACACGCGCCCAGCGCCGCCGTTGTCGTAGCGCAAGGGACTGATGATCCCGTCGCGCTCCACCGTGGCCTTCGTGGGGCTGACCATGTGATCCAGATCCTTGTAGAACCCGGTCACATCCAGGGTCAGGGACTGGACGGGGCGCCATTCCACGCCCGCGGAATAGTGTAGAGCGCGCTCTGTCTTCAGATCGGGGTTGCCGAAGTCGCGGTTGATCTGGTCAAAGGCTGGCGCCTGATGAAACAGGCCCACGCCGCCTTTCAGGGTCAGGGTGGGGCGCAGATCATAGCGTACGGTCAGACGGGGCGCGGTCGTGAACTGCCCGGTGTCCGAGAAGTAGTCGAGGCGCATGCCGGGAAGGATGAGCAGCTTCGGCGTGGGGCGAAGCTCGAGCTCGACGAAGGCGCCGGGGAGGAAGGTGTTGTCGCCCGACATCTTGGTGGTTTGAACCTCGCCGAAATCCACGCTGCCCTCTTCCTGTCCGTCGCGCGTGGGCGCGGGCCCGCTGGCCGAGCCGCTGATGCGCACGTTCATCAAGTCGATCCCCGCGGAGAGCGCCAGCCGCTTGGACCATTGCATATGAACGGTGTCTCGCAGCGTGAGCGTGTCGATGGTGGCGTTCTCGTAGAACTGGAACAGGGTCGCGTTGATCTTGTCGCGGCCGTACGACAGACGCAGGTTGTTGTCGAAGCGATCGTTGGGGACGTAGCGGTAGCTGAGCAGCGCGCGGTTGAAGTTGGAGGCCAGCGAGGTCTGGTTGGACGAGATCTCGGTGCCCACGTTGGTCGGGTTGCGCAGCAGCGCCGCGAAGCTGTCGTCCGAACCGAAGAAGAAGAGGCGGAAGTCGTGCGCGGGCGAGGGGCGGTAGTTGGCCAGGAACTGGTAGTCGTAGTAGCGCGGCAGCGAGAGCGCGGTGATGGGTGCGTCCTTGGGAATGATGGCGCCCAAGACGGCGTCGACGTACGAACGGCGCGCCGACGCGGCCACGTACAGCTTGCCGGTCAGCGGCGCCTCCAGGTACAGGCCGGCGTCGAGCAGGTTGATGTCGAAGGTGCCGCCGAAGCGGGGTGGGTCGAGTTTCTTGATGCCCACGTCCACCACGCCTCCAATGCCGCGGCCGTATGCGGGCGAGAAGTTGCCTGGATAGAACTCCAGGTTGTCGATCATGCCGACAGGCAGGACGCTGCGCAGACCCATGAAGTGGTACATGACGGGAACGCGCGTGCCGTCGACGAAGACTTGCGTATCGTGCGGGGCCGATCCGCGTACCACCAGTTTGCCCGAGCCGGCCTGCACACGCGACACCCCCGCGAAGTTTTGCACCACCGCCATGGCATCGCCCATGGCGCCTGGCACCTTGTCGACGACCGCGGTGTCGATGACGGTGCGGCTGACCTCCTTGCGTTCGCGCGGGGCGGTCACCCGCTTGTCGAAGACGCTGTAGGACTGGCGTTCGATGTAGTAGGTGGCGTGCGTGAGCAGGCCGGGCTGCATCTCTTCGCTGGTGCGATAGGGATAGTAGGCGGGTGGGTCGACCAGCACCTCCCAGCTGCCGGGGGCGAGATCGAAGAAGTGAAAGCGGCCGTCGGCATCGGTGCGATTCTCGAATCCCAGCTCGCCTCGGTACACCGTCACCAGCACGCCGCCCATGGGCGCGCGTGTGCCTCGTTCCCGCAATTGGCCGGTGAAGTTCTCTTGTGGGATCGGTTCGGGCTTGGCAGCAGGTGGGGGATCGCTGGTCGCTGTTGCGACCTCCTCGGGCGCCGGCTTGGGCGGAACGAACTTGAAGTTGTAGACGATCTGCACCGGCACCGGCTCTCCGTCGATCTCGGCGGGCTCGAAGGCGAGGTCGTAGGCGGCGGCCACGGCGGCGTCTTCGAAGCCCAAGCCGGTGGCGGTCTTGGGCTCAAGCACCGACACGCCCGTCACCTCGCCCTTGTCGTCCAGATCCACCAGCAGGGACACCGCCACCTCCGCGTTTTGGCCCACCGCCTGGGGCGGGTACTCGGCCTTGGCCAGCTTGATCAGCTTGGGGGCCTTGCTCAGCTCCTTGACGTCGATGGTGGCGCGCTTGGAGGTCTCGCGTGGGCGGCGAGCCTTGGTCGGGTGGGCCGCCGCCGAAAGCGACACAAAGAGCAGGGCAAGGAAAAGCCAGCCCGCCTTCATCACGGCGTACTCTCCAGTCGCGCCTGCCCCTGGGTCCAGGCCACGCCACCGCGGCTGTCGCGAACCACCACCACGATGCGTGCCGTCTCCCTGGGGTACTCAGCCATCCCTGGCGTGTTCCAGGTGTTGTCCAGGGCCGCGGCAAAAGGTGATTCGGGATCGGCGGGATCGCCGAGGTAACCGGTGCGGGCGCCGCCTTGTCCGTCGCTGCCGAAGTCACCTCCTTCGACCAGCCAGGAAAACGAGAGGCGTTCGAAAGGCTTGGCGTCGGGGCTGGCGAGAGGCTCGGCCGAGGACTCGTCCACCAGCGCGTGCAGAGGCACCCCGACTCCGCGGGCAACGCCGAACTGTCCCGTGCTGTCGAGCAACTGGCCCGAAGCGCCGAGCGCCAGGCCGTGAATGACGGGATTCTGATTGGGCGCCGCACCCGGGTCGGTCGGCACGTAGAGGTTGGTGATGGCCGGCAAGTCGCCGCGCGCGGAGTGCACGACCAGGCGAATGGTGATGGGCAGCCCGGTGCTGCCGCAGGGAAAGGGAATGGGGCTGATGGAGGCGCCGGAGGCACACAGGGCCGCTGCCGTGGCTGGTGGAAAGGGATTGATCCAGGCCGCGCTCTCAGCGGTGCCGAGATCGAGCGGGGGCGCCACCACTCCAAGATTCGCGAACAGTATGTCTGCGCTGGCTTGATCCACATGACAGGCGTAATCGTCGTCGGGGACGGTAGGCAGCGGACACCATGACCACGATAAGCCGATCGCCTCGCCATCGGGCACATACACCAGTGGCTGCAGGCGCGTGCCAGCGCCGGTCGCTGGTTGTGGTGGATCGGCGGCAATGGCCAGGATGCGCGCGTATTCCAGCTTTTCGGGCGTGTTGAAGTCGGGATTGCAGGCCCCCCACGCCGCGCCAAAAAGAAACAGCAGACACGCCCGCTGGACAACAGGGAAGACGTTCACAGCAGACCAATCCCGATGAGCGGCATGCTCACTGGATTGGCACTGAAATCAAAACGCGCAACCTTGTGTGCGCGTCAACTGAGGAAAAAGTGAAGTCTGTGACTGTCAGTCACTGAGACTTGCGTGATCCTTTGCTGCTGTCGGACTGTGCGGGGATTGGGCGACGAGCTAGAACGCGCTCGAGAAAACGCGGCGGATGCGGCTGAAAAGGCCAGGGTTGTTGCGCGCGGCCTTTTCCGTCGGTCGGCCCGCACCCAGCATCTGGGCCGCGCCGTATTGGACCAGGCCCACGCCGGTGGCGAAGGCCGGCGATTTGACCACGTCGGCCAGGCCGCCGACGCCCTTGGGCATGCCCAGACGAACCGGGATCCCCAGGACTTCTTCGGCCAATTCGGCCATGCCGGGCAGTTGTGTGGCGCCGCCGGTGATGACCGCGCCGGAGGCCAGCAGATCCTCGCACCCCAGGCGCGCGATCTCGGCCTTGACGAACGAGAAGATCTCCTCGATGCGTGGCTGCACGATGTCCCGGCACAACATCTGGCGCGAGAGCACGCGCGGGGCGCGGCCTCCCACCGAGGCCACCTCGATGGTCTCGTTGGCCGTGACCATGCTGGCCAAGGCGCAGCCCCAGCGGTGCTTGATCTTCTCCGCCTCGTGTGGAGGCGTGCGCAGGCCAAAGGCCACGTCGCTGGTCAGCTGATGGCCGCCCAGTGGAATCACGCTGGTGTGGGCCACCGATCCTTCGGTGAAGATAGCGATGTCGGTGGTGCCGCCTCCGATATCCACCAGGGCCACGCCCAGGTCCTTCTCGTCGCGTTCCAGCACCGCCTCGCCCGAGGCCAGCGGCTCCAGCACGATGTCCACCACCTCCAGCTCGCAGCGCTGGCAGCACTTGATGATGTTCTGGGTGGCCGCGGCGGCGGCGGTAACGATGTGCACGCGCGCCTCCAGCCGCACGCCGCACATGCCCAGGGGCTCACGCACGCCGTCTTGGCCGTCGACCCGGTATTCCTGCGGCAGCACATGGACCACATGGCGGTCGACCGGCAGGGCGATGGCGCGCGCCAGCTCCAGCACCTTGGCCACGTCCGCCGGCCTGACTTCTTTATCCTTGATGGCGACGGTGCCGGTCGAGTTCATGCCCTTGATGTGGCCGCCCGCGATCCCGACGAAGACCTGCGAGATCTCGCAACCCGACATGCCCTCCGCCTCCAGGATCGCCTGCTTGATGGAGGCCACGGTGGAGTCGATGTTGACGATGACTCCCTTCTTCAGGCCGCGCGAAGGATGCGTGCCTATGCCGATGACATCCAGACCACTGTCGGTGACTTCCGCGACGATCGCCGCGATCTTGGTGGTGCCGATGTCTAGCCCAACGATGATGTCGGAGCTTCGTCTCGCCATGTCTGCTGATCTCCGTTCCTTGCTTCGTCAATTCTTGGCCGGTTTCGTGGGGACTTGCGTGGTTGTGGCGTCGCCGTCGCGCCCGCGCAAGAGAACCGGAACCCGCCCACCGTCCAGATCGAGGTTCACGATCCGCACGGCAGGCAACCCGCCCAAATTTTCTTTGCTGACAGCTTCGAGGATCTGATCGAATCGCGCCAATTTTTTGCTGATTTCTCCGTGGCCCAGACAAACCTCGGCGCCCCCGTCCAGAAGCACCAGGGAGAATCCAAAGCGCGGGTCGATGTTGACCTCGGAGAGGGTCGGCCGTCCGGGACGTGTGCGGTACTCGTTCACCACGGCCAGGGCCTCGCGAAAAACCGCGGCGCCGGCCTCGGGTTGCTTGGCGAAAGGCTCGCGTGCGATGCCGGTGAAGATGGGGAGACCGTCAGCCTCGTCCATGCGGGCGCGTTTGAAGGGGCGTCCACTCTCGTCGACCAGATACAGGCCCTCCATGGCGACCGCCGCCATGGCCTCGCGCTCGGTCAGCTCGATTCGCAGCGTCGAGGGTAGGTCGCGGGATACCTTGGCGGCGGCGATCCAGGGATGGCGGGCCACGCGACCGGCCACCTCATCGGTGTCGATGGTCAGCAGGCGATCGCCCTCCGCCACCTGGGCCAGGGCCAGAAGCTCATCACGCCGGGTGTGTTGGGTCGCCGCGACGTCGATGTGCTGGAGACGGAAGCGGGGCGAGTCCACGATCTGATGAAGCGCCCAGCGCCCCCCCAGCAGCGCGCCCGCCAAGGCCGCCAAGACCGCGAGAACCTTGCCCAGGACCTTGGCCACGCGCCAACTGACCCGGGCCAGGCTGGTCAGGATGGACCAGAGCAGCAAAAGGAGGCTGCGTCGCTGCACCACTGTGCGCCGGTTGCCGCGGCGGCGGCCCAACAGGCCATGCCGAGGTGGCCGGAAATTGACGACCGGAGCCTCTGCCGGCGCTGCGGCCCATTCACGAGAGGGCCCCGTTCGATACACGCCTCCCCTTCGGACAGGGTCGCCCCGGCCCGTCAGTTTGACGGCAGCGTTTTTGGCCACCCAGAGACGATCACGCGGTCTGGGGTGACTGCCAAATTTTCGATGTGTAGACTGCGACTTCGTCGAGGTGGTTGCCTTTGACCAGCACTGAGTTTCATGCTGCGGATCCCAGCCTCGCCGGTCGTACCATCGGCGGGTGTCGCTTGCAGCACCTGTTGGGGGTGGGCGGCATGGGCGCGGTGTGGAAGGCGCACCACCTGGCCCTGGACATCCCGGTCGCCTTGAAACTGATGCTACCCTTGGAGGCCCTGGGGCCGGGCGCGGGCGAGCGTCTGCTGCGCGAGGCCCGGGCCGCGGCCAAGCTGCGTCACCCCAACATCGTGGGCGTCTTCAACGTGGGCGAGGAGGATGGGGTGCACTTCCTGGTCATGGAATTCGTCGAGGGCAAGAGCCTGCAGAGGATTCTCGACGAACGGGGGGCGCTGCCGGTGGACGAGGCGCTGGGTATGGCTGACCAGCTCATGGCGGCGCTGGAGCTGACCTTCGCCAACCGCATCGTCCATCGCGACATCAAGCCCGACAACATCCTGGTCGACGGGCAGGGCCAGGCCAAGCTGGCGGATCTGGGGCTGGCCAAGCAGGTGGGGTCGGACCTGCAACTGACCCAAACCGGGATGGTCATGGGCAGCCCCTATTACATCGCGCCCGAGCAGGCCAGTGACACCAAGAACGCCGGGCCTCTCGTAGATATCTACTCGTCGGGGTGCGTGCTCTTTCACATGTTGGCGGGTAGGCCGCCCTTCGAGGGCGCGACTCAACTGGAGGTGGTTCTCAACCACATCCGCGCGCCGATTCCCGACCTGGCGAAGGTGGCGCCCTCGCTGCCGGCCGGGTTGGGCCCCATCGTGACCAAGATGATGGAGAAGGAGCCGGCCCGTCGTTATCAGAGCCCCAGCGAGGTTCGTCAGGCGTTGGCGGCGGTGCGGACCGGTGGGGTGGAGGTCTTCGCGCCGCGCCGTCGAGGGATCCCGAGGCGGTTGTGGTGGGCCGTTCCCGTGGTCATGGCCTTGGCGCTGGCGAACGGACTCTGGCGCTGTGGCCGCGCAAGACCTGCGCTTGTGGCCGCGCCTACGCCGGCAACCGCGCCCGCCGTCACCGGGGCAAGCGCGGAGACAGTTCCCGACGCCGCCGCGCCCGAGCCCGTGGTGAGCAAGCGCCGGGTCCGCCGGTCCTCGTCGCCGCCGCGTTGGGATCCCTATCAAGGCGACCCCGCGGCCAACCCACCTCAAACCTGGAGTTACCAGGTCGCGCCCCGGCGAGGCACGAGCAGCTTGTCGGCGGCGCTGCGAACCGGCGATCGGCGCACCCTGCGCGAGCTGCTCGACCGGGGCACATCCCCCAACGTGCCCGACGGCCAAACTTCGCCACTGCACCAGGCCGTTGTCCAGGGCGATGGGGACGCCGTGCTCATGCTGCTGCAGAAAGGTGCGAATCCGAACGCGCGCAATTCGCTCGGGGAGACTCCTTTGCACGAAGCATTGCGCCGGCGCAACTACGCCATGGTGGGTAATCTCCTCGATTTCGGGGCCAATCCCAATCTGCCGGACCGCCAGGGCCTGCGTCCCCTGTAGGTCGCGGGCTATGACGGCGTCCTCGTGCAAAAACTGCGCGAAAAAGGCGCACACTGACACGGGACGACTTTTAGAAGGCGCAACAGTTGCGACAGTTGGCTTGCGCTTCGCAATCCACGGTGCATAATCCTGCTCCGCCACAGCGGAACCTGAGTACTAGAAGAGCTGGTGGCGACAATGAGGAGGATCGGTGCATGAAGCGGCGCAAGACTTGGTCGACGGTTGTCTCGGTTTTGGCCACGGTTGTCTTCGCGGTTGGATGTGGCGATAGCGGTGGGAGCAAAGAGGACGCGGCGAGACCTGAGGCCGGGGTGATTCAAGGCGGGCAGACCGGCTCGACGTCTGCCTTCGGTGACGCGGCCGCGGCCGGAACCACTGGCGCGGCTGGCTCGATCAGCACAAGCATCGCGACGAGCGGTGTGGCTGGCAACACGGCCGGCGGAAGCCAAAAGGGCGGAACGGGCGGCGCGGGCGGAACTGGCAAGACAGGCGGCGCAGGCGGGACTGGCAAGACAGGCGGCGCGGGCGGGACTGGCAAGACAGGCGGCAGCGGGGGCGCTGTTCAAACAGGCGGCACGGGCGGGAAGGGAGGGGCCAATGGGGGAAGCCGGGCAGGCGATGCCGGTATAGATGCTGGTGTGTCGGATGCCGCGCCTGATTCCTCCACAGAAGCGCAGCGCGACGCTGCCAGCCTCGATTTGCTGTCGGTGTCCGATCTCAAGGGGGGGTGCGATGCCCCGACATGCACGCTCAACTGCCCCTACGGCTATGTCATGGACGTCAACGGGTGCGCCACTTGTGCCTGCGCTCCCAATCCCGAACTGGCGTGCAACCAGCTCATGGCCGCTGGGATTTGCGATGCGAGTCCAAAGTGTCGTTGGCTCACGCCGGGCTGCGCCTATACCGGCACGGCCTTGCCAGCCGCGGGCTGCTACGACAAGAGCGCCATAGACTGCACAACGGCTACCGGATGCTCCGATGGTAAGAGCTGCGTCCCACGCGTGATCAGTCCGTGCGTCGATGGGGCATGCGCCTCGTGTGGCGCCACCATCAATATCTGTCTGTAACGTCCGAGATCGCGATCCTGCGAAGGCTGAACCAACACCACTGATCGGAACTCGTCGTCGCCGCTGCGGGCCGGTTCACTGGCTCGTTCCGCGTCCCCCGCCCCTCCTGGGCCCAGATACTCGACTGCCGCGATTCGAGCCGCCGCCTGCGGAGTTGGGAAGATCTGTCGTCGAGCCATCATTGTGGCTTGGGAAGTCATGGGCGTGAGCCACAGAAGGTTCTCTACAGTACCGTTGCGCGCAAATATTTCTGTTGACTAGCGACGTGCCTTGTCATAGATGTTGCCGGTCTGGTGGTGTCCCCGTTGTGGAGCCGCGAACATCCGCAACGATGGCCGTGTTCGATCTCGAGTTGTTCTTGCTGAACATCGGCCAAACGCCTTCCGGAACATCGGGGTGGTGCTGAGTTGGTCAACCTTTACGAGGAGGAGCTATGACAGCAGCGAGAGGTAGGAGCAGGAAGCTCATCGTCGGCATGACGGCCCTATTGGGCATGTCGTGCCAAAGTGGAATAGACAAGGACTTCGAGCCAGCCGAGGCGGAACAGGCCGGTAGCCAGGCCCTGACCGCCGCGGAGATCAATCGAGTCCTGGGCTTCGAAAGAGTGGCCGATTGGCGGGTCATGAGTGGCGGGCAGGCGATCTTGACATCGTCGAGCACTCATACCGAGGGCCTCAAATCGCTTGGGGTGATTGGGGTCAACTACATCCCCATTCAGAGCATCGCGCTCTCCTCTTTGGGGACGAGGGTGCAACAGCATCTCCAATACGACG
>CAZHUY010000139.1:0-16137 GCA_964535465.1 uncultured Myxococcales bacterium
GACCACCGTCAAGATGAGGTCCCGATTGCCCCTTCCCTTTTCCTTTTCGTATAGATGCATGTCCTCTCCCCGCTCCCGTTTTTTAGGGGCTTATCCGATTGCCGTCAGAATCGACAGCAGCGGCAGCATCACCGAAAGCAGGATGCCGCCGATGACAATGCACAGCACTGCCACCAGGGTGGGCTCGATCATGGACACCAGCACCTGGATGGCGCTGTCCGCCTCCTCACCCTCACCGTCGTCCTCGGCCTCGTCGACCGTGACCGCGCCCGAGTTCTCTTCCCCGGTCAGCTCCTTCAACAGCAGGTTGACGTCGGGTCGCTTGCCGTACGAGGACTCGATGCAGTGGAGGATCTCGTCCTTGAAGCCGACGTGAAAGACAACCTCGCGGTCTGGCTCGATGGCGCGCAGGGCATCGCAACGGGTGAAATCCGAAGGGTCGTCGATGACCACGATGAGCTGGTGGCCCTGGCGCTCCACCGGCGCGGCCGTCATCTTCTTCAGATACTCGATACGCAGGCGCATCCGCAGGTCGTCTGGGATCACGGTGCCGGCATCGAACCGATAGAAGGGAGCGTTGTAGTACTCCGACAAGGTCGCCTCGACATCGGAGCGGTTCACGCCCGCCTTATCGATGAGATAGTGGGCCGGATCCTCCTCGGCCTGTTCCGCCAAGGACAGCATCTTGACCAAGGATTCCGCGCTCAGAGAGCCAGCGGCGATCAGGCGATCCCATTTGCCTGCCGCCCTCGCCTCCGCCGCCTCCTTGACGGGGTTGGCCCGAGGTGCGGGTGTCGAGAGCCCCTTCCTTCCCGTGGCTGTGGCAGGGGTCGCGGTGCCCGCGCGAGATATCGGGGCAGAGGGACGCACGCCACCAGGAGCCGGGGTCGTGCCCGCGGGCGACGCGCTGGGGCTCAGCAACCCCGCCAGGACATTGGCGACCGCCCGACCAACATCGGCGGCGTAGACCAGGTCGCGCGGCACGAACAGGCCAGACTGGTCCTTGCGATTGGCCACCAGCATCACCCCGAAGGGCAGATCGCGAACCGGCAAAGGCACCACGATGGCACCACGTATGGTCATGCCCAGCCATCGATCCAAACGATCGTCCGGCTTGAGACGCGGGTGTAGACGCGCCAGCTCGACTGGATCAGCGAGGTTCTGGAAGCTCACCGGCGCCTTGGCCGTGTAGGCGAATCCGATCACGTTGCTCGGGTCGCGCGGCAGACGTAGCTCGCGCACGCCATCGTTGACCCAAGCCACCGCGCGCAGCTGCCCCTGGGCGTCGGACATGAACACGCTGGTGCTGACGGCGTCGAAGAACGCGCTCACCCGTTCGGTGGTTTCGAAGAGCAGGCTGTCCAGGCTGCCCACCGCGGCGACCGCCGCGAGCAATTCCGACAGGCGGGCCCGTCTATCTGGTTGCCCGGATTGCTCGTTGAGCTGTTTGAGCCAGGTCGCCGCATCCATGATCTTATTATCGACATCGTGTCTTCGCGGTCGCAACTCAAGTCCTGGCGGGTGGTTCTGCTGACCACCTGGTCCTACCTCGAGAGGGATCTCAACCCTTCGCGCCTGCGCGTGGGCGTGCTAGCTTCCGTTATCTTTTTCTCCGGGGAGATCCGAAGCCGATGCAAGACGAGAGAATCCTCGTCATAGACGATAGCCCCACCATCCTGAAGCTGGTCGAGATGACCCTGGCCAAAGCGGGCTATCGCGTATCGACGGCTGATTGTGGTGAGGATGGGATCCTGGCCGCCACCGAGCACCCGCCGGATCTGCTCCTGCTCGACTATCTCTTGCCCGATCTGAACGGCGATGACGTGTGCCGGGCCATCTCGGGCAACATGGTGCTCTCGACGGTGCCGGTGATCATCATGAGCGCCAAGGGCGAGGAGGTCAGCGCCAACTTCTCCAGCATCGTCGGGGTGGTGGACGTCCTGCCCAAGCCCTTCTCTCCCGACGCGCTCTTGGCCGTGGTCGCCCACGCACTCGAGAAACACCCGCGCCAGCGCAAAGCCGAGACCAAAGCTGAACACCAGGACATGGTCGATCTGTTCGCGACCGTGGAAAAAGAGAAACCCGTCGGGCAGCCCATCGGCCCCGACGGCGCGGCCTTGGTGGCCGACCTGGCGGTGGTGTCCATCGCGGACATCCTGTTGCTGCTGCAAGACCGTTTACTCACCGGAATGCTGCGCCTGGCAGGTCAGGACGCGAGCATCGAGATCTGGGTTCACCAGGGCCGCGTCGATTTCGCCGGAGCCCGCGGCGTGGCCGACGAGTTCCTGTTGGGACACTTCCTGGTACGCGCTGGCCTGCTCGAACACGCCAAGCTGGTCGAGGTGTTGGAACAGCGACGGGCGGCTCCCACGGGCGAGCTGCTGGGCGCGGACCTCTGCAAACGCGGGCTGCTCAAAGAGGGCGAGCTGAAGAGCGCCATGGCCCAGCAGACCACGGCGCTGGTGTTCGAAGGCTTGCGTTGGGCCGAAGGCCGACTCTCCTTCCATCCCAAGAGCGAGCTGTCACCCGCGGCACGCGAGGCCAGCCTGGGTCTCCCCATCGACGGCATCATCATGCAGGGCTTGCGCCGGGTTGACGAGTGGCGCGTGATCGGCCATGAGATCAGCAACTTCGACATGGTCTTCGTGCGCAACGAGGACAAGATCGCTTCGTTCGATGCCCAGCGCCTGCTCAACGAAGAAGCCCTCATCTTGGAGATGGTCAACGGCAAGAACAGCGTTCGTGACATCGTACGCCAGTCGAAGCTCGGCTCCTATGATGTGAACCAGGTCCTGTTCCGGCTCTTGCGCTGCAAGCTCATTCGTCGGCGTGTCGCCCCGATGGTTGATTAGCCGTGGCGACCTCTGCTCTGTTGGATGTGGTCCTCTTTCATCTGCGCGGGTTGCGCTGTGCCTTGCCCACCAGCGTGGTGCGCGAGATGCTGCCCGTCTCCGGCCTCACGCCCGTCCCGCTGGCGCCTCCCGTACTCCGCGGCGTCACACCTCTGCGCGGCCAGGTGCTGCCGGTGTTGGACCTGGGCGTGTATTTCGCGCAGGCCAGCGAGGCTGCCCCGGCCGGGGCCTTGGAGCCCTTGGCGGAAAAGTTCCTGCTCATCGAGACGGCGCCCGACGCCAACACACCGGCCATCGCGGCCGCGCTGGTGGTGGAACGCCAGGTGCGGGTGGGTCAGATCGACGAGCAGCACAGCCGCCCCCCCCCGCCACGCCCCAGCTTCGTGGCCGCAACTCTTCTGGACGCGGACGGACCCGCGTTGTTGATCAATGCCCAACAGGCGATCGATCTGGTCCGCAGCGCCATCAGCACGGTGACCAACCCATGACGACAAAAGACCGAACAGAGGATCTGCTCGCAGTCATCCGCGCCGCCCAAGGCGGGGACCTCACGGTGCGCGCCGAAGGCACCACCGCCAGCCTGGCGCCGCTGGCCCAGGCTCTCAACGACCTGCTCGAAAGTCTGGGTCGGACGGTCAGTCAGATCGTGGGCAACACGCGGTCCGCGCTGTTGGCCGCCGGAGGGCTGGAGCGTGCCCTGCAAAACATGACCACCGGCCTGTCTCGCCAGCAGATCGCGGTGGCGGAGATCGCACGCCGGCTGCGGGCCTTGGAGGCGCGCTCCGACGAGATCGGACAGATCGTCGAGCTGTTCGACGACGTCACCGCCGAGACCAACATGCTGGCACTCAACGCCGCCATCGAGGCCTCACGCGCCGGAGTGCAGGGCAAAGCCTTCGGCCTGGTGGCCGAGGACGTGCGCAAGTTGGCCGAGCGCTCGGCCGCCGCCACCAAGGACATCGGGGCCTTCATTCAGACCATCGTCACCTCGACCAGCGAGGCCAACCGCACCATCGACGAGATCAGCAAGCTCGGCCAGGACCTGAACGGCTCGGCTCAGGAAGCCAGCAAGGAGAACGCCTCCCTGGCCGAGGCCAGCAACGCCCTCATGCAGACGGTGGCGGGTCTGCGCTTCGCCGGGCAGGAAGAGGCCGAATTGACCCGTGCCCTGCGCGAACGCAAGGCTCAAGTGACCGCGGCGCTGACGCCCCTCGCTCCCATGCTCGACCGCACCCCCTCCCCCCTGGGGGATGCGCTTCGCCGGGTGTTGGCCGCGTTGGAGCAGACTGAACCCTAGCCCGGACCATGGCATCTCCCGGAGGAAAAGGCTCGGACGGCGGCGGCCCTCTCGGGGAATGGAACCCCAACGAGGCCGAACTGTTGCGCAGCCTGTTTCTCGACGAGGCTGAAAAGCACATGCGCCAGATCGGAGAGGCGCAGCAGTCGCTGGCCCGCGCCGCCGATGCCAATCTGCAGGTCGCCCCGGAATTGGTGGACGCGCTCTTCCGCCACCTGCACACCCTCAAGGGAGCGGCAGGCTCGGTCTCTCACGACGCCATCGCACGCGCGGCCCATGAGTTGGAGGAGCTTTGCGCGGAGATTCGCACGGGCAAGCTGGCCCCGACCTTCGGCATCCTGGAACGCATCGACGAAGGCATCTCCGCCCTGCGGGCTCTGCTCACCAGCGCGCGCTTGGCCGCCCCACCCGCCCGCGGGGCTGATTCCTTCGACGCCGCCGTCACCCCCGCGCTTGCCCCCGAGCGCCGCCGCCAGGTCGAACGCCGGGCTGTCGCTGATAGACGTTCCAGCAGCGAAGGCATGCTGCGAGTCGAGGCCGAGCGCCTGGATGTGTTACTGGATGGGGTCGGCGATCTGGTGATCCTGCGCACGCGCTTGGATCGTCGTGGCGAGGAGCTTGAGAGCGTCCTGCGCGATCTGCGCGCGGTTCGCAAGACCCTGCGCTCGACGCTGGAGGAATTCGAGGGTGATGGCTCCGGCAACCAGCCTGCCGATCCGGCCGTACGCGTCCGCTCCCTTGATCGATTGGGGGAGGTCGAGGTCGCCCTCAGCACCTTCACGTCCTACCTCGACCGAACCTCCCGCGCCCTGGCCCACGACGGAAACTCGATGCGCCTGGTCTCGGAGAGACTCGAGGATCAAATCCGCCGCGCACGCCTGGTTCCCATGGAATGGGCCTACAGCCGCCTGGGTTCGGCCATGCGTGAGCTGGAGCGCAGCTGTCACCGGCCGGTCGACATGGTCATCGCCGGTGGCGAGGTCGAGCTGGACAAGAGCCTCATCGATCAGCTGATCGATCCGCTGATGCACTTGCTGCGCAACGCCCTGGCCCACGGAATCGAGCCGCCCGAGGTGCGCCAGCAAAGGGGCAAGCCGGCGCGGGGCCGCATCGAGATCAAGACCGTACAGGAAGGCGACTGCGTCTTCATCACCTTCAGTGACGACGGCGGCGGCATCGACCGCAACGCCGTTGCGCAGGCGCTCCGACGCACCGGGCGCCGCGAGGCCGCCGAGGATCTCGACGACAAGGTTCTGCGCTCGATGGTCTTCGAGCCCGGTTTCTCCACCCGCTCCAATTCCGATTCCCTGGCCGGCCGAGGCATGGGCCTCAACATCGTCGAACGCACGATTGCCCAGATGGGGGGTGAGGTCAAACTGGAGTTCGAGCCGGGGGCCTACACACGTTTTCGCCTGATCGTCCCGCTCAGCGCCAAGATCACGCAAGCCTTGCTCTTCAAACTGGGGGGGCAGGTGTATGCCGTGCCCTCGGCCCACGTCGCGGTGGCGCGCACGGTGGGGCCGGCCGAGTTGGCGGGCAATTCTCTGGTGGTGCCCATGCCCGCTCGCCAGCCCGACGAGCCCACGCTGCCGCTCCTTCGCCTGCACAGCCTGCTGGGGGTCGAGCTGCCGCCTGGTCGGCGCGCGGCCGCGCTGCAGGTTCGCTACGGTGGCCGCGACTTCTGCCTCACCTGCGACAAGATCATCGGCCCGCGCACGGTCGTCATCCGGCCACCGGGACCCTTGCTCGGTCTCATGCCCATGTTTGCCGGCGTGACCGTATCGGGTGCCGGAAAGGCCCAGCTGGTCTTGGACCTGGGCGCGCTGTCAGACGCCGCCTTCTCTCCCCCAAGTACGACGCTCTCGCCGTCGCGCCGGGGCCAACCTCGCGTGCTGGTGGTGGACGACTCTCGCATGGCGCGCGAAAGCACGGGACGTCTCCTCTCGGCTGCGGGCTTTCAGACGGTGGCGGTCGAGGACGGTTGGGACGCCTGGGACGTCCTGGGTGAGCGGCGCTTCGACGCGGTGGTGACCGGCCTGGAGATGCCCAGGGTCGACGGCCTCCAACTCATCGCGCGAATCCGGCACGAACCCACCTTGCGCGGTTTGCCCATCGTGGTCCTCTCCTCGCGCACCTCGCAGTCGACGCGCCAACGCGCACTGGATGCAGGCGCCGACGTCTTCTTGCCCAAGTCCCGACACAAGCGCAGCCTGGTGGAGGCGGTCCGTTCCTGTCTGCAGGGAAGGACGCCGCGTCCCCGAGGAGCATAGAGAGAGGATGCGCCAGACGCGGCCAGCGGTCAGCGGCTGGCGTGAACGCGAGCGATTTCGTGGCCAGAGCGCGGGATCGCGGGTGGCGCGCCGGCCGCCCTAGCCAACGCGAGCCTGGCGCACAGATGGTCAGGTGGGCTCGGCGAGGACCGGGCCGTCGCAGGTGAGGATGCTGTCGGTCAGATTTCCCCGGGCCACGGCGCCCGGCCAAACCACGCTGCGCACCACCTGCGCGCCGGCCGCCACGCGTGCCCCACCGCAGATGACGGCCCCCGGGCCTACCACCGCGCTCGCCTCGATCACGGCGCCTGCGGCCACGCGCACGGGATCCAGGATGCGGGCCGAGGGGTCGACCTGCGCCCCAGCATCCACACCGACGAGAGCGCCCGGTGGGTGCGGCAGGCGTGTCGGATTCGCCAAGAGGTCCAGGTTGCCCGCGAGATAGCGTTCCGGGGTCGAATGCTCGGCGAAGTAGCCATTCATGGTCATCGAGCCGATGCGTTCGCCCGCCAGCAACGCCGGAAGGTAGGCATCGCCAATCATGTCCGACACCCCTTCAGGCAGGCGATCGAGCAGCGCTGATTCGACCACATGAACGCCAGTGAACATACGGGGCGAAAGCGCCGCGCGATGCTTGTGCGCCGGATGCTGGCCGCGAATGCTGCGTACCATGCCTTCCTTGTCTACCTCGATGGGCGCCCACAACTCGGGGTGCGGATCCTCGCGTAGGACCATGGTGGCCACCGTACCCGCGGGCGCCGCTTGATGGGCCGCGATGACGGCACGCAGGTCGATGTCGGCCGCGATCTTGCCGTTGACGATCAACACAGGCTGGGACTGGAACATGGGGCGCGCCTTGCGCACCCCCCCGCCGGTGCCCAGCAACTCCTCCTCATACGAGTAGCGCAGCTTGACGCCAAAACGCGATCCGTCCTCGAGCAGGCCGCCAATCTTGTCGCCGTGGTGGTGCAGGTTGATGACGATGTCGTGCAGGTCCGCCTGTCGGCACAAGGCCAGGGCGTAGGTGATGGCCGGGTATCCGCAAATGGGGATCAGCGGCTTCGGCAATGCCATTCCCAAAGGGCCAAGCCGGGTCGAACGACCGGCCGCCAGAATCATGACCTGCATGGGGCGGAATTATTCCTCACCCAGGCGCCGCGGCCAACTAATAGCAGGGCTTCTTTCCCTCTCCCGCGGTGAAGACCACCCCACCTGGCGCGATGTCACTCGCGCGTGTGCTATCTTCGCGGCCATGAAAATCTGTGTCATCGGAACGGGGTATGTCGGGTTGGTCGCAGGCGTGGGATTCTCCGATATGGGCAACGATGTTGTCTGCTGCGATGTCGACGCCGACAAGATCGCCCTGCTGAAAAAGGGCGAAATGCCCATCTTCGAGGCGGGTCTGGAAAAGCTGCTGGCACGCAACGCGCGCGAGGGCCACCTCAGCTTCACCACCGACATCCCAGCCGGCGTGGCCGGGGCCCAGGTCATCCTGCTGGCCGTGGGCACGCCGCCAGCCCCCGATGGTTCGGCCGATCTGAGTTTCATCATGGGTGCCGCGGAGACCGTGGCGCGCGCGCTCACGGAGTGGGCGGTGCTGGTCACCAAATCCACCGTGCCGGTGGGTACCGGCGACAAGATCGAAGCCATCGTGCGCCGGAACACGCGCCACGAGTTCGCGGTGGCCTCCAACCCCGAGTTCCTGAAGGAGGGCGACGCCCTCAACGACTTCATGAAACCGGACCGCATCATCCTGGGCACCGAAGATGAACGTGCGCTTGCCACCCTGCGCGCCCTGTACGCACCATTCAACCGCTCCAGCGATCGCATCCTGGTCATGGATCGCCGCTCGGCCGAGCTGACCAAGTACGCCGCCAACTCCATGCTAGCCACGCGTATTTCGTTCATGAACGAGCTGGCGCGGCTGTGCGAGGCGGTGGGGGCCGACATCGAGCTGGTGCGCCACGGCTTGGGCTCCGATTCGCGCATCGGCACGAAGTTTCTCTACGCAGGGGCCGGTTTCGGCGGCAGTTGCTTCCCGAAAGACTTGCGCGCCGTCATCAACACGGCCGAGCAAGCGGGCATGCGCCTACGGCTCCTGTCCGCTGTGCAAGAGGTCAATGAACGACAGAAGCACCTGCTGGCTGAACGCGTGCTCGGGCACTTTGGCAACCACCTGGCCGGCCGCAAGATCGCCCTGTGGGGGCTGGCCTTCAAACCGGGGACCGACGATCTGCGCGAGGCCCCGGCCTTGGTCATCATCAAGGATCTGTTGTCGGCTGGGGCCAGCATCGCCGCCACCGATCCCGTGGCCATTCCCGCCGCGCGCAAGCAGTCCGATCTCGGCGTCGCGTTGTTCGACAACAACTACCAATGCGCCGAGGGGGCCGACGCCCTGGTGCTGGTGACCGAATGGCGCGAGTACCGCCGCCCCAATCTCGAACGCCTGCGCGGACTGATGCGCACGCCGGTGCTGATCGACGGCCGCAACATCTGGGATCCCGCCGAGGCACGCGCCGCCGGATTCACCTACTACGGCGTGGGCCGAGGCATCGTCCCCAAGTCCTAGAACGCCTGCACGGAAACCGCAAAAATCTTGCCGTCGGTGGTAGCATGCTCTGGTGGCCAACAAGCGCAGCCTCAAGAAGCAAACAAAAGCGCGCCCCCGGGTGACCCGACCAACCTCGAAGCCGCGGAAGTCGCCGTCCCGTGAACCCCTGGCCGTGGGGGTGGGCCTCGCCACCGTCGATTTGATGTGTGTGGTCCCGCGTGCCGAATTGCGGCTGCTGGAGATGTCTGTCTTCAGCATGCAGGGGGGCGGATCGGTGGCCAACATCCTCTCGGTCCTGTCGATGCTGGGAGTCCGAGGACGCTACTTCGGCCGCGTGGGCGACGACGAGTTCGGCTCCTTCATCGAACGCTCGCTCGAGCAGCTCAACATCGACACCCGTCTCCTGGCCAAGGAAAAGGGCAAGGTCTCGCCGGTGTCCATCGTGCAGATCGACGAGCTCAGTCGACGCCGCAAGATCTTGCGCTCCCGAGGCAACGTGACCCCGCTGTCCATCGACGATCTGCCCGAGCGCCTACTCGACGGAGCCACCCTGTTGTGCCTCGATGGCACGCAACCCGCGCTGCAAGCCACGGTGGCCGAACGGGCGCACGGCAAGGGCATCACGGTCCTGCTCAACGCCAGCCAGCTCTCGGGCGGCATGGGCGAATTGCTCGCGCTCTCGGACATCGTGGTGGGCTCCGAGCGTTTCGCCAACGAGTTCGCGCCGTCGGATGAGCTGTCGCACAGCTTGCGCGAGATCACCCGCCTAGGTCCGCGCATCGCCGTCATCACCATGGGTGAGGCTGGGGCCGTGGCCCTGGAAGGCAGCAAGTTGGTCCAGCAAGACGCCATCGACGTCTTCGTCGCCGACACGACGGGCGCGGGCGACGCCTTCTGCGGCGCCTTCGCCTACGCCCAGCTCAAGGGCTGGCCGCTCGAACGCGCCCTCCCCTTCGCCAACGCCTCCGCCGGCCTCGCCTGTCGCAGCTTGGGCTCGCGCGCCGGCCTGGCCACCCTCGAAGAAATCGAACACGCCGTCAAACGCGGGTAGCGGCTTGGCCCGACGGTGGTGCCGGCGCAAACGCCGCATTGCATTTTTTGGTGTTCGGTCCAGATGTGCGACCCTGCGGCCGTGTCTTTCTTTAACCGTGAGAGCTTCGCTAACCTTGGACTGCTCGCGCTGCGTGCCGGCGTGGGCCTGAACATGGCCCTGCTGCACGGGGTAGAACGCGTGCGCCATTACAGCGATCGCGTGTCCAGCTTTCCCGACCCCCTGCACATGGGGCATCGCTACAGCTTGCTTCTGACCGTGGCCGCGGAATTCGTAGGCGGCATCCTCATCACCCTCGGCCTGGCCGGCCGGTTCGCCGCCCTGCTGCTCGCGTTCACCCTCGGCCTGGGGTTGATCACCGGAGACGCCGGGTCCACCTGGCGTCAGCGTGAGTTGACCACGCTCTACCTAGCAGGCTGCCTGGCCATTGCGACGCTGGGCTGCGGGCGATGGGCCCTGGATCCGCTTCTCGGCAAGCGCTTCAAGAAGGGCGGCGGCAAGGGCGGCCCGGCGTCAGGCAAACGCTGAAGCGCGGTCAGCGTCGCAGCTTGGGCAGCGTGGCCGCCAACAAGTCGTAGGCCTTGCGCGAGACGGTCCGCTGGACGTGGACAAGCTCGTGCCAGATCGCGGCCTCATGTTCTTCGGCCCGCAAAAGCTGGGCCATGGGGAAGCGCGCCGGCACGCCGGTCGGGGCTTCGCAGACCGGTGTGCGCGCGCGTTGTTTGAACACCGCGGGCCCGAAGCGGTCATAGTGAAACAGGGTGTGCGCGGTGGAGAGCGAACCGGCCCATGGATATGGACGCAGCGACCACCCTGAGGCCAAGCGGGCGATCTCCTCTTCAAGGCGCGCCCGCTGACGCGCGTTCTTGCCTTGCCTGCGCTCGCGAAAGAACAAGGTGGTGGCCAGGGCGTCGCCCGCCACGCTCCAGACCTCGCGCAGACCAAAACGCTGGGGTTCGCGCGCCACCGCCGAGCCGTGCGTCAGGTCGAACTGACCCACGATGAAGGTGGCGATGTCCTCGCGCAGCTCGTCGAGAAAGCGCAGCGTCTCCAGGGCTTCTGCGTAGTTCTCGGTGGGAAAGTCGGTGAAGCACATGACCTCGGCCGCGATGCCCGCCCCGGCGAGGTTCCGCACCGCCTGCCGGGCCACCTCGGGCTTGATGCCTTTGTTGATGAGGCCGATCACACGCGGGCTGGCCGATTCGATGCCCAGACTGCACGCCACCGCGCCTCCCTCGCGTAGCGTTCGGCAACGCGCCGAGGTGAGATAGCGCTCGGGCCGCAGATCGGTGCCCCAACGCAGATCCAGCCCCGCCGCGGCCAATCCCTCGGCCAACCTGACCAATGTTTTGGGCGCCACCGAGTCCTGCGAGAAATAGAAGTGCCGGGTCTGGTGCCGCCGCGCGAGCTGGCCCAGATGTTCGACCACGGTGTCCACATCACGTTCGCGATAGCGGGCGGTCCCACTGGCGCTCAGGCCGTAGTGACAAAAGGCGCAGCGTCCCCAATAGCAGCCTCGGGTGGGATCGTAGGGCAAGAGGAGATGGGGCGACAGGTAGCCGGTGAGCGGCAGACCGTCGAAGTCGGGCGCGGGCAGGCTGCGTAGGTCGAGCGAGGGCGGTCCAGGCAAGAAGCGGGCCCCAAGCAAGGGATCCCGCAGCACCAGATTTTGAATGCCGCGCAGTCCCTGGTCCTCGTCGAGCGCGCGACACAGGGACAGAAGTGTCTGCTCGCCCTCGAAGACCACCGCGCTGTCGAAGGCGCCCAGGGCCATGGCCAGCCGCGAGCCGCTCAGACGCAACAGGATCTGGGTGATGGCCGGCCCACCCGCCACCAGATGCACGTCGGGGAACACGCGCTTCAACTCGAGGGCAAAGGAGTAGGCGGGCACGAGCTGTCCGGGGAAGCACACCGAAAGGCCGATGGCGTCGGGACGGGCACGCCGCAACCGCGGCACCAACTCGGTGACCAGATAGCTGTCAAAGGGATCGCGCTCGGGCTCGGCGTCGCGGGCCATCTCCTCGGACGAGGTCAACGCAAAAGGCGTGCGATACGCGGTGAAGTCCAGGTGCAGGGGCGCATGAGCCGCCGATATCGTCCGCAAGGCCGCGTTGACTGTTTCCACCGCAGCCGCGTAGGCCCGCCCGTCATAGAAGAGCTCCGGCGAACGCAGCACCCTGACGGCGTCTTCGATCCTGTCAGGTACCACCGTCGATTCCCCTTGCACGCGCAACAGGGTCAGCAGGCGAAGCTGCGCCTGATGATCCAAGCACCGCCGGCGCTGCAACCGGGTCACCTCCTGGGTGATACGTCCGCTCAGCGCCGCCTGTGGCTCTCTGCGCAGCAGGCCCTCGAACGCCTCCAGATTGGCGTCGACGGTCAGGACTTCGATCCCTCGTGGCCGCAAGAACCCCGCCAGACATGCCAACGCCGGATAGGGCGCGGTGGGATCACAGGCCGGTGGGTAGATGAGCGCGAGCTTCACGACCCGTGGTCCTCCAGGTTCGTCTTCGGAGAGGGACTCTGTTCATGCAGTATCGTCGATGGACATGCTGCCGTCGTCAGGATTATGGCGGCGCAATTTCCTGCAGAACAGGACGCATGGCAAGCAGATACCCAAGTGAGGGCGGCTCGCCGTTGAACGCCATCCGCAAATCGGACGCGCCGGCACGGCATCACCCCGCTTGGCGGGTCGGCGTCTGCGTCGAACTTCGTCGCAGGAGCTCGTTCTCCAAGGCCAAGCCCAGCTGAAAAGCGGCCAACTCGAATATCTCGATGTCACCCACGGGTCGCTCGCGCGCTCCGTTGTCGAGATAAAGCATGGCGATCACCCGCTGGCTGCCCGGCACGGGCAAGACCGCGATCTCGCCCGTCGCGGGACGATCGACCGTCTCCAAGAACGCCTGCGGCAACTCCGCGCTGTCGAAACCCAGGTAGCGCGGCTGGCTGTCATTCAGGCACTCGAAGAACACGCCCCGGTCGCCAATCGGAACCACGAGATTCTGCGTGGTGACGGCCAAATCGTCGCCCTGGCTGGTCTGCCCAAAAGCGCCCAGGGCCACCAGCCGCTGCCCGTCGGGGACGAAAAGAATCCCGCGATCGAGCGATTCGGCCATCACATTGAGCAGGTTGAGCGACACCGACGTGGCCAGCAAGCCCGAGCGCAGATCGGTGATGATCCGACGCAGACGCGCCAGACTGCCCCGCACCCCATCGGCGATGGCGTTCTCGTTCGAAAGGAAGCGGCGTTGCCGAGCCACGCTGCGCACACAGGCGGCGATGGTGTCAGGGGACACGGAGGAAATAGCCAACACGCCGGCCTGGTACAGCTCGCGTAAGGGGGCCCTCCCCTCGAACACCGCGATGACCGATGCGCGCGGCCGCGTACGGCACAGCGCCGAGAGCGCGCTGACCGCTTGCGGTTGATAGCGCAGGTCCACCACCACGATGGGCGGCTGCTCGCCCAGCAGGGACACCCCCGCGTCGCGAAAAGCCACGGCCGACATGCGATCCCCATCGCTCTCCAACAAGAGATTGATCCGCGCCAACAAGTCGGTGTCGGGTGAGACCAACTGAAACCGCGGCCTCACCAAGGCTTGGTTGTTTGCCGTGAGCGTGCCCCCGGTCGCCCCCGGATCGGAGACGGCGGGCAGATCGTGGTCGGTCTTGTGGCGACCGCTGTGGTTCACGACCTGCACGAGCTCCTCGATGGCATCGGAGTCCTCGGCCTGAACCTCGACGGGGCTGGGCGGCTGAGCGTTGTGGCGAGCGGCTTCCTCCTCCATGGTCTGCAGCACCTGCAGCAGCACCTGTTGGGTATCGAGGTCGACCTTGGGCGCACCCGAAAGGCGCGAAACCTCGACCACCGGGGTCAAATCGTCTATGGCGAACTCAAAATCGCCGGCAGGCCAAGCCAAGACTTCCTGCAAGACCCGTTCGATCTCCAGCGCGATGACCTCGCGGATCTGCTCGGGAGAGGTCACACCCATGCGAACCAGGATCTGCCCCAAGGGGCGATGCGGGCGGTCGGATTCCTGCAACTGCAGCGCGCGCTCCAAATCCGCATCCTGCAGGAACCCTGCCTGGAGCAGCAGCTCGCCCAGGCGAAGCGACTGTGGACTCCAGGCGCTGATGAGGCGTCCCCGTTCAAAACCGATGAGGGCCTCCTCTTCTTCGGTGCGAATGGTCAGCGTGCCCGAGTGCCCGCCCAAACGGATGAGCTGGACCACATCAGCGACCCCGACATCTTCGATGCGACCCTGGAAGCTCATGAAGATTTCCGATGAAGGCCTTCCATGCGACTAGCCCTGGTTGACCAACTTCATCAGACCCTCCAGGGTGCGCAGCTTGCGGGCCGTCTTGGTGTACACGCGCGAAGCGAAGATCGCCGACGCGGCATGGGCGGCCAAAAGATCCAGCAGATCGTGGTCCTCTTTCACCAGACCAGGCTTGTGCGAAAACAGCTTGAGAATGGCCAGCGCGCCGATGGAGATGTCCTGCACGCGCAAGGGGACCACGGCCAGCACCGGAGAGCTTGGGTGAGGGCCGAAACGCAAGACCCCGTCGGTCAGGGCGGCATCGATCAGGGGATCGCCCCCCTCATAGCGCGGGGATCGTGCCCACAGGGCGTCCGAGTCCCCTTGGTTCAGGCACACCTGATAACCTCTGTCCTCATTGTCGCGCAGGATCAGGATGAACTGCTCGGCGCCAATGAGATTGAGCGCGATCTCCGCGATGGTCGACTGCACCTCGACCGGATCCAGGGTGGCGTGCAACTGGTAGCTGGCCACGTACAACGTCATCATGCGGCCCACCTGATGCTCGACCTCGTTCAGGCGACAGGTCAGCTCTTTTCGTTCGCGATCGGATGCGGCCAGGCGCGATTCCAGTCCAGCGATCTGCTCGCCAGCAGGAGCCTTCCCCACCGCGCGGCTGGCTTCCTCGATCGCGGCTTGGGCGTCGCGTACCAGCTCCTGCGCCCGCCGCAACGTCGCCAACGCATCTTGACCGTCACCCGCGAGCCCAAGGACGCCATCTCGATTCGGCAACGACACGGGCTCGTCCATGATTGGGCCTTGGTTCATGTGATCGTCTGGGGGGCGGCAAGACGGCTGATGGTGGCCAGCAGGTCCTCGCGTTGAAACGGTTTTTTCAGATAGGCGCTGGCGCCACATTGCATCCCGCGCGCCACGTCCGCGTCCTTGCCATCGGTGGAGACGATGAGCACCGGGATACGACCCGAGGACGGTGACGATTTCACGCGGGCCAGGAATTCCAGGCCCGTCATCTTCGGCATGTTGCCGTCCAGGATGACCAGGTCCACATCCGGGTTCTGTTCCAGCTTGTTCAGCCCCTCTTCTCCGGTGTACGCCGACACCAGGGTCATCGGCCGCAGCATCACCTGGTACATTTTGTGGATCAGCCGCGAATCCTCTACGACTAGAACTTTTCTTGGCTTTGCGGCGTTCACAAGTCGCTCCTGGCAGAAGGCGAGGTTGGCGGACATCGCGAGGCGACGGCCCCTTCTGGTCGAGGGTTCGACGGATCCTTCGGCTGACTTGAGCGGCGCGATTTGCAGCGTTGCCCGACGTGTTGTACGACGCCATAGAAAAAAGGCCAGAGCGTCAGCCCTGGCCTCTTACCGCGTTGATCGCGTCAGCGACGATCAGTTCTCGCTGCGCCCACCCACGCCCTTGACACCCGCGGCGATGGCCTTCACATCCTTGGGACGGAGGGCGCGCGTAGCCTTGCCGGCACGCCAGATCTCGCTGTTGCCCAGCTCGGCCAGTTCCTTGCCCAGCTCTTGCTGGTAGTTGGGACCGCCGGTGGAAGCGAGCACGCGGGCGCACTCCTTGCCCGAGGAAACGCGGTCATAGAGCAGCTCGAACACCGGCATCACGGCCTGCTTGAAACGCGGGCGCCAGTCGAGCGCGCCCCGCTGCGCCGTGGCCGAGCAATTCGAATACATCCAGTCCATGCCGTTTTCGTCCACCAGGCGGATGAGGCTCTGGGTCAGCTCCTCGACCGTCTCGTTGAACGCCTCGCTCGGCGAGTGGCCGTGGGCGCGCAGCACCTCGTACTGCGCCTCCATGATCCCCGCCAGCGCGCCCATCAGC
>CAZHUY010000140.1:0-15894 GCA_964535465.1 uncultured Myxococcales bacterium
ACGTCTCGGTCGGCTCCGTGGTGGCCGGTTTTCAGGTGATCATTGGTGGCCGGTTTTGGGTGATCACCGAGGGCCCGCGCCCGGGCTTAGAATGTGTAGCCATCGTTGCTCTGGGAGGACGGCACTCAGGAGTAGATCTGACATTGATACTACGCCGGCGGTGCTGGATTCGCCTTTGACCTGGACGATCTGGCACCCGCACGTGAGAGGAGAGGAAGCCGTTCCGCTCGAGCTGACCTGCAGACTTCCAGTCGCCTGGAATCGGAACTCCTTGACGCTAAATCAGAGCTGGTGGGCAAGGCCACGCACGGAAGGACCGGTCTACGCCAACCAGCTGGAACGTCCCGGCCACCACAGGATGCTCGCGTATCGCCAAGGCGACGTCACCCCCATTTGCCTGCAAGTCAGAAGCGGTGCGAACGATGTTTCGCTGCCAATCTGGCTGCGATACGACGGCATTTCCCATCGCGCTGATTGCATCGCGAAAGGCTCCGGCTCGAATCTCACCTCCTGGCAGGCATCCGTGCCGGTAGAACGCATCCACGAATGCAAGTGCGAAATCGGATCGGACCGACGTCAACGCTACGATCATCGAGCGCACGCCAGCTTGAGCAAACCCACGCCGGATACTCTGTAGTTCCTCGCCGGACTCATCCGGGCCCTGCCCGGTGCTGCATGCTGACAGCACCAACAAATCCACGTTCGAGACGGACCATGTGCCGATCTCCAGTGCGGACACCAATCGCGGACGGCCGTTTTCGCTCCTACCAAGGACCAAATGCGAATGCCCGAGCCGGCTAATGCCGACGGCTCCCTCGACCTGCGCGTCATGGCACTCCAGATGACCGTGGGTCGCGATGTGGGCAACCCGGCAGTGCTGCAGTATGTCTCGCAATCCCTCGGCGCTGAGCCGGTCGTCAACGCGTGAGTCACATTTCCAGCCCGCCCGATTCCACAATTCGTGAACGCTGACTTCCTCCGCGGCGACACTTGGAAGGTCGTCGAACCCTCCGGCCTTCACCTTGAAGCGTCTGCTCGTCCCTTCAATCCTCGTCTCTTTGCCGTCGAAAGTGGTTACTCCGCGAAAAACACCATCGAAATCTCGCTTGGTGGCATCCACGCTCACTCGATCCAAGTCTCGGATGGACGAGAGGCACGAAACCTCCGCCGACCTGTACAACGGCTGGCCACGTTCTGGCTCCAAAACGTGCCAAGGAATTCGGCGGAGCTCATCATCCGGAATCACGACGATGCGATCAATACCAGCCAAAACGTTCTGAGGGAGGAGTCGCTTAGCCAAGCATTGGCAGACAGCATGGGCTTCGTCGGAACTATCGTGCAGCATACGAACAAGATCGTCCAACCTGTCCAACACTCCCCTTGCGGAGTCCACCAACCGGGTCCATCTTCCAAGCGCGGTAGCTAGTTCCTCGTCGCGGGTGACGACATTGACTTGAATCGAAGACTCTTCCCCATCGCGGCGCACGATCGAGAATACGACGTATTGGTCGCCGATCCGGTAGTAGTCGAGAAGCAAGGTGCGAGGGGCAATGGCCAGTCGATTGCCCCATCCTTCGATCTGTTGAACGATCTGTCGAGCCGCTTCGCACTCGTCAGTCCACTGGCGTTCACGAATACGCAGCAGATCAGTCAGCTCATCCATTAGTAGTGCGGCATCCTTGGTGGGCTGGAGTTGCCGAGTAAGATCGAGCTGTTCGTCGACCCAGCGATTGGCTGCATCCAGCCAAGCTTCGGCGCGTGCACTGCCACCGCAACGAGCGAGGCATCGAAGCCGAAGGAACCGATCCACGAGGACCCCCTTGCGAACGGAGAATCCTTGCCACAGAACCTCCGGGGGAAGCGCACTGCGCGACGCATGTTCGCACAATTCTTTCCACATCGTGTCATGCTGAGCGTGCGATGCTGACAATCCAGACCAGTCCCAGTAGTCCAGATACCGAGTCTCGAGGTACCTCAGCAGCAGCCTCATTCGAGAATCTGTGAAGGCCCTATCTTTGAAGTTGGAGATATGCGCCAGTTCCTCGAGAGCCCGCCCCTCAAGCAGACCCGCGCACTCCAGCGCATCCATCCTCGACAGCGCCGAGGAAGCGACCTCGGCAGACGCCTCGTCCGTGCGCCAGGCCAATGCGCGTAGCAGTTCCACAAGCAGCAGGCACCGATCGTGGTTGTGCTGGCTCGCCCAAAGGCCATCCTCGTTTCGCCACGGGGCACCAGCGCGCCACACTTCGAGAGAACGTGTTGAATCGCCCATCGCTGCCAAGCAGCATGCGGCTCCGGTGTAAGCGACTTCGGTGAGAACCTCGACTTCTATCTCGGTGGTCCTTCGCGCAGCCAGCTCTAGATCGGACATCTGCCCGACTTCAAGTCCTGCACATGCGCGATAGGCGTCCGTGCGTGCGATCAGGTCCCGGAAGGCCTCGACTCCCTCAGCTAAACGCTTCGCGCGAAGCCGCAGAGTTCCCAGACGCAGACACGCGAGGAACACGAACCAGGGCTCGATGACCCGCCTAGTGCTGTGGCGCTCAATGAACCGGATGAGCAGCTCCTCGGGAATCTCGCCGCCACTTTCCAGTAGCGGTATGAGCTGGTTCTCGATGTTGTTGATCGTGGTCTCATCGAGGTCACCCAGCCATCTAGAGTAGAAGATGAAGGCGGCACGCTGTACGCCCAGATGGCGTGCAAACGCTCGCATCGTCAGAAGCCCATGTCGCGCGAGCCAGAGCGGTCCGGTTGACGTACTAGATGTCCGCAGGCCAACAATACCGCCCTTGTCGAAGGCCACGTCGAACCGGCACCGCGTCTCTTCCTTGATTTGATCCTCCGACCAGATCAGCCGCCGGTGTAGAGATCTCTCGATCATCTTGAAGGGATTCACAAGCAAGAACCTGTCGTCATGTGCCAGCGCATCGGCAATGGAGCCGTAGATGTTTGCGCGGTAGATTTCGAAGTAGGCGCCTTGTCTGTCGCCCCTGTCCCAAAGTGCATCTGCAAGGTACATTCGTACGTGCTGAGTCAGATGGTGTTCGGGCCCCACGCGCTCAAGGGTGAGCTGTAGGACGCTTCGCAGCACCTCGGTCCTCCTGTCGTGATCACCGAGCGCGGCACAGATTTCCGCCAATACTCTCGCACTTGTTACTTGCCTGCGGATTTTTGCCGGCCGGATTTCTGTCAACACTTCGGCCGCGCACAGCGCCTCAGCAAGCAGTTGCTGGCGATCTTGCCCCGTCGCAGTCTTGCCTGCCTCCAACAGCCGTTCAGCAAGCTCATTTCGCACGACCGAGGAGAACTCGGAATCGTAGCAGTCGGCCGAAACCAATTCGTTGATCGCGCGGAGTTCGCACAAGCGCTCTGAGGGACTATCGCCAGTTCTGCCCATCATTCTGTACCAGAGGAACCGTCCCAGGGTGATCCGCAGGTGGGGACTAGCATGGCTCATTTCGCGAATCTGACGGATGCGGAGAGCAAGCTCGTCATGGCCGGTCGGGAGTGCCGCCACGTGCCGCATTGTCAGCTGCGCCGCGTTCGGCAACATGTGGTCGTTACTTTGGAAAGCCGTAGCGCGAGCGCGCTGGAAGAGATTCCGTTTCGCCTGCTCGTTCCGCTCCACCGCGGCCAGGTTCTCGAGCACATATGCACTTAGGGCATTGCTCGGTTGACATTCATCAAGGATCCTGAGGGCCTCACGCCAAAGCAGCGTGGCTTGAATCCTGTCGTGGTCTCGCCTGAAGGTAGCCTCCCGCGAGTACTCGATGGTTGGGTCCTTATTGGCCTGCATCGCTCGCGCCATCTTTGTCGAGCCGAGCCGATAGGCGATGTACGCAGCCCGGAAACTGGATTGACCGTAGAGCGCACGTGTAGCATTCAGGGCGAACTCCACAATCGGGATCGCTTCATCAAGGCGGCGCACTCGCCGGAGAAGCAGGCCCTGGTGCAGGGCCAGTTCGATGCCCTCCTCGCGGGCCTGCATACTGAAGTGGTCAACCACCCTGGTTAGCCCTTCGACAGACTTGAGCGCTTGCGTTTCGCGGCCAAGCGCGACCTGCGCGGCGAACTTGAGTATCGCACGGGCCACTGGGGATGGCTCCTCGCCAATCATTGACCGGTACTCTCCGAGGCGAATCCATATGCCAGTGGCCTCGCGTACGTCGTCCGCAAACTCACCGCTTTCCTGGTAGCAATTCGAGAGACCCTTGTAGGGGCTCTCAATGTGAAGATCCGAATGGCCAATCGACGCCATGACCTCCAAAGCCGATTCAGGCTGGTCGTAGAACAACAAGAGTCGTCCTATCAGCCACGAGGCGCGTTCCCATGTATGGCGTGCGAGGGGATGGGCGACGCCGGCCAATTCACGCCGCAAGGCCCAAGCTTCGCTCAGTGCATCCAGAGTGGACCCTAGCTCATAGAGCGCCTCGGCTCTCAGGTATCTGGCACTCGCGACGAGGTCGTGCGAGTGGTGCGCCTCGAGTTCCACGAAAGCGTCGGCGACCGATCTCGCCTGTTTGGGTTGCTTCAACATGACCAGAATCGTCAGGTAGAGTTGAACAACTGCGCCGTAGGAATTCCTGGTCCTCAGCAACCGGGCGGCATGCTCCTGCGAATCGCGCGCACCCAGGATGCGATCAACGTGCGGGGCAAGTGTCTCCGCGGCCCGGCGCAAACTGGATAGAGACGGGATCTTATTCGTGATCTCGTGCAGCAACGCATCTTCCCGCGTCGACGGGGTGGGAGAGCTCAGCTCGCCATCGGGACCGTAGTGAAGGATATTGTGAAATAGGGCGTCCTCGATGCGGTCGCTGAGGCTCACGCGAGGTTTCCTGTTCGCAAGCCTTTTCAGGCCGTCAGCCAACTCCCCCGCGGCATGTAGTAGAGCTGAGAACTCTGCATCCTTGGTGAGCCGATGATCGCTGCCAAGCCTGAGACGCAATTCCTCCGAAACGCGCTTCCACTCGAGCGGCGATCTTCTACCCACCTCCGAAATCAGCTCCGCCCGACGCATGCGGGCGATGCTCTCCTGTAGGGTTGCTTGGGCCACGCTCGGGTTTGCTGACGACTCGAAGTACGATATTGCTCGCTCAACGCAATCAAGCGCGGAGGCAGCACCCGACTGCGTCCTGACGAACTTCCAGAGCAGGATCAGAGCGTGCGCCTCGTTTCGATGGCACTCGTCCCCTCCATCTTCAAACGCTGCGAGTGCCTCGCCGAGAGAGTCGGCGGCATTCTTGGGATCCGAGCGAATCATCTGAGCAAGCGCACGCAGGAGCAACATCTTGCCGCGTACGGCCGGAAGAGTCCGTTCTTCGGGCGTCTGCCGCAATTCGACATCGTCTAGAATCGCTGTGCACAGTTCCCGATTGCCGTTCCAAAGTTGCCACTCGGCCTCGACCAGACGGGCAAAGACTCGATCCAGCGCGACACTTGTGGGAGCTGTTTGCGGAATCACGGAGCCATCTCTCCATGCGGACAATTGTGCCGGGCTTCAGTTGTCAGTTTCATCAAACCAACACGGCACCAACGCCAGTACTTCGACGGCAATGCTGTCGGCGTGACCGCCGACTGCGAGCCCCATGATTGTCGGGGTTGCGGACACTACCCAGAGGACCCGCGCGTCTGGCGCAGGCTCCACAACGATTCGAGCATGGACCGGGGGTAGGCGCTCGGCGGGCGAGGTGATGACACCTCGTAGGTCGGTCTCAAAGCAGGCAAAGGCGCCATCGGGTGGGAGATGCAGTTCGACCGCGTCACCAGGTCGCAGAAGACGCGCCAATTCCGCAACGCCCCGGTTCAAACGAATCGGCTGACCACCGCGGACCTCGGCTCCAGAGGCGAGACAGAGCCCACATGGCAAATTGCTCACTCGATCTCCTAGCCAGCGACGAATTCCATCACAGATGGCCGCACTTTTTCCCCAAGCCAGCCTGCCCACCGCCGCTGCTGCCGGGATGAAGTCGGCCCATGGTCCATGCGAGTCATCAACGCGGCCGCCTTCATCCACGAACTCGTCCGCCACGCCGGGCGCTGCGCCCATCTTCCTCACCTCAGGTGCCGAAGATGGCTCTTCGCGGGCGCCCCACTCTTCGAGAGCAGCTTCCAGGGTTACGCTGGAAATCCTCTCGGCGATCCTTGCACATTCCCCCAACCAGGTACCGGGGCGGGGGACAAGGAAAACAAGGATGCCGATGTAATCATCATCATCGAGCAGCAGGACGGCGTGACTGATCTCCTTCAGATTCTTGTCGATTTGCACCAATTTGCTCGCGAGCCTGGGCGTGGTACCGGCGCGATACATGAGCAATCCAAGCCCCACCCGGGCTTCGAGGGCGTGGGCCACAGCGAGTTCGTCATCTTCCAAAGGGTCCTCGCCTTGGTCGAAGGCATTCGCCGCGCGCTTGAGGCTGGCAAACCAGTCCTTGCTGACCAAAGCTTCAGCGATCCCATCGGCGACGGACAGGATCTTGCTGTTCGCCACCTCGTCCTTCTCACCCAGTTCCACTGCGGCCCGTGAAGCTTGAAAGGCGACCTGCAAGACATGCGGCTTGAGGGCTGTTACTTTCGCGGAAATGGTCCCTGTCGTCTCGTCGACGGCGAGGCTCAACCTGCCGCCTCGAAAAGTGCATGGGAGCTGCCTGTGAGTGTCGCCCCAAAAGACCTCGACGCCTTCCCGGCCGGGCAGGACCTCGATCCACCGTGACAAATGGGGCAACGGCAAAGTCACCACCGGCTCGACAAAGAGTCGATGGTCCATGCGCATATATCGAATTTCGGCGAAGCAATCCCTCAGATGTCTCCGGTAAGCCTCGCGCCATGGGCCGTCCACTCGCACTGCTTCTCGCAGAAATTCAACATCGCGCGAGCAAAGCTCCCCCAATCCCCAATAGCGTACGAATGACGTGCGGTCTGCTTCCGCGACTTCAGTAGACATGACGCAAGCAAGCACGGTCTTCCAGGGCTCACTGCCGGGCATGCCGGCGAGTTCACCTTCGGCCAGATCGCCGAAAATCCATAACCGATCAACGAAACGAAGTGCATTCAACCTGCGCTCTACGATTTCTGCCAACGCGTTCGCCAGGGAAATGGCCCATTTCTGTGCTGGCGAGTTCTCAGCTAGTCGCCGTGCGCCGCCATGGGCAAGGTAGAGTTCGGCCACATCAAGCAACCAACGTCGCCTATCGTCCAGTTGCCGCGGAGGCTCGGGCGGCACTTGCCCATCAATGTGCGCGGCTGTCCTCTTGACGAGCTCGGACGCGTCGAGAATCTCAACCAAAAAGGCAGACGGGAGCTGCTGCTCTCCTGATGATGTTGCCTTTTCATGGCGCAGTAGCCGTTCCCAGGCAGCTAGCGCGTGGAGCAGCTCTGGCGTCGTTTGGGCCGGTTGGTCCAACGCTTCTGTGCTGTCACGCTTCATTTCTGCTCCCATACAATTCATAGCTTCCCCAAAGGAAGCCCGACCGGGCCGTACCCGGTAGCAATGGGGATGGTGTCTGAATGACGACCGTCGAGAGTCCTTCTGACACCGCGGCTGAAAGAATGGCCATCAGGTCCTCCCCCCGGACCGCATCGTAGGCATCCCTGCCTTGGCCTGTACTGCTTCCGTGGCAACCAAGAGCGGCAACAGCTGAAGTTCGGCCCAGTCTCTTTTCGTCATGCGTCTACACGCCCCTGCGGAGCAAGCCCGCATGTCTTCCCAACTGACTTCCTGAATGGATCGCACCTTCGCCATGCCTTTCGGATCTTGCTCGAAGAGCGAGAAGACCGCGAGTTCGTGAGACGGGTGCTTGCATAGGCCCAGGCAAATAGCTCCTGCCGTAAGACCTTTCGGGCAGACGATGGAGTCAGCAACAACATCACAGGCGTAGCCAATTCCACCGGCGGGCGAACGAATCGCAACGCACGGGACATTCCGGATGGTTGCACGAAGCTCCACCTTTGCGGAAGACCGGCCATCACCTAGCCTGATCTGGGGTAGCGCGAATTTCACGGTCACCACTTGCTTCTGGCCACCCGATTCGGGGATCCACCACCATGTGGTAGGTACGATTCCTCCGGCGGTCTGTTGCAGCTGGCAAAATGAGGCACGCGTCGAGTCCTGCCGGACTCTCACAAAATCACACCTTGTGTGAATGGTTCGTTCCGAGAACAGACAGTGTTTCAAATTCTCGAAATCGTTGGACTGGCGAGCGGGCCCATCCAGGATCACAGCCACATCAGACGAATAGACCCAGTTGGGGAGTAGGGTGCGAACCGTGAGATAGATCGTGTCTTCCTTGGGCTTGGCCGCAAGACGAATCGCTCCTGGCCCAATCGGACTCGCGGACCGGTAGTTCCACGTCGCACCAGAGGGCGGCTCGGCCAAGCTCACCTCCAAACCGTCCTCGGGCCCACAAGCACCAAGGGTACCGGGCTCACCTGATGTCGTAAGCTGCCTTGTGAGCCTACCGACCCCTCGCGTGCAGCCACGCTCTGTCGGCCAAGTGACGCCTATCTGGGTAAGAAGGGATGGATCTGTCTCGATCTTGCTAGCCAGGCTGTCCAGGTTTAGGACGCCTCGCGTGCCCAGACTCTGGCACGATGCCCACGCAGTCAGGGCAGGATTGTCGATGAAGGCCGTAGGAGTGAATGCTGGGGGAGTTTGAAGAATATCAGTACGTGTTTGTCTTGCGACCGGTGCCTGGCGCAAGAATGTTCCCCTGGCCTGCCAACTCGCGCCGCCCCGACACATTTCCGCATTTCCGAAAGGGGTAAGGGGGGTTCGAGCTATTTCTGCGATGGCCTCCCGCAGACTCCGATCTCTAGAGAACAATACGACATGGTCGAAGTTGCCAGCGTGCTCGGCATCAGGAGCCGACTGGCACAGCGCAACCAGGGCCGAATCGGCGGTTTCCGGCATCGTCAGATTCACGGAGAATTCTGCCCTCAAACGTGCGCGAGTACTCGCTGCGATTCGCCCGAACAAATCGACGAGACCGGTCAGAAAGGCGATACCAAATTTCGCCACGCGCCGGGCACCGGTAGTGTTGAACGCAAGAGCCACCACAACCTCTTCAATATCCAGCAAAGGCCAATACGGCGGAGGCAACAGTCGCGCGATTAGCGTCTTCGCTGTCGTGGTTGAGGGGATCCCATCGGAGCCATTCCTATCCGCAAAGAATTGATCGAGATCCACAAGGACGAGTGCCCTTCGGGTCATCAGTCAATCTCCTCTTTGGCCATGGAGTCAACATAGTCATGGAGCCATCGCTTGGCGCGAGTGTGATGTTGATCCACGGCAAGCCTTGCTTGCTTGAGGGTGCGTGGCGCGCCAGTCTGCTGATTGTGCGGGCAACGATCGAGATTCTCCTCCGCAAGCTCTCCGAGGGAGCGATGGTGAATGTAGATCTCCACAAGCACTCTTCGATAGTTCTCCGGAATTCCCACCCCTGGCTCCTTGAGGACAGACGCTATCGACTTCTCTGCCGCAGCCTGTGACTCGGCCGCATCGAGAAGATGCTCTGGCGTGACATCACCGGCTGACTCGGCCTGTGATTCGGTCTCTTGCCGCCTCAATCGCCTCTGTTCTCGATCGTTCTTTCTGTGATGATCAAGGGCCCGCCATTTGGCCAAACGCCGGACACAAGCCGCTTCCGCGTTGCCCCGTATGTCCTCAAAAATCAAGTATTCGCACATCTCCAGGACAAGGTCATGTGCAAGGTCCTTTGCATCCTCCGGGGGAAGTCCGCCGTCCATCGCTGCCTGGCTCAGGGTCTTCGAAACAGCCTCGGCCAAGTCATTTCTGGTGGACTCGTCATCGGGTCTTTCCCTCACGGCTTGGACCAGGAGCGAGAGACTCCGTGAACTATTGCTCAGCACCACTGCGCCCCCCTGACGAGGACGGCATTTGCAGAGTCGCGGGAAGTGGCGGTCCTGGGGGCCTCGGCCCTGGGGCCGCTACCCATAACAGCGAAGGTCACACCGCTCAACGCGTCTGAGAGACGCTCCCAAGGAGCGTAGCGACTTCTGACAGCGTTAGTGGCATCGCACCTTTGCTGAGATGGACCGATTCCTAGGCCACCGCTCGCGGTTGGCATGCGCCTTCGAGAAGCGGCCTGGCAATGGTACCGGACGGGACGCAGCGATTCTGTGGACACTCGCTCCACAACGTCATCGTATCACGATGTGCATTCTCTTTGCGTCGTTCGAACGCCCAGGGCTTCCATTTTCTCAGTCCCCCACCACCTCCCCCACGATCTCATCGAGTCGCGCGCGGATCTTGGGATGTGTATCTTCCACAGCCTCGGCGGCGGTCTTGCCCCGGCCCTGGACCGATTCGCCGGTCAGGGTCGAGGTGAGCATGGCGGTGGCTTCGGCGGCCTTGCCGGATTCGAGCTGGATGGTGGGTTGGCAGGTGTAGGTGCGCGGGCCCAGAGCGGTGGGCTCGGTTGTCGATAACATCCTGATTCGCAGGGAGAAGCGCAGGGCTCGATTGTCGTCTTCATCTTCCGCGCCACAGCCACGTATTTGCAGGCCGCGTCCGGTCAGGATGTCTGCCAGCAACGCTCGAATCGCCACGCCTTCGGATGAATCCCCGTCGCTTTCCACGCAGATGCCGGCGACCACCTTGTGCCACCGCTCGCGCAGCCGAACCTCAGCCGCCGCCACGGTCTGGACCGCCTCGGCCTTCATCGGGGTGGCTTTGGGGTAGTCACCGAGCAGGCTTGCCTGCGCCAAGCTGGTCTTGATGCGCGCGCGGGCTGCCTTCATGGCTTTCAATGTGTTCGCTGCCTGGCGTTCGAATCCTGCCTGGAGATCGCGGTTGAAGCGCGTATCCAGGTCACGCAGATCGGCGGAGGCATTGGCGGCTTCGGCGTGCAGCCGACCCGTGGCCTTGGCTCGATCGACGACCGCCAGGACATAGACCCGGGAGTCCTCGGAATAGGTGTCGACAACGCTGATGAGCGAGGCCCAGTCGTCGATCCTCCCCTGCACCGCGAGGGTCCGCTTGATCGTCTGCTTTTCCTGCGACTGCCCGGCAATCGTCTCGGCCGAGACCACGTCCTCAAGGGATGAGGTCCCTTGCGGCTGCAGCCGGAAGGCGATCGTGCCGTAGGCACGCGCGGTGGCCACATCAAGGCTTGCCCCATCCCCAGCGCCGACGACGAAGTCGGTGTCTGGATAGCGTGGGTCGATGCCCGAGAAGAAGCGCTCGGGCACCTTTGCCCATGCCGGGGCGGCCAGGAAGAGCAGGGCAGCGTTCAGGACGCAGAACCGCATGATGCCGCTCACCTGACCGAGGCTCGCTGCCGCAGCTCCTCGAAGGCGCGCTCCGAGCGCTTCATCACCTCCTCGCGCATGGCCGGCGTGATCTCGGTGACCCGCGACAGGCTGGCCGAGATGCCGTCCTTTTCGAGAACCACAAGCGCATACAGTGTGCCCGACTTGCTTGCGTGCCATTTCGTCACCCTGGCTCCCACCAGACGTATGGAAGAGCGATGTTCCTTGGTCGTGTACCTGTGCTGGAGGCCTTGCGTGGATTCGTCAACCGCCACCGAGTCTTGGAAGTCCTTGCCCATCTCGTCCAGAACGCTCTCCAGCTGGCGGCTGATGCCCACTTGCCCGCGCATCTCCGCGGTCTCACGCGCGAGCGCCGGGTTCCAGATGCCGGCCACCACGCCCACCGCGCACAGACCCGGCCGCGACATCTTCTCGCGACAGTCCTCCTTCACCCACTCCGGGGATGTCTCAAGCTCGTTCATCAAGCGATCACCACGGGCCGGTTGCGGTGTCAGGCCACCCGCTGTTTCGGCGCAACCGCAAGCCAGGGTTCCGATGATCGTCGCTGCCATGAATGTCTTTGTCATTTTCGTGTCCTCCTTGACCAAGTAACGAACTGGCCAAGGGGGCTCTGACACCGAATCGCTCGATTTCTTTTCGAGCCACAACGGGCGCCCGGCAAAGAGAGTTGGAGAACGAGTGTCAGAGAGGACACGCGTCGCCCGTTCTTAGGGCATGTCTACCTCGACTCTCCCTCGCCGCTTCCACCCCGTCGTCACCCTTCTCACTATACTGGCGTTGTCTGCTGCAGGCCTCGGCGTTTTTGCCATTCGCGCACCCGAGCGCCTGCCCCAGCCACTGGCCTCGGTTGCGTGTCTGGCGCTCTCGCACGTACCGGTTGGCAAGGGCCAGTGCGGGTGTGCCGGTGTGGTTATGCAGGCTGCTGTCGGAGACGACTTCGCCAGCCGGCAACAGCTGCTGACCACGTTCGCCGAAACCTGCAACGATCGCGATCCTTTGCCCACGCCGGAGGCGACCAACATCGCTCGCCTGCAACAAGCCCTGGGCGTTGTTCTCGAGAACCCCGACGCATTCTCCATCGAGCGCGTTCAGGAATTGGCAGCGCTTGGCGCATGGCCGGGAACGGGGCCCCGGCAGATGCCCTACTACCCCGCGTCCACCCGCGCCGAATCCGAAGTCATGCGGTGGTTCTTCCTGGCTGCGACGAGGAAGCTGGACCCCACGGCCGAGCTGCCCACGCTCACAGGTGCCGATGCTCGCCGCCACCCTCGACTTTCGGCCAAGTTGCAGGGAATGCGCAAGGCGCACGCCTGCGTCCTGGCTTGGGCACGCGCCAGAAGCAACGGCGACTGGGAGTCGGCCCGCAACGGGTGCGCCGGGGTAGTACTGCCTTCCTCGGCCGCCGCGTGCATGCGGGCCGAGCTGACGTCTCGGGGCAAGGCGGGCGCGAAGACCGCCGTCTCGTTCGTCAACGCTTCGGCGTCGCCGGAGCAGTTCGATTGCTCCAGAGAGGACCCTTGCCAGCTGTCTTCAGCCACGGACCAATTGTTGCTCCCCATTCCCTCGGCGCAACCGCTGACCTTCGCCGGCCTTGCCCAGTTGGCCTCTTCCCGCGAACAGATGACCCGTTGCCTCGAACGCGTTGCCGGCTTTCCTTCCATGTTGCGCTGGTTGGCTGAGTTCCTTGGTCCCACCACAAATCAGGAGCGCCAGGCCGCCATCTCCAACTTGAGCAGAAGCTCCGCTGCCGAGTTGAGTGCCGCGCTCGCCAGTTGCTCCGGCACTGCTGGCGCGCTCCCGACCATGAAGTGCACTGCCCGGGGCGGACTTTCCATGTCGATCTCCGCGCCCAAGGATCGTGTGGTCGAGGCGCTGTGCCTGCTGGCGGGGGCTCCAAGCAACGCGGATGGCTCCACCCCTGCCTGGCTTCCGGTTTTCCCCTTGGCGGCGATGGCCCATGACGAATCAGCGTGAAGACTCGCCGATCTCTCGATTCAACTGATGAATCGTTTTCCACTGGATGACGAGGTCCTCGTCAACTGCAGGTTGAAGGCCCTGCTGCGACGGGCGGCACCAGAAACATCGCGCTCTCGTTCGGCCGACGTGCGGGAGGCGGGTCAGTTGCTCGAACGCTTCGCCCAGAGGCCGCAACATGCCGTGATGGCGCATCTGGCTCGCTGCCGACTCACGGCAGAAGCGGCCAATCCGGAAAAGGCGACCAGCATCGCCACCAAGCTCTTGCAGATGGGAGAGGAAGCGGCCGCGCACCGTTGCGCGACCATCGCCGTCGTCACCGGCCTGCAGAGGCACCTCCCGGTCAACACCCTCCTTGTCGACGATGGTCCTCTGGCGAATGGCCCGCTTGCTGACCTGCGCGAGCTGCGTGACAGCTGCACCCGAGGAGGCGCCTGTCAGCCCTCGGATGAAATTCGCGCCGTCATGGAGCCTCCTGCCGCGGCGGCGGATGAGTCCGCGGATGATACCGACGAGGACTCCGAATCCGACGAGGAGACCGAGGAGGTCGAGGCTGAGAGCAATACCTAGTCTCGTTTGGTCTTGTGAATCACGAAGGGAGAGCATCGCATGAACATTTCCACCGGCCTCGTGGCTCTCGATCGACTTACCAACGGTTTGCCCGCAGGACTGGTCGTGGTGACCGGCAAGGCGGGGGTTGGCAAGACAGCCTTCGTCCTGGGCCTGATGCGCTCGGCGGCGATTCACCACTCGATCAAGGCGCTCATGTTTTCGCCAGGGGAGTCCAAGTACGCCTTGATGGAACGCATGCTCGCCGCCGAAAGTGGCATCAGCGGCGCTCAGCTTCGGCAAGGTTGTGTGCCCATGGAGGACTGGAAGGAACACGTCTACCCGGCAGCGGGGCGTATCAGTGGTGCGCCTCTTCGCATCAACGATTCCCGCGACCTGACGGTTTCGGATTTGCGCGCGAGAATCCTTGCTTCACAGGGACCGCTCGGGCTCATCGTCATCGACCATCCGGCTGGCTTTGCGATGGGACCTCGCGACCTGCGCGAGCTCGCGTCCCTGGCGCACGCTCTGCCAGTCCCGGTCGTGCTCACCCGGGAATGGGAGGAAGGACGAGCCGTGGCCCCCGAGATCGATCTCCAGGTGACGATCCGTCGCTGCGGGTCGCTGTCCTGTTTGGATGACCATGAATGGATGAATTTCGTGGTCGAGAAAAACGAACACGGCTCGACCGGAACCGTACAGGTTCGCTTCCATGGCGGGTGTGCCCGCTTTGAGTCCACGAAAAATGAGTAGGGGGACTGTCAGACCGCCCTACCGGCGGCGTTCATCAGGAAAGACGGTTCGCAGAGGAGAAAAGCCAATGAAGAAACGCCGATCCCGGGCCGATTGTCCCAGCCCTGCCGTTTCCGTGGAGGACATCATGGACCCGACTGTCTCACCCATGGAGTTGGCTCGAATCTCCCCCACCGAAAGACGGAGGGAGCTTCTCCAGATTCTGGAGTTGACCGAGGTGGCGGCAGAAATATCCGGCCGCAACAAACGGACGATCGAGAAGCTGGCCGTGCTCGTAGGCAAGTCTGTCTGCGTCAATTTGCGTGAAAAGCGTTTGATCATGACCTGCCCAGCTCTGCTTCGTAGTCCACGACTGTGGTTGTTGATGGATGTTCTTCAAGACGAGCAGCGAGCTCTCGAAAGGCTCTATGACGCATTTCACCTGAAATCTGTCGCGTGAGCTGATGCGGGCCCAACGTTCCCTGCCCCGTGCCTATGCTGGCCCTTGCCGCCCCCTGCGCGGTCGCCTGGCTGTTGTCGTGGCCGCTCTCACCTCCGGCTTTCAGAACCTGGGCAAATAAAAAGCCCCTGTTTCCAGGGGCTTAGGTTGTGCGAGGAGGGGGACTCGAACCCCCATGGCTGTTAACCGCTAGCACCTCAAACCGCCCTGCCCCTCCAGATTCCAATGGTTTAGCGGAGTTACAACGTCAGAAAACGTCAGAAAGCGCCCCAAAACGACGAATTCTGGTTACGCGTAGCCCGAATTCTGGAGCCGCGGATCCGATCGCGGACGGGCTCGATATGGCGCAGGTGTATTGGGGAGATTCGCATGACAGACGCCTGCTGCGCAGGACCTTGCTGGACGTGTTGAGGCTGCTTGAAGAATGAACGCCGAGTTCGAGTTCGGAAGGGGACTTGAACCTTTCGACGTTCACAGTGAGCGGCGACGCACGCTGAATTCAGGTGTGCCTCCTGACCGTCTCCGCAACACAAACACCGCCGCAGCTGGGTATCCGCTGCATGGACCCCGTCTCGCGCTGGGGTGTCAGCTGAGGCAGTTTGCAGGACATGGCAAACGAGAAAATCTGGGGCGAGCGGGTGGCGGCCTGGCGGGCGAGCGGGTTGACCGCGAAGGCATTCACCGCAGGGCAGCCGTTTTCGGCTCAGCAGCTTTGGAATTGGTCATATCGGCTGCGCAGGGCGAGTTCGGCGCCGAAGCCGGTGCCCGCGAGGGGCTGTATCGGATCAGTCGCATCTACGATCTCGAGAAGGCGTGGCGGGGCCAACCGCCCGACGAGATCAAACGCCTGCGCAACATCCACACTCGCCCGCACGTCGAGGGCTTCTTCGCGT
>CAZHUY010000141.1:0-5454 GCA_964535465.1 uncultured Myxococcales bacterium
TGGCCGAGGGATTGGGCCTGCCCAAGATTCGCCTGGGTGATTTCGTGGGTTCGGTGGTCATCGACAAGGGCGTGGGCCGCTTGCAGGGTGTGCAAGCCAAGTCGCCCGACGTCGAGATCACCCTCGAAGGCGAGATCAAGCTGACCGACCCCATGGCCGCGTCCGCGCTGGATCTCTACATTCGTTTCAAGCTGAGCGAGGCCTTGCTGAAGAACTCGGAGAAACTGCGCACCATCATGCAGTTCGCTGGCACCGGCGGGATGCGCTCCGACGGGTTCTACGGTGTGCGCATCACCGGCACGCTGAGCAAGGTCAAACCGCCGCTGTGGAGCAAGACCTCCCCCTTCATCGCGCCGGCCACCGGCCCCAAACCTTCCGCCCTCAAACCGGCACCAGCACCGGTGCGGGCTCCGCCGCCCGTGGCCCCGCCGCCTACGCCGCCGCCCGCGCCCGCGCCCACACCACCGCCCCCCACGCCGACGCTTACGCCCACGCCAGCGCCAACCGCCACGCTCACGCACACGCCGCCAGCCCCGCCCGCGCCCACGCCAACACCCCCGCCGGCGCCCCCGCCGGCGCCCACGCCTCCTCCTTCGCCGTCCTCCTCGGCCGCCGCTGCTCCGGTTCCACCATCCGTGCACACGCCACCGCCGCCTCCACCATCCCCCAACAACCCGCCCACCACGGGCGTGGCCACCCCGCCTGCGCCCACGCAGCCCCCCACCCCGTAGCGTGAGCGAGACGCCACGTCCCTCCGGGGCCGCTACTTGCCCAGTTCCTCGTCAATCCAGTCGCTGATGCTCTCCAGATCGTGCCGACCGGTGTACCGGCGCCCGTTGATGTAGATGGACGGGGTCGAGTTGATGCCTATGGCGACACCGTCGGCCTTCTCCTGACTGACCAAGCTCTTGATGGCTTCGGAGGCCATGTCGTTGCGCCAGCGGGGCACATCCAAGCCTACATCCTTGGCCATCTGTTCCAGGGCGGCCGCAGTCAAGGCATCGGCCTTGGGCCAGACCTTGTCGTTGTAGGGCCAGAACTTGCCCTGCTTGTGGGCGGCCGCGGCTGCCTCGGCGGCGGTGCGCGCCATGGTGTGACCGTTCAGGGGGAAGTGCTTGAAGAACAACCTCACCTGGCGCGGATACGCCTCGACGACTTTTCGCAACAAGCCCTGGGCATCGCGGCAGTGGGGGCATTCGTAGTCCACGAACTCCACGAGGGTGACCGGTGCATCGCCCGGCCCCTGTCGCGGTGCCCGGCTCACATCGATGTTCTTGGCCGCCGGGCCGCGGTATCGCTTTTGCAGCTCCTCGCCGACCTCGGATTCGGTGTAGCCAGCGTCCACCAACTTGGACACGTACCGGGCCGCATGGAGCGAGCGTTTGCAGCCGGAATCATGCTTGAGGGAATGGATCAGACTGTGACCCTTGCCGCATACCGAAGATTCGTGGTTGAGAACGCGGAAGAAGACCTTGCGTTCGTACTCGCCCAGCCTGCTGATGTCGATCCCCGCAGGCAGCGTCGTGTCGAGGCTCGCCTCTTTGCCCTCCGCGGCTTGAGCCCGAGGGCCGGCGACCAACACGGCCAGAAGAGCCGCGGAGAATGGAATGGGGTGGAACAAGCGAGCCTCCATGAGAGCGCAAGATTAGAAACCCCCCGGGCGCAAGTCAAACCGTCGCGATTGACGAGGAGCCCTCGGCCAGACAGTATTAGCCGTCGCTGCCACCCAGCGTGCCGCCATGGGGTCCGATTACATAGCCGTCATACTCGCGATCCTTGCCGGGGTCGGATTGGCCTTCATTTTCAATGGCCTGGCCCGCTTCGTGGGCGAGCGCCGAATCAGCGCCGCCAAGAACGTCACGTACGAGGCGGGCTCCGAGCCGGTCGGCAACCCGCGCCTGCGCATGTCCGTGCGCTTCTATCCGGTGGCCATCCTCTTCCTGGTCTTCGACATCGAGGTGGCCTTCCTCTATCCCTGGGCGGTCAATTACGCGTCCCTGTCGTGCGCCGGCCCGCTGACGAACGGCGCCTGCCAGGCCGGTGCCTCCTGGCTAGGCTTGGGCACACTCGGCCTATTCATGGCGGTGCTGCTGGTGGCGCTCGCCTATGTGTGGCGCAAAGGCGCCATCGGTTGGGATTAACATGCCGTTCTCGGTCTACACGTCTCGTCTTGCTGATGCGGTTAACTGGGCGCGCAAGTATTCGATCTTTCAGTATCCGTTCGTGACCGCGTGCTGTGGCATGGAGTTCATGGCCACCTGGGCGCCCAAGTACGACATCGCCCGCTTCGGCGCCGAGCTGCCGCGTTTTTCGCCGCGCCAGGCCGATCTGCTCATCATCGTGGGAACCATCGTCGAGAAGATGGGCCCGGTGCTCCGTCGCATCTACGATCAAATGTGCGAGCCCAAGTGGGTGGTGGCTTTCGGCGTGTGCGCCTCGACCGGCGGCTTCTACCAGAACTACTCGACCATGCCGGGCGCCGACCAGGTCATCCCGGTCGACGTGTACATCCCCGGCTGCCCACCCCGGCCCGAACAGGTGCTGGACGGGTTGATGAAGCTGCAGGAGCGCATCCAGCGGGGCGAAGGCCACAGCCAGCGCATCCTCAAGGCCGAGCGCGGGCACCCGGAGCCTTTGGTCTCCATCAGGCCGCTGGGCGAAAACAAGACTGGATAGGCGCACGAGCGACATGGCGAAGATCATCCTCGACCGACTCATCCAGCAGTTCACGCAAGGCGAGATCCTGGAAACCGGCTCGCAACACGGCAACGAGTGGGCCCGGGTCGCGCCCGAGCACTGGCACAACGTGGTGGAGTTCTTGCGCAACGACGCCACCACGGCGCTCAACATGTTCATGGACCTGACCTGCGTCGATCGGCTCAGCCGAACACCTCGCTTCGACCTGGTCATGCACCTCTATTCCGTCGACAAGAAACACCGCGTGCGCCTGCTGGCCGGCCTGCCCGAGGACAAGCCCGAGGTCCAATCGGTGGTGGACCTGTGGCCCGCAGCCAACTGGTTCGAACGCGAGGTCTATGACCTGTACGGGATCCGCTTTGCCGGCCATCCCGCCCTGCAACGCCTTCTGATGTATCCCGAGTTCCAGGGGCATCCGCTGCGCAAGGACTACCCCAAGGATAAGCGGCAGCCACTGCTGCGCCGAAAACCGGGCAGCGACGAGCTGGATACCGGTTCCAAGTAGGATCAGGAGATGGACCCAGAATCCCCAGCAACGACATCGCGCCGGGTGGTCTTCGGCATCGACGACGGCTCCAGCCTGGCCGACGACCTGCCCACCGAGGTCATGCCGCTCAACATGGGGCCGTCCCACCCCTCGATGCACGGAACGGTCCGCATCGTGCTCGAGGTCGAGGGCGAGAAGATCCGCAGCGCCGACGTGCAGATCGGCTTCATGCACCGCTGCTTCGAGAAGGAATCGGAGTACGCCACCTGGACCCAGATCTTCCCCTACACCGACCGGCTCAACTACGTCTCGGCCCTGCTCAACAACGTGGGCTACGCCCTGGCGGTGGAGAAGCTGCTGGGCATCGACAAGCAGATCCCCGAGCGCGCGCAGTTCATCCGCGTGATCATCGGCGAGATGGCGCGCATCACCGACCACCTGACCTGCCTGGCCGCCAGCGCCATGGAGCTGGGCGCGTTCACGGTGTACTTCTACTGGATCAAGGCGCGCGAATGGCTGTGGGAGTTGCTGGAAGAATTGACTGGGGCCCGCCTGACCAACAGCTACGTGCGCATCGGGGGCCTGGCCTCGGATCTGACCGAGGACTTCTGCCCGCGGCTGCGTGGCCTGCTCGCACGCGTTCGCCAGGCCATCGTCGACGGCGAGGCCATGCTGCTCAACAGCCGCATCTTCCGCGATCGCATGGACGGCATCGCCATCATCTCACGCGAGGACGCCATCGCCTGGTCGCTGACCGGGCCGGTGGGGCGCTCGGCCGGGCTGGCCTACGACGTGCGCAAGGATCACCCCTACCTGGTCTATGACCGTTTCGACTTCGATGTGCCGGTGGGCGCCCACGGCGACAACTTCGATCGCTTCGCGGTTCGCCTGGAGGAGATGCGGCAGTCGATGCGCATCCTGGAGCAGGCCATGGACAAGCTGCCCGGGGGGCCGGTCGTCATCGACAACCAACGCGTGATCCTGCCGCCCAAACGCGAGACCTACAACACCATCGAAGCCATGATCGCCCACTTCAAGCTGCACATGGACGGCATCCCGGTGCCCGCCGGCGAGGTCTACTCCTTCACCGAAGGCGGCAATGGCGAGATGGGCTTCTACATCGTGGCGGATGGCACGGGGCGCCCCTGGAGGTGCCACTTGCGCGCGCCCTGCTACCTCACCACCCAGATCCTGAACAAGCTCTTGCCCGGGCTGTTCATCGCGGACGTGGTGCCCACCTTCGGCATGATGAACTACATCGCGGGGGAGTGCGAACGCTGATGGCCGACGAGAAGACAGGCGCGACTCCGTCCAGGGTGACCATGGTCATCAACGGAGAGAGCCACGATTTCCAGCCGGGGATCACCATCCTCGAGGCCTGCCAGCACGTGGGCGTCGCGGTGCCCTTCTTCTGCTGGCACCCGGGCTTGTCCGCACCCGCCGTCTGCCGCCAGTGCCTGGTCGAGGTCAAGGGGCTCCCCAAGCTCATCCCCTCCTGCTACACGCCGGTGCAGGACAAGATGGAGGTCACCACCAATTCGCAGCGCGTCCTGGACGTGCGCCGGCAGATGCTGGAATTCACGCTGCTCAACCACCCCATCGATTGCCCCATCTGCGACAAGGCGGGCGAGTGCCAGTTGCAGAGACACTACTTCGATTGGGACACGCAGAAGGCCCGCAACGACGGCAGCAAGGTCCGCAAGGCCAAGGTGGTGGACCTGGGCCGGCACATCGTGCTGGATCAAGAGCGCTGCATTCTGTGCACCCGCTGCATCCGCGTGTGCAACGAGCTGGCGCACAAGCCGGAGCTGACCATGGCCTTCCGGGGCGACCGCGAGGTGCTGACCACGGCCCCGGGCACGCGCCTGGACAACCCCTATTCGGTGAACACGGTCGACGTGTGTCCGGTGGGCGCCCTGACCTTCAAGGAATTCCGCTTCGAGATGCGGGTGTGGGAGCTGTGGTCGGTGAACTCCATCTGTCCGGGCTGCGCCACCGGCTGCAACATCGAGGTCCATCAATCGCGCAACGAAATCCGGCGCCTGATGCCGAGGACCAACCTCGCGGTCAACAAGTACTGGATGTGCGACGAGGGGCGGCTCACCTACAAGGATGTTCACCAGGATCGCTTGGCCTCGCCGCTGAAAGCAGGTGGGGTGACCTCGTGGACCGAGGCTCTGACCGAGGCCGGGCGCCTGCTGTCCCAGGCCCGCGACAAGTCGCCCTCCAGCCTGGGCGTGGTGCTCTCCGCGCAGTCGACCAACGAGGAT
>CAZHUY010000141.1:5472-8556 GCA_964535465.1 uncultured Myxococcales bacterium
CACCTGCGCACCTCGCGCATCTACCTGACCGGAAAACCCGAGGGCTGGAGTGACGACATTCTGGTCAGTGCCGACAAGAATCCCAACACCACCGGGGCCAGGCTCATCGGGGGACCGACGCTGCGCACCGCCGACGAGTTGAACGAGGACCTGGCCAACGGCAGCGTGAGCGCGCTGCTGGTGCTCGAGGGCACAGGGGTGAGCGGCCCGTTCGACAAGCTCGAAGCCCTGGTGGCGGTGACACCGCACCAAGGTCCCTTGTCGGCGGCGGCCCAGGTGGCCTTGCCGCTCGCCATGTGGCCCGAGGTGGATGGCACCTTCGTCAATCGCCAGGGCAAGGTGCAACGCCTTCGCCCGGCCGTCGCTGCCGCGGGACAGTCGCAACCCGGTTGGACCATCGCCGCGCGTTTGGCCCAGGCGCTGGGCGCCGAGCTGCCCTACCGCGAGGCCATGCAGGTCTTTACCGAGGCTTGTGACACGGTCACGCTCATGGGCGGGGCCGAGTGGGGCAAGGTCGAGATCCCCGTCCAACTACGATTCGCCAACACCAGGGGCTAGCCCATGTCAGCGCACTTCTCATACGGACAGATCGGATTCGAGGTGCTGGCCGCCATCACCAAGATCCTGGTGTTCATGATCGTGTTCGCCATGGGCTTGGCCAGCTTCCTGACCTGGTTGGAGCGGCGCGAGTCCGCCATGATTCAGGACCGGCTGGGGCCGAACCGTGCCAACATCGGGCGCATCCGCCTGTTCGGCTTGCTGCACTTCGTGGCCGACGCGCTCAAGATGATGTTCAAAGAGGACTTCATCCCGCCCAAGGCCCATCGTTTCCTCTTCACCTTGGCGCCGGTGCTGGCCTTGGCACCGCCGCTCATCGTGCTGGCCATCATCCCCTTCGGCGCGCCACTATGCTGGCGCCAGGCCAGCGAGGCGGTCGCGCCCGGAGCCTGCTCCATGCCCGTCGACCTCCAGATCGCGAAGCTGGACGTGGGTGTGCTCTTCTACTTCGCCTTCGCCTCGCTCTCGGTCTTCGGCATCACCCTGGCGGGTTGGGCCTCGCACAACAAGTGGGCCCTGATGGGCGGCATGCGCGCAGCCTCGCAGATGATCTCCTACGAAGTCACCATGGGCCTGGCGGTTCTGGCCATGTTCATGTCGTACGGCACGCTGGAACCAGGGGCCATGGTGGCCCAGCAGGGGTGGCTGCCCTGGCAGTGGGGCGTGGTGCACGGCGTGCCCCACTTTCTCGCCTTCCTGCTCTTCCTGACCGCCGGCCTGGCCGAGACCAAGCGCACGCCCTTCGATCTGCCCGAGGGCGAATCGGAGATCGTGGGCTACTTCGTCGAGTACTCGGGCCTGCGCTTCGGCATGTTTTACCTGGCGGAGTTCGTCGAGGTCATCGGCCTGTCGGCGCTGGTGGTCACCGTCTTCCTTGGCGGCTGGCACATCCCGGGCGCCGGGGTTCTGCCCAACTGGGCCTTCGTGCTGCTGTCCATGCTGGTGTGGAGCTTCAAGGTCTTCCTCTTCTGTGCCTTCCAACTGGCCATACGCTGGACCTTGCCGCGCTTCCGCATCGATCAACTGCTGCGCCTCGGCTGGCAACGCCTGTTGCCCCTGTCCATCGCGAACGTGTTCTTCGCGGCCCTCTGGCACATGTGGGTGAATTGATGGCTGCCACTGTCAAAACCGTTCACCGCCCCAACGGTCTCGTGCGCCAGACCTACCTGCTGGGCGTCTTGCAGGCCATGGGGGTGACCCTGCGCCACCTGCTGTGGAATTTCCCGCTCAACCTGCTGGGGCTGCGCAAGAAGTCCGGCATCGCCACCATCTGCTATCCCGAGGAGAAACGGCCCTACCCGCCGCGCAACCGGGGTCTGCACCGCCTGATGAAGCGGCCCGATGGCCAGGTTCGCTGCGTGGCTTGCATGATGTGTCCGACCGCCTGCCCCGCCCACTGCATCTCCATCGTGCCCGAGGAATCGGGCGATCCGCGCATCGAGAAGCGCCCCAAGACCTTCGAGATCGACGAGCTTCGTTGCGTGGTGTGCGGCCTGTGTGTCGAGGCGTGCCCGTGCGACGCCATCCGCATGGACACCGGCATCCACGCCGAGCCCACCACCCGCCGGGGCGACGGCATCGTAGATTTGCAGGAGCTGCTCTCGCGTGGCGGGCCCTCGACCGCGGTTCAATCGGGCGAGGGCCTCTTCTGGCGGGAAAAGCAGCCCAAGAGCGGGTCCAAGTAGCGCATCGGAGGGGAGGGCCAGCGCCCCTCTCCTCGCGACTGTGGCGACCCTAGATCCGGTGCAGCATGGTCCGCCCAGAGTCTTCCCGCACGGTCAGCTTCGTTCCGGAGATGCAGAACTCGACGCTATCTCCGTCTTCGGTGGTCATCCTGTTGCCGCTGACGGTGTAGCCGGTGCTGGACTGTTCGCGGTCGTCTATGTGCATGGTGCAGTTGCACGCGCCGCCCGAGAAAGAGCAGCTCCCGGTTGCCTCCGGATCCTCTTCGTCCGGGTTTTCGAAGCTCGAGGAAAGCTGCTTGCATATCGTCTGGTCCATCGCCACGGACGCGCCGGCAATGGCCGAGAAGCAGGCCGAGGTGTACTTCACCTTCATGTCGATCACCCTGGTCAAGTCGCTGGTCTGGGTACCGTTGGCGAACTCGATGGTCCCGCTCGCCTGAATGGACACGTCCTCGATGGCATCGGCGCATTCCGGCGGAAGCTCCTCCTCCTGGGCGAGGAGAGTCTTGAGGTCGCCCTCCAGGCACATCCCATCGAGGGCCCACTTGCCGGTCAGATCGCCGCCGCATGCCGTGAAGGTGCCGCTGCAGGTGGGAATGCCGCCGCTGACGCCCCCACCGGTTCCGCCGAGCCCACCGCCACCAGCTCCGCCGAGGCCACCCACCCCGGTTCCGTCCCCACCATCGCATCCGAGTGCACAGAGCGCGGAGCCAGCCAGCAACAAGACAAGCATTCGACATTTCATGGGGCCATCTCCTTTGCCATCTGAGGCGTAAGCGAACTCGACAGCCCCCGAATCATAGACCTGATGGCGCGTCGTGCCTAGCTCCGGCGTGAAGGC
>CAZHUY010000141.1:8566-15787 GCA_964535465.1 uncultured Myxococcales bacterium
GGGACTTTCTTTGGGACCCACCTAACTTTTGGCACCCATTTCCCCACATTACCCGATGGCTGGAGCAAGGCTCGAGTAGGTCTCTGGCGCTCTCCCGCTCCACCCTTGTCATGAAGACGCGACAAACAACCAACTGATGAGATGGTGAACATGCGAAAGACACAGACGCTCCTGTCGTTACTGATGGCTGCTGGTCTCTATGGCTGCGAGGGGGAACCCATGGACTTGCGCGACGCTGGACGGGCGGTCGACGCAGCCAAGATCCTTGATCCCACCGTCACTCCGGTAGGAGGCAACGGCTCCTCGACCCCAACCAAGACGGACGCAAGACCTGCTAGCAATCCGCAACCGGGCTCGGGTGACGCCGGTGGGCGTCGGCCTGGCCCAGGCAGCGATGGCGGCGCCAAGCCACCGGCCGACAACGATGGCGGGCGACGGCTCGCCCCAGGCAGCGATGGCGGCGTCAAGCCACCGGCCGACAACGATGGCGGGCGCCGGCCTGGCCCGGGCACGGATGGCGGCGCCAAGCCACCGGCCGACAACGATGGCGGGCGACGACCTGGCCCAGACAACGAGGCTGGCCCCAGGCCGCCGGCCGACGACGATGACGGCGGGCGCCGTCCCGGCCCCCGAGACAAGGAAGCTGGACCCAGGCCGCCGGCCGACGATCCGCGCCCAGGCCGGGACATCGATGCGGGCCCCCAACCGCCAGCCGAAGAGGATTGATGCCGACCGCACCGGCGGCGACAGGGTTTCCTCCGCCGCCGATGCCTCTGCCTGATCCCTCGCCAGGCGGAGACTGTGGCTGGGGGCACGAAGTGCTCTTCAGACCCGCGCTTGCATCCACCCGTTCAGTCGATGAGCGGTGAGCTCGGCTGGCCCTGGGGCGACGGACTCGCCAGCGCACGGTGGGACGGCCTCAGGCCCACCTCGGCCCGCACGCCATCGAAGAAGGCCCGGTCCGAGGCTCGCCGCTCTTCCGGCGTCTGCTGGCATTGACAGAAGGGGCCCGCCTTGTCGTGTTCCTGCACGAACTGCAGGAGCAGGTTTTGCACGGCGGCGGTGCGCTGGCGCAGGAAATCCGGGCTCCTATCAAGCTGGTCCCTGCGCGCCTTGGCCTCTAGGACGAGCTCGTCCAAGAACGACGCGAGCAACGCCCCGCGGGCCCCGGGGCGTGAGAACACGGCCGTCCTTTGGCCGGCGGGAAACGCATCCTTGAGAAACCAACGGAAGTCGGATTCGAGGATTCGCCTTTCATCGATGAGGGCCAGCACCTCGCTGTCAGACATCGCGTTCTCGTCGAGCAGCGGAAGGTCTCGTCGGCCCGCATCGGTGACCTGCAATCCCACTTCCCGAGCCATCGGTTCGACAAACGCCTGGTGGGCGCGTCGGGCATGGAGCGCCGAGAGCCGCGCCCTCAGCAAGGGCTCGATGGCGGCCAACGGCTGGGTCGACCTGTCCAGCTTGCGGCTCTCCACCTGCAGGACGTGGTAGCCGAAGACGCTCCTCACCAGGTCGCCGGGCTTGCCCAGCTCCTGCGTGCGCACCGCCCGCTCGACTTCGGGCGCGAAGAGGCCGAACTGGCCGTCGCGAATGAGGCCGCCCTTGTGGCTGTTGGAGAGATCGTCGGAGAAGCTGCGCGCCACCGCATCCCAGCCTCGTCCGGACCGTAGCTGCGTGAGGGCCTGTTGGGCCTTACGGCGCGCCCCACGTTCCACCAGGCCCCGTTCCGGGAAGGCGGGGTTGCCGCGCACGTAGACCAACACCTGGCGGACGGTGAAGCTCGGCGTGCTGGTGTACTCGCCCTTGTGCTCGCCGTAGAACCGACGAACCTCATCGGGTGTCACCGTCGTGAGGCTCTCGATGCGCTGGCGATTCTGCTCGGTCACCAGACGGGCCAGCGTCCGCATCTCCATCAGCTCGACGGCCTTGGCAAAACGCGGTTCGCGCTCGAGGCCCAGGCGGCGGGCCTTGGCCGCGATAGCCTGCATGTCGAGCCAGCGATTCAACTCGCCCTGCCGCCGCGCCTGATCTTCGCGAATACGCTGGATCTCGTCCACCGGATACAGACTGCCAAGGTGGCGCTCGAAATCCTGCTCGCCCAGCGGGCGACCTTCCAGGCTGGCCAGCGGCGCCCCACGGCCACACGCGGCCAGCACGGCCAAGAGCCAGAGGACGCGAGGAAGCGTTACTTGTACCACTGGGTGTAGATGTCGGCCTTGCCTGAGATGCCGGCACCGAGGTCGAGCGTGTACCCGTACTTCGTGGTGCCGCCATCGTAGATGTACGTGGTGTTGGCGATCGCCGCCACGACCACGTTGTTCTTCACGTTGGCCACCGGGATCGAACACGCGCCGCTGGCCACCGGCTGCCCGTAGTGGATCTCGCCGGTGGTGTCCTGGTACACCAACTGGCAGCTCATGTCCTTGCCGCTGGGGGTGAAGGTGACGGTGGCGCAGGTGGCGCCCGCCGCCAGGGTGAGCGGGATCTGATTGGCCCCTGACCAGCCGGGCAGGGTGCGCGTCTCCGGGGTCAGCGTGCTCCCGCTTTGCGTGGTCGCCACGTAGCAAGTGGCGCTCCAGGGCTCCGGGCTCTTCCACGCAGGCTGCCACTCGGCCTTGATGGCCAGCTTCCAGTTGTCGTTGAGCAGCTTCTTGTAGGCCGTTTTCCACATGCCGAAATCGCCGAAGGCTTGGCGGGCGCGGTACTCCTGGATCAGACGCCGGGTCTGGGTCGCGCCGAGACCGCCGGGCACCTCGGCCAAATCCTGCAGCACGCGGCCGCTCTTGCTGGCGTTGCGCCAGATCCAGGCGATGCTCTTTTCGCCCAGGATGACCTCCAAGGCGTGCGGGAAGGTCTCGCCGTATTGATTGCCGCCCAGCAGGTTGCGCCAGGTGCAGATCTGCTTGCCGTCGGAGCCGGTCATGTCCACCCGCTCGGCGCAAGGGCCGCCGAAGCTATCGTCCTGCAGCCAGCCCGAGTAGCACTCGATGGGCATGAAGGGCGCCACCGCCGCGCCCGCGCTCAGGAACCCCATGGAGGTGGGCGTGCCGCCGCCGCGCTTTCCTTCCATGATCGCCTGCAGCCAGGTGTTGCCCCCCTCCTGGAACCAGCAGGCGTTCTTGCAGCCGGGCATGCTGGCCAAGATGGCGTGGATGCCCTCGTGGATCATGGCGCTCTGCTGGCTGGCCTTGTCGTTGTAGGTGCAGGCCGGATCGAAGCTGTACACCGGGTAGTAGGAGGCCAGCACCATGGGATGCCCGCCCACGCTGCTCATCCAGCCGCCCAGCTCCGTGTTCGACGCCTTGTCGGTGCACAAGCCCGAGCCGAAGAGATAGATGGCGCTGTAGAAGCCGGCGCGCGCCCGCGAGTCGCGCGGCCAGCGCATGGTGTCCGAGATGTAGGCGAAGTCGGTGTTGAAGCGATCGATCATGGGGATCCACGCCGCCGAGGTCACCAGCTGGTTCTTGTCGGGACCGTAGTAGAAGGCCCACCAGTCCTTGCTGTACGAACCCTCGATGTTGTTGCAGTCCTTCGAGAGCTTCGCGGGGGGGGCCAGCGTGCCGTATTCGTCCACGTAGTCGTAGGCGATGACCGGGGTGTAGGGCGGCCAGGCGTAGTCGCCTTCGCAGGCGCCCGCGCTGCTCCCGGCATCGCCCGCGCCGCCCTGCCCGGCCGCTCCTGCGTCCCGAGCCGTGATGCTCGACGTGGCGCTGCTCGTCCTGGTGCCGCCCATGGCACCGCCCGTGCCCCCGGACGATGCGCCACCGGTCCTCACCGACGAGGCGCCGCCCCTGCCCGCCGCCGAGCCGCTCCTTCCCGCCACCGACGCACCACCGAGTCCGGTGGACCCCGCATGACCACTGGCGCCGCCCAGGGTGCCGGACCCGCCTCTGCTCTCCGAGGATGCGCCTCCACCGGTCGCCGTGCTACTGGCTGAGCTGCCTACCAGCAAGCCGCCCGTCGCCGGTGTTCCCCCCGTCGCTTGCGTGCTACCTGATCCGCGCGAATCGCAGCCCAGGAGAAAAGCCAGGCCCAGCCCCGAGCACCACGACAGCTTGAAGATAGTTTTCATCATCGAGGACCTCGTCACCAGCGAGATTGGCAGTCTGGTCATGATACTCCGCTGGCTTGGTGCCCGAACCGCCTAGTTGTTTCGTCGATCCGTTGTCCCTGCATTATGATCGGCCGCACCCCGCTGGGGGCCCATCTTGGGGGAGGCAACCCGTGACCAAGTCGATCTCACAACTCGCCCTGTTCGTCATCGCCCTCGGGTTCTGCGCGTGTGGAGGCGGCTCCTCCGGCCAAGGCGGCAACGGCCTTGATGGCCAGGTCAGCACGGCGGCAGACGGCGGTGGCAAGGCGCCAGACGGCGGCCCCATGACCTGCGGTGGGCCGGGCTTTGGTTGTTGCGCCGGCAACGCATGCCACAACAACGGGTGTTGCGTTCTGGGTGTGTGCGCGGCACCGGGCGCCGGCTGCGGATCGCTCGGGGGCACCTGCGACAAGGGAGCCTGTGGCGCCTGCGGCGGCGCGGGACAGGCCTGCTGCGCGACCGGGATGGGCCTGGGCACGTGCACGGCGGCCGGCACGAAATGCCAGGCGGGGATCTGCATAGCCTGCGGCAACGCCGGCCTGCCATGTTGCGAGGGCGCGGGCAGCAATGCCTGCCTCGGCGTGGGCTTGGCGTGCAACGGCAGCACGTGCGTGGCAGCGAGTGTCCCTGATGCCGGCCTGGACGCGGCTGGCGGCGCAGGTGGCGACGCGGCTGGGGGCAGCACGGCCGGCCCACTCGCCGACGCGGGCGGCACGGCCCCGGATGCAGGCGCGGGTAAGGCCGGCGCGCTCGCTGGCGCCGGAGGAACCAGGATCCCCGGTTCGGGCGGCGCGGGCGGGAGCCTCGGTGGCACAGGCGGCAAGGTGGACGCGGGCGGACGCGCGGGAGCGGGCGGAGCGGACGGAGCGGCCAGGGACGGCGGTGCGGGCGACAGTGGCGGACGCGACGCCGCGGCCGATGCTCCGATCAACACGAGAGACGGAGGCGATGCCGCCACGGCAAACTGTCCAGCAGGCTGTTCGCCCGGCCAGGCGTGCGTGAACGGCGTGTGCGCCGGCGTGGTGTGCACGCCCAGCACCAAGTTCTGCCAGGGCAGTCAGGTTCTCACCTGCAGCGCCGCCGGGGACTCCAGCAGTGTCAGCGCCACCTGCACCTCCAGCCAGTACTGCGACACCGCGACGGCCACCTGCAAGGCCGGCCTGTGCGCACCCAATCAGCCCGCCTGCAACGGCAAGATGGCCACCACCTGCAACGCCGACGGCACCGGCTTCCTGGCCGGCGGCATCGACTGCACGGCCAACGACATGCGCTGCAACGTGAATCAAGGCACCTGCCAGCCCATCATCTGCAGCGCGGGGACCAGCACCTGCGAGGCCGGCGCGGTCTACAAGTGCGGCTCCGACGGCACCACGCGGACGCTGTCCAAGGCCTGCCTCCCCGGCGAGTACTGCGCCGAGGCCCAGTGCAAGCCGCAGGTGTGCACGCCGTCCGCCCCGCTGTGCAACAACACCACCGCCACCACCTGCAAAGACGACGGCTCCGGCATCGCCCCCGGCGGCACCGACTGCTCCACCATCGACAGCGTGTGCGTGGACGGCGCCTGCAAGGAACGGATCTGCAGCCCCAACCGCCTGTTCTGCGATACCGCCAACAACGTCATCCTCAGGTGCACCGAGGATGGGCTGTCGACGACACTGAACAGCGGCTGCAAGTACTCGGAGTTCTGCGATTCCTCGACCGTGCAATGCAAGAAACTGACATGCATCCCCAACCAGCCCACCTGCTTTGGCACGATCGCCACCACCTGCAACGCCATGGGTTCCGGCACACTCGACAAAGGAACCGACTGTCTCAAGAGCGGGCTCAATTGCCGTCTTGGCGCGTGCGTCGCCGAACCGTGTGTCGCCGGCTCGTACTTCTGCGACAGCGCCAGCAACGCGGTCTACGTCTGTCCCATGGACGACAACGCCACGACCAATCTGGTCCAGCGCTGCGACCCCTCCTACCAGTTCTGCGACACCGTCGGCAGAGGGTGCGTGACCATGCGGTGCAAGCCTGGCGAGCCCACCTGCAACGGCGACCTCCTGTCCACCTGCAAGCCCGACGGGTCAGGGAACGAGGCGGGTGGCACCGACTGCACGGCCAGCGGTCAGATGTGCGTGGCTGGCGCCTGCGTCTCGCAATCGATCGAGTCGGTCGGGAAGATCTACGCCGACGGAGATACCTCCGGGACGAATTTGGCGGTGTTGAACACCTACGCGGTCGACAAGAGCCGCACCCTGGTGGCCATCGAGCAAGCCATGACCGTGTCCGCGCGAACTCTCACCTTCCTGGTGTTCGATTGCGGCACATCGCCCGCGGTGGCCGAATCGGGCAGAACAGCCACCCCCTGCACCGCCATCGAATCGCTGGTCAGCAACGTGGACTCGTCCAGCACCTATGTCCGGTCGGGCGCCATGAGCGTTCCCCTGGTGGCGGGCCGCAAATACATGATTAGCGCCTGGTGGTCGACCAAAGCCACCTTCTACATCGATTCCCATACCTCGGCCGATGACCTGACCACCAGCTTCGCCACCTTCGAGGGCGCCTTCAGCCTGAGCGCCACCACGGCGCCCATCACCACCCCCTACACCAAACGCATCACCTCCCGCTATCCGCAGAAGCTGCACATCGCCCCGTGACCGGGCGATCAAGGATCTTCAGCCGCCGAAGCGACGCCCGCGCGCGCCGCACCTACTGCGGGTCGAGGGCGAGCATCACCACGCTCCTGGCGGGGAGCGTGACGTTGAGTTCCTTGCCGCAGATCGCGTAGTTGTCCGCGGCCAGGGTCTGGATGTTCACGCTCTCGGGCCCGCCGATGACGTTGTACGAGTTGGTGGCCGGGCCGGTGACGACCTGCGCGCTCTGCACGGTGTAGCCCGTCTTGCTGCTGTTGAGCGAGATCTGGAGGGTATGGGAATTGGCCGCGTCGACGTTCACCAGGCTGACGTGGACCCGCCCTTGGTCGTTGACGCTGGCGCTGGCCGAGAGGGCAGGGATGTCGTTCGCGGTGATCTTCTCGCTGTCCAGCGTGCTCGGCGCAAGCTTCGCTCCCGCGCTGTGGTGGGGGATGAACATCTTGAAGACGTAGAAGGTCGGCGTCTTCACCAGGTCCTTGCCACCGC
>CAZHUY010000142.1:0-15742 GCA_964535465.1 uncultured Myxococcales bacterium
GGTCGGAAGCGGTGGTGAGGCGGAGTCAGGCGTGTTGCCATCCGTCGAGCGACTCATGTCCGCCGACGCGTCCGGCAGGGACGACATGATGGCGGTGTCCGGCGGCAAGACAGCCGTGTCTGGCGACAGGCTGCGGAGATCGGGCGAGGCCGGGGCCACGTCCGTCGAGCGCGCGGTGTCCGCGCGCCCTGCCTCGGGATTCATGGGGCCTGACTGAGCGTCGAGGCCGCCGTCGGGGGTGATTTTCTGGGGAAGCTGGCCGGTGGTCACGTCCAACTCCGACTTGTCGGCGCACAGACTCTGCACGCAGACCTGGGCGTCCATGCAATCGGTGGAGGCGGTCTGGCAGGTGCTGCGACATTTTAGATCCGGGGCGCAGATCAACAACGCCCCACACGGCCTCTCCTTGCAGTCGGCCTCGGCCGGCAACTGGCAGACGCCTATGCCGCTGATCTTGGTGCAGGTCTGGCCGGGCTGGCAGTCGGTGCTGGCCCGGCAGCCCTCGTGGCACTTGCCCATGGAGCAGGTTAGGGGCGACTTGCAGTCGCTGTTGAGCGTGCAGGTGTCACCCACGTCGATCTTCTTCGAGCTGCTGCAAGCAGCGGCAAAGCACAGGGCCAGAACGGTCAATACCAGGCTTCGATTGTAGCGGTGCATTTGATCTCCTGCGGCAATGGACGGGTGGCCCCATCTCTATCACCATCGGCTCGCCGCGGCAAACCCGGCCTGGCTGTGCGCAAATCCCGTGTGACCACCGAAGGAAATGCGCATCTGACTGCTATCCTTGTCGCCCCGAGGGAGGGAACCACCTTGACCAGCACTCCGCCCGCCATGACCCAAGAGACGGACAAACCGGGAAGAAGAGGGTTCTTCGCCACCATGGGAGGATTGGCGGCGGTTTGGGTGGGGGCGACGCTCTATCCCATCTACCGCTACCTGAGCCCGCGGCCGGCGCCGGATCCCTTTGCCAAGGGCGGGGTGAAGGTCGATGGGATTGCCCTGAATGACCTGCTGGCGGTGGGATCCTTCAAGGCGGGCGGCTACGCGGGGCGCGGGTTGATCGTGCTGCGCACGTCCGCTGGCCAGCTGCGCGCGTTCGACGCCAAGTGCAGCCATGCCGGCTGCAACGTGCGCTTCGAGGGATCGCGCTTCGTCTGCCCCTGCCATGGCGGGGTTTACGACACCGATGGCCGGAACATCGCGGGACCACCCCCCAAACCCTTGGTCGAGCTGTCAGTCGCTGAAGACAACGGGGCGCTCTTCGTGTCTCGTTTGGGCACGCAGAAGGGATGACCATGGATAGCCAGCTCGCCGAGATCCCCCGCGAAGCCGAGTCCAACCTGCCACCCGAGGGCACGCGCATGGGCCGCGCGTGGCGTGCCCTGCTGGGGCGCTACCCGGTCTGGCCGGTGGTCGACTTTCTGGGCAAGAAGTCGGTGCCGCAGCACCGCCACTCCGCCTGGTACGCCATGGGCGGCATCGCCCTGTTCTTCTTCACGGTGCAGATCCTGACCGGCATCCTGTTGATGGTGTACTACCGGCCCAGCCAACCCTGGCAGTCGGTGCAACGGATCGTGACCGAAGTGCCGTTTGGCAACCTGGTGCGCAGCCTTCACCACTGGGCCGCGAATCTGATGGTGCTGACCCTGTTCTTGCACCTGTTCAGCACGTTTTTCATGAAGGCCTACCGTCGGCCGCGCGAGGCCACCTGGCTGACCGGCTTGGTCCTGTTCGGCCTGACCATGGCCTTCGGCTTTTCCGGCTATTTGCTGCCCTGGGATGATCTGTCGTTCTTCGCCACGCGCATCGGGATCTCCGAGGTCGAGAAGGTGCCGGTGGTGGGCGAGTGGCTGGCCAACCTGGCGCGCGGTGGAGGCGACGTGACCGTGGATACCATCGGGCGCTTCTACCCGCTGCACGTGGTGGTGCTGCCGTTGGTCGTGTCGTTGTTGCTCGGCGTGCATCTGCTGTTCGTGCAGATCCAGGGTGTGAGCGCGCCCGATTCGTACTGGGCGCGGCCGCCCGCGCAACGCAAGTCGGTGAGCTTCTTCGGCCACTTCTTGTTCGCCGAGATCCCGGTGTGGTTGTTCCTGGGCGTGCTGCTGTGTGGGCTGGCCACCTTCTTTCCGCGCGAGCTAGCCCCCGAGGCCGATCCCACGGCTCCCGCCCCCTATGGCATCAAGCCCGACTGGTACTTCCTGTCGCAGTATCAGGCCCTGAAGTTGTTTCCGGGCAAGTTGGAGCTGCTGGGGCAGATGGCCCTGGGCCTGGTTCCGGCGCTGGCCTTCGTGGTTCCCTTCATCGATCGTAGCGTGCCCGCCGATAAGCGCGGCAAGCTGGTCGCACGCGCGGGTATCGCCGCCGTGGTGGGCCTGATCGTCATGACCCTGTGGGGGTGGCTGTCATGAACTACCCGGTTTGGGACGTCCCTTTCCTGGGCGCCGGCTTGGTGGTGGCCATCATCGCCATCATCCACGTGCTCATCTCGCACATCGCGGTGGGCGGCGGCGCCTTCTTGTTCGTGGCCGAGATGTGGTCCGAGCGCCAGCCCGACGGCGATCGCGTGCGCCAGTGGTTGCACAAGTACGCGACCTTCTTCCTGGTGCTGACCACGGTATCGGGCGCCATCACCGGCGTGGGCATCTGGTTCTCCATCCAGCTCGCCAGCCCCGAGGCCACCAGCTTGCTGATTCACCAGTTCGTTTTCGCTTGGGCCACCGAGTGGGTGTCGTTCTTGGGCGAGCTGACCGTGCTGTACCTCTACTACTACGGCTGGTCGGCCAACTCGCGGCCCATGCAGGTCTTCCTGGCGGGAGCGTACTTCGTCATCGCGTGGATCTCACTGGTGGTCATCAACGGCATCCTGACCTTCATGCTGACGCCGGGCGGCTGGACCCTGGAGAACAAGGACGTGGTGGCCGGGTTCTTCAATCCCGGCTATACGCCCGCGCTCCTGCTGCGCACGGTGGTGATGTTCCTGGTGGCGGGCCTCAGCGCTTTGGTGGTCGCCTCGCGCATCGAGGACGACAACCTGAAAGAGCGGGTGGTGCGCTTCGCGGTCAAGTGGGTGGTGCCCGCGGCGCTGTTGGCGCCCTTCTTCATGGCCTGGTACTGGTCGCAGTTGCCCGCGTTGCCGGTGAAGCTGGCCCAGGAGGGGGTCGTCGGGCTGGCGGGGGGCAAGCTGGAGATCCTGTCGCGCGTGCTGTGGCTGGCGGCCATGGCGTCGGGTCTGCTGGTGGTGGGCGCGTTGGTCATTGGCCTGCGGCCGCAAGCCACCAGCACCACGGCGGCGGTGGCCATGCTGGGCGTGGCGTTGCTGGGCGTCGCGGGCGCCGAGTTCTTCCGCGAGATGGCGCGCAAGCCGTACGTGGTGCGCGAGGTCCTGTACTCGAATGCGCTGTGGAAGAAGGACGCCGATCCCGGGAAGCTGCCCCAGCCCTTCATGCACAAGGCGAAGTGGCATCCCCAGGTCGCGCCCTTGAGCGCGCCACACGGCGAATTCATGGTGCGCCTGCAATGCGCGAGTTGCCACACCCTGGAGGGCTATCGTTCCTTGAAGACGCGCACGGCGGCCTGGACCGAGGCTTTTGGCTTCCGTTGGCTGGGCACCATGGATAGCCAAGGCGTGATGCCGCCGTTCAACGGCAGCGACGATGATCGCGCGGCCCTGGTGGCGTATCTGATGTCCCTGCACGGCAAGTCGGTCAGCGGGGCCTCGGTGTTGGCCGAGGCCCGAGCGGCCGAAGCCCGTGACATGGCAGCCAAGGTCGCTGCTCCGCTGGAGGTCAAGCCATGAGGCCCCCGATTCCGCCCTTCGATCCCTTGGGCATGCCCCTGCCGGCCTTCGTCCTGCAGGCGCTGGCCTATCTGACGTTCACGCTGCACCTGCTGGCCGTGCAGTTCACGGTGGGTGGCGCGATTCTGTTGCTCGTCAACTGGCTGCGCGGCCGACGTTCGGGGGATGCTTCGGCGGTGGCCACGGCGCGCTTCTTCGGCACCAGCCTCCCGCTGGGGTTCTCGTACCTGGTGACCTTCGGGATCCCGCCCCTGCTCTTCGTGCAGGTGATGTACGGGCAGTTCTTCTACAGCTCGTCCGTGCTGGTCGGGGCCTTCTGGATCAGCGTCGTCCGCTTGCTGATCATGGGCTACGGGGCCTCGTACTGGCACAAGTTGAGCCGCGGCGAGCGCCCCGGGCGGCAGGTGGGGATCATCGGGCTCAGTCTGCTGGCCCTGTTGTGCGTCGGGTTCATCTACGTGAATAACCTCACCCTCTCCATGGTGCCCGAGCGTTGGATGCCGCTCTATCAGTCGCATCCGGCCGGCGGCACGCTGAACCTGGGCGAGCCCACTCTGCTGTCGCGCTATCTGCTGGTGCTGGGGCCGGGGTTGGCTGTGGCCGGATTGGCGCTGGTGACTCGGGCGGTGCTGCTGCGTCGCTGGGGTAAGCCGGACTTGGCGGCGACGGCGCATCGATCGGGGGTGCGGGCGATGCTGGTGGCCGCGGTGGTCGAGGTTGTGGCGGTCATCGGCATGGCGGTGACCTTGCCCGAGAACGTGCGCGCGGTCTTGACCAGCGGCGGGGTGCTGACCATGTTGGCGGTGCTGGGCGGGGTGCTGGGTGTCGCGGCGCTGGCGCTGGCCTCGGTTTCGGGCAAACGCGTTGGTCTGGTTCTTCCCTTGTTGGCCGGGGCCAGCCAATTGGGCGCGACCGCCGCCTGGGTGGTGCTGCGCGATTTCGTGCGCCAGGAATACCTGCGCCCGTACTTCGATCTTGGCGCCGTGACCGTGCATGCACAGTGGGGCATGTTCGCGCTGTTCACGTCAACGCTGGTGATGGGCGTGGCCTTCATGGTGGTCAGCACGATGAAGACGGTGACGGCGCTGGCGGTGCAGCGGGAGAAAATGGACGGCGCATCGGGGAAGCAAGTCGCAGGCTGAGTGGGTCCATCTTTATCGGGGCTTGGTCGGGGACGTCAGCGGCGTGCCTCTCCGGCATTGTCAGCCCACAATGTCTCCGTGGCGCTTGGGCACCTTCGCTACGAAGGAGGGGGAAGATGATGCACACGAGTGTGAGCGAGATGTTGCGTACGACGCCCAAGGGGCCGTTGGTCCAAGGTGACCAACTGCCGGCCTGCATCGATGCTTGCTTCGACTGCGCCCAGGCCTGTACGGCCTGCGCCGATGCCTGTCTTGGCGAAGAAAAAGTGAAGATGCTCGGTCGGTGTATCCGACTGAACCAGGACTGCGCCGAAATCTGCCTCAGCACGGGCGATGTGTTGAGTCGACAGTACCAGCCTGACCTGGAACTGCTGCGCGCGACGGTCGCGCTGTGCGAGCTTGCGTGTCGCAAGTGCGCCGAGGAGTGCGACAAGCACTCGGGTCAACACGAACACTGCAAGGTGTGCGCGGCGGCGTGTCGTACGTGCGAACAGAGCTGCCAGGACCTGTTGCGCAGCTTCGACAAGCTGAAGCCACAACCGCCAAAACAATAGGCAAACGGGACGAGACCGGGGAAAGAGCGCCACTCGGACAGCCACCCGCGCATCCGAGTGGGCATGGTTGGCGAGGGTGGCGTCTTGACGGAGATTGGGGTGAAGGATCTGCGCGCCAGCTTCCGGGGAGAGTTGATTCTGCCGGGGGATGGCGGGTACGAAGCGGCGCGCAGAGTCTACAACGGGATGATCGATCGGCGGCCCGGCCTCATCGCCAGGTGCGCAGACGTGGCGGATGTGATCGCGGCGGTGGCGCTGGCGCGAGAGGGCGGTCATCTGCTGGCGGTGCGCGGGGGTGGACACAACGGCCCGGGTTTGGGAGTCTGCAATGGGGGCGTCGTGGTGGACCTGTCACGCATGCGCGGGATTCGCGTGGATCCCAAGCAAGGAACGGTCAGGGTCGAGGGTGGCTGCGTCTGGGGCGATGTCGACCACGCGACCCATCCTTTCGGGCTGGCCGTGCCGAGCGGCATGATCTCCACCACGGGCGTGGGCGGGTTGACCCTGGGTGGAGGCATCGGTTACCTGAGCCGCAAGTACGGCCTGACCATCGACAGCCTGCTGGCCGTGGACATGGTTTTGGCCGATGGTCGGCTGGTCACGGCCAGCGCAGACGAGAACCCGGATCTCTTCTGGGCGGTGCGCGGGGGCGGCGGCAATTTCGGGGTGGTCACCTCCTTTCTGTTCCAGGCTCACCCGGTCTCGACGGTCTATGGCGGTCCCATGTTCTGGCCGTTGGACAGCGGCAAGGAGTTGCTGCGTTTCTGGCGCGACTTGATCCTGAATGCGCCCGATGACCTGAACGGCTGGTTCGGTTTCGTCACCGTTCCGCCTGTGCCCATGTTCCCCAAGGAACATCACCTGAAGAAGATGTGCATCGTCATGTGGTGCTACACCGGCGACTTGGGCAAGGTCGAGACGACCTTCAAACCCATCCGCGCCTTCGGCCCGCCCCTCATGGACTTCGCGGGTCCCGTCCCCTATCCAACTTTGCAGAGCATGTTCGATGGCCTCTACCCACCGGGGTTGCAGTGGTACTGGAGGGCGGACTTCTTCAAGCAGCTCGACGGTCGTGCCATTGACATGCAACTCAAGCACGCGGCCCAGCTGCCCACGCCGCTCTCCACCGCGCACCTTTATCCCATCAACGGCGCCGCCCAACGCGTGGGGAAGTCGGACACGGCCTTCAGCTTTCGCGAGGCCAACTTCGCCCAAGTCATCGTGGGCGTCGACCCCGACCCGGCGAACAACCCGCGTCTGGTCCAATGGGCCAAGGACTACTGGTCTGACCTGCACACGTTTTCGGCGGGCGGTAGCTACATCAACATGATCATGGACGAGGGCGACGGCCCTGTGCGGGCCGCCTACCGCGACAACTACGAGCACCTGGCGCAGACCAAACGCCAGGTGGACCCAGGCAACCTGTTCCGGGTCAACCACAACATCAAGCCCGCCTGACAGGTTCGGCCAAGGCCAGGCCGCCAGCGCGGGTGCTCCGCACGGGCAGGCCGCGAGATCTAGGGAGAGTCGTAGACGCGGACGTAGTCCACGACCATGTCCATGGGGAACGCTTCATTGTCGATGGCGCCGCCCATGTCACCCCCCAGCGCGACGTCCAGGGTGATGGTGAAGTCGTTGTTGTCGTTGGTAAACGGTGAGGTGTCGCTGTTACTCTTGCGACCCACTTCCGTGTCGTCCACGAAGAACACCACGCGATCCGCGTACCATTCGGCGGCATAGGTGTGGAATTCGGTGGAAGCGCTGGTCGCGCTGGGAAAGGCGAACTCCTTCTGGATGTCGCTTTGCGAGCCGGAGTAGGTGGAGCAATAGACCACCTTCTTGTCCTCGTGTTGTTCCATGAGCGCGAGCTCACCACAGTCGGGCCAGCCGCCATTGGTGCCCATCATGATGATGCCGGGGAACGATCCTTGGCCGGCAGGCAGCTTGGCGCGGACCTCGATGCGGCCAAACTTGAATTTGAATTTGCTCTCGATGCGCGCCGATGTGTACGTGTCGTCCGGTTCGCGTAGGCCGCGCAGCACCAGGTACTTGTTCTGGTCGAAGAAGATGTTCTCGAGGCTGTCGACGTACCGCTGTTTCTCGTTGTTGACCCGTCCTGCTTCCCATTCCAGAACGGTCCACTTGCTCGAATCGACTCCGGCGTTCTGGGCGCGGTCGAACTCGTCCGACCACACCAGCTGCCATGGGGAGGCGTCTGCGACCGCATCGGGCTCTCTCGTGTCCAAGGAGACGAGGGTGTCCGGTAGGCTGGCCACATCGATCCCGGCATCGGGCGTGTGACTGAGGGTTCCGTCCTTCGCGTCGCCCTTGGCGCCACCTGGCGCCCCGCCCGCGTTGCTGAGACCGCCGTCCATCCCTCCCTTGGGGCCGCCGCCGCTGCTCTTGACGCCGGTCACGCCGCCGCTGTCCTTGCTGCCGGCCACGGGCGCATCGCTGGGCGGAGCGCCGGCATCCGGGGTCGCTGTCGTCGTGCCTTGGCCGTCCACACCGCCCGTGCCGGTCGTTCCCCGCATATCCCCGCCCGAGGCGTCCAGCCGGAAGTTGCTCCCGGCATCGCGAAGCGCGGTGCTGGAGGAACTGCGTGGCGCGAGCGAGCCGCCGGACGCGCCGTCGAGGGCCACCAAGTTCGCCGCGTCCAAGGAGGGAGAGCCGCCCGGCGCTGCGTCCAGGAGGCCACCGGACTGACCGGCGCCCCCACCGGCCCCACTGGCCTGACCGTCTCTGGATGTGGAAGGGCTGACGATACCGTCGGTGTTGGCCGAGCAACCTGCCCATCCGGAGGAGACCAGAACGCCCAGCAACCAAACCCTGCCGATGTTGATTTTGAGGTTCGAGGGTGACGGTTGGAAACCGAAGGTGCTTCTCACGGCCGTGCGCTCCTGTGGTCTATGCGGGATGGAATCAACCCATCTTGCGCGTGATTTCGTCCGTGTCCGGGACTTCTTGGTCTTGGTACGCCTCCCAAACCCCTGTGATGCTCGTGGATTTCTTTTTCGGCCTGCCCGGCCCCGCGTGGACCAAGTGGATGCCGGGCTCTTGCTGGCGGTTCAAACGATGGCTCATGTCCCTGCTGACCCTGAAGCAGGCCAGGCGTCGCGCCTGGATCTCAAACGGCTCGCCGGTGCGCGGATTCCGCCCCAAGAAGGTTTGATACTGTCGCACTTCGAAGGTGCCGAAGCCGCGCAGCTCGATGCGCTCGCCCTGGCGTAGAGCTCGCACCATGCCGTCGAAGATCTCCTCGACGATTAGCGTGGCGGTCTTCTTGCTGATCTGCCTCTGCTCTGCAAGGCACTCGATCAAATCGGCACGGGTCATCCGGTTGCCTCCTGACCTGGGTTCGTGCGCAAACTCGCGTGGGTCTTCGAGAGGGGTCTCCCTCGTACCGGGCGAGAGACGAGAGTCGTGATGTTGCACACGGGGCGTCGAGTATATCTGAAACGGTCTGGCAACGATCCAGCGGGGAATGCATCGCTCCGCCGGAAAAATGACGGTCAGGTGCGGCAAGAGCTTGCGTTAATTGGGCGCCGAATTCTCCCCTCGCCTCCGAACCCAAGGTGCTAGAGACAGGTGCGTGAATCCCGCGCTCATCTTCGATTGTGACGGAACCTTGGCCGACACCATGCCGGCGCATTACCAGGCCTGGCAGGAAATCCTCGAGCCCATGGGGATGACCTTTCCCTTGGATCGCTTCTACGCCATGGGCGGCATGCCCACCGACAAGATCGTGGTCTTCTTGGCCAACCAGGCAGGCAAACCCTTGGACGTGGACGCCATGGTGCGGGCCAAGTCCGAGGCGTTCGTGCGCAAGATGGCCGAGATCCGCCCTATCGAGAAGGTGGTCGAGATCGCGCGCCAGGGACGCGGTCGGCAACCCATGGCCGTAGCCTCGGGCGGCACGCGGCGCATGGTTGAGATGACCCTGGCCAAGATAGGCGTGCTGGACTGGTTCGAGGTGGTGGTGACGGCCGAGGACACCACGCGCCACAAGCCCGAGCCCGACGTCTTCCTCGAGGCGGCCCGCCGTCTGGGCGCACCGCCTGCCGAGTGCATCGTCTACGAGGATACCGACTTGGGGCTCGAGGCCGCGCGTCGCGCCGGTATGCGCGGCGTGGACATTCGCCTGCTCTAAAAAAGCCAAGGGCGATGCCCCGACCGCTCGGTCGGAGGATCGCCCTTGTGCAATCGAAACGACGATCGCCTACTTGGCGGCTTCTTGAATGGCGCGGGCAGCTTCCGCCACCTTGGCGCGCGCCCCCATGTACTCGTTCACGGCAAAGAGGAGGGATTCCATGTCCTCCTTCTTCTTGCCCTTGCGCGAGCGCTTGCCGCAGCTTTCCCAGGCCGACAACTGGCGGGCATCGTCCTCGTAGAACTTGGTGCGCGAAGCCTTCCAGGTCGGGACGGTCTTGATGCTCACGGCGGCTTCCTTGTCGGCGACGTTGAGCAGGCCGCCACAATCGGCGCGGACCTTGTCCATGAAGGCCACGGGGTCCTTCTTGAAGCACTGGTCGGCCAGGAACTCGAGCAGCGCCTGAGCGTCCTTCATCTTGGCCAGTCCCGGAACGGCGCAGTACAGGAACTTCTCGAAGGCCGCGGCCTCGGCATTCGGGTCAGGGGTCGAGTGCCAGGCGTTGCCGGTCTCCTGGATGAGCTGGTCCACGTCCTTCACGGTGCCGCGGTTCTTCAGCTTTTCCGAGTACTCTTCCACGCCGGCCTGCAGCTTGGGCAGGGTTTGGCGGTAGTTGTCGATGGGGCCGGCGAACTCTTCCGGCAGGTCACGTACGCCGCCGAAGGCCTGGCGGGCCCGCTCGATCTTGGGCACGCACTCCGTGATGAGGTAATCCGAGAAGGTCTTCTGTTGCGTGAAGTAGGCCGATTCGATCCTCTGCTGGAACTGCTCGGCCTTCTGGAACATGCCCACGTCCACTTCGCTGGCCATGACGCAGTTCCAGAACGAGCCGGTCTCGCGCTTCTCCAGCTCGACGAACTTCTCCATGAAGTTCAACTTCTCTTGCGCGGCGGCCTTACGCCCGCGCTCCTTGACCTGCAGATAGCCCAGCACGGCCACGACCACCGCGGCCACCGCCAAGCCGATGTTGCGGTTGCGCTTGCGGATGGCCTCGCGCGCGGCCATCTGGCGCGCGTAATCGTCAGCGCCGTCGGAAGCCGGCATTCCAACCGGAGCCGCGGCCATGGCCAGCGGGGCGCCACATCGGGAACAAGTGGTGGAATTGGGAAGATTCTGCTGCCCGCACTTTGGACAAGAGATCATCGAGCGCTCCTTGTTGAGTGAAACGGCGCGACGCGCGCGCAAAGGATGGCTCCTTCTACCAAAATTGTCCGCGGAAGGGACCCAGGATTTTGGCCGGCCAGGATGGGTCCCAGGGAGAGGTGACAATACGCGAACGGCCGGGGTGGAGGGGTGGCCGGGCCATCGCCAGGGTTGGCTGGCCTCTCGGCCGAACGTCGACCTCCTTGCGCGGTCTCTAGCGGTGTTTGGCGGCCTGCTTCGAGAAAACCGACCACGATCGCAGGTAGTCCAGGGCTACCTGCAGTTGGTAGTCCGATAGGCGCTTGCGTTCGGTCGGCTTCTCCCCCTGCTCGTTGCGGAGATGGCGATCCATGTTGCGCTCGCGCACGATCTCGGCGTCGCCGCTGTCGGTGGCCGGGGCCGAGGCCTCGACCACCACGTTGGGGGTGATCCCTTGGCTCTGGATGGAACGCCCGCTGGGGGTGTAGTAGCGGGACACGGTCAGCTTCAGGCCGCAGGGTTTGGAGCCGCAGCCGTCGATGGTCATCACGGTTTGCACCGAGCCCTTGCCAAAGGTCTGCGTCCCCATGATGACCGCGCGTTGATGGTCTTGCAGGGCGCCGGCCACGATTTCGGCTGCCGAGGCCGTGGCGCCGTCCACCAACACGACCATGGGGAACGACAGCCAGCTACCGCGCGCGTGGGCCATCTGCCGGTCCATCTCCTTGCCACCCTTGCCCACCGTGCGCACGATCAGGCCTTCGGCCAGGAAATGGTCGGCTACTTTGACCCCCTGATCCAGCAGGCCACCCGGGTTGTGGCGCATATCGAGGATCAGACCCTTGATTGCGCCGACCGAGGCGCTGCGCGCCTGGATATCCTGCAGGCCCTCGAGCACCTTGCTTTCGGTGATGGCCGAGAAGACGCGAATCTTGATGTAGCCGTAGCCCTCGTCGAGCATGCGCGACTCGACGGCCTTGACCTCGATCTTGTCGCGGCGGATGCGGAAGGTCAGCACGCGGCCACGGCGGTTGATGGCCAGCACCACCTCGCTGCCGACCGGGCCTTGGATGCGCGTGATGGCATCGCTCCAGTCCATCGACGTGGCGTCCACCCCGTCGATGCGCTCGATGACGTCACCGGGCTCGATGCCGGCGCGATACGCGGGCGAGCCCTCGATGGGCGAGACCACCACGAAGCCGCGTCGCCGCTTTTCCAGATCGACGCCGATGCCGGTGATCTCCGCGTTGCCCTCGGTCTCTTTCTTCAGACGATCGTATTCTTCGGGATCCATGAAGCGCGAGTGCGGATCCAGGGCATCGGTCAGCCCGCGCGCGGCTCCGTACATCAGATCGGTCTCGGGCACGTCCTCGACGTAGTTGTTTTCGATGTACGACAGGACCTTGGTGAACACGCCCAGCTTGTGGTACGGGTCGAAGCGACCGGCCATGCCGGGGCGGCTGGCCACCATGCCGCCGACGAACGCGGCCACCACGGCGGCCAACACCAGCCACAGGCGGGAGCGGGAGAGCGAACGCTGCATGCCCGGCATTATGGCATGGGGATATTATTGCCAGCGTAGGATTACGGTCTCGGCGGCGGGGCGGACGCGCATGCCGGTGATGGCCATGCGGGGCGCGGTCTCGCGGCGCACGTGGGTACGGCCGGCCAGAAAGCCGTCGACCGTGGCCAACTCTTTGATGGTGCAGACCTCGGTGCGGTAGTGCATGGGCACCGCGGCCAGCCGGGGGCGTATCTGATCGACCACCTCGGTGGCGCCGCGGGCGTCGATGGTCCACACCCCCCCCACCGGCACCAGCACCACGTCGACCGAGCCGATGGCGGAGGCTTGCTGGTCGGTCAGCACATGGCCCAGGTCGCCAAGGTGGGCCAGGCGCACTCCGCCCGTCTCGAACACGAACACGGTGTTGAGCCCGATCTCCGCGCCTTGTTTGCTGTCGTGGTACACGCCCACCGAGCGGATGGTGATGTCCTTGACCTTCTCGTTGATCTTCATCCAGCCCTTCTTGTCGGGGGTGAGACCGCGGAGGATTTTGGGCTTGCCGTGCACCAGGCCCAGGTTGTTGTGGTCCGGGTGATCGTGGCTGAGGGTGACGGCGTCGGCGCGCAGGTCGGCGGGGGGCAGATAGCCCACGTTGGTTTGCAGGGGATCCATCACCACCCGGCCGCCCCCGGCGCTCTCCAGCAGAAAGCACGACTGCCCGTACCAGGTCAGGTAGACCACAGGCCGTGGCTTCGCCAACGCACGACGGGAGCCGACGGCGAGAGCCGACATCCCCATCAACGCCAGCACGGAACGTCGCGTGGGTTTCTGCATGCGACGAAGTTAGCCCAGCCGGCGGGAACTGCAACTGACCACGGTATATGCTTGTCCCCTGATGTCCGAGGGTGACGAACAGGGCGGCCAGCCCAACCAACTGCGCGACGCCGAGATCGCGCCGGAGCGAAAGCCCCTGGCGGAGATCCTGGAGCGCCTGCCCAGCGACCCCGGCGTGTACCTGATGAAGGACCGCAGGGGCAAGATGCTGTACATCGGCAAGGCGGCCAACCTGCGCAACCGGGTGCGCCAGTATTTCCAGCCGGCCACCGGTGACACACGTGACTTCGTGCCCTTGCTGGAGGGCGTGGTGGCCACCATCGAGACGGTGGTGACACGCAACGAGAAAGAGGCGCTGCTGCTCGAGAACACCCTGGTCAAGCGTCACCAGCCGCGCTTCAACGTGAAGCTGACCGACGACAAGAACTTCCTGTCGCTGCGCCTGGATCCCAAAGGCGAATGGCCGCGCCTGGAGGTGGTGCGGCGCATGGCCGACGACGGAGCCTGGTACTTCGGCCCCTACCACTCGGCCACGGCTTGTCGCGAGGCCCTGCGTGTGGTCAATCGCCAGTTTCGCCTGCGCACCTGCACCGACCACGTCCTGCACCACCGCAGCCGGCCGTGTCTGCAGTGCCAGATCAACCGTTGCCTGGGGCCGTGCTGTCTGCCGGTCTCGCGCGAGGAGTACGCCGAGCAGGTGCGCGACGTGCGCCTGTTCCTGGAGGGCAAGAACGACGAGCTGCTGACCGGGCTGCGCCAGCGCATGCGCGAGGCCGCCCAACAGACGCACTTCGAGCGGGCCGGCCTGCTGCGCGATCAGATCCGCGCCCTGGAGAGCGTGCTGGAGTCGCAGCACATGGTGAGCGCGGACGCCGTCGATCAGGACGTCATCGGTTACCAGCGCGAGGGCATGGCCCTGGAGATCGTGGTGATGACGGTGCGCCAGGGCAAGATGGTGGGCAGCCGCGCCTTCTCGTTCACCCGGCAGGAATTCCCCGACGCCGAGGTCCTGTCGAGCTTCCTGGGGCTGTATTACGACCTGGCGCCCGTGCCGCCCGACGAGGTGCTGCTGCCCTTCGCCATCGCCGACGCCGATCTGAAAGCCGAGTGGCTGGGCGAGAAGCGGGGCAAGAAGGTGCAGGTGTTGGTGCCGGCGCGCGGGCCGCGCCACCAGTTGATCGAGCTGGCGCACAAGAACGCCGCCGCCAACTTCGTCAGTCGCCGCGACCGCGAGCAAGACGCGCAGGCCACCCTGGGCCGGCTGCAGCGCCGTCTGTCGCTGCCTCGCTATCCCAAGGTCATCGAGTGCTACGACATCTCGCACATTCAGGGCTCGGAGACGGTGGCCTCGATGGTGGTGTTCGTCGAGGGCCAGCCGGAAAAGTCGCGCTACCGCACGTACAAGATCCGCACCGCCACCAGCCCCGATGACTTCGCCTGCATGTACGAGGTGTTGTCACGCCGGTTCCGCCGCGCCGTCGAGAGCGGCAAGTCGGGCGAGCCCAGCGACGACAGTTGGCGCCTGCCCGATCTGCTGGTCGTGGACGGGGGCAAGGGCCAGCTTGGCGTGGCCCTGGCCGCGGCCCGCGACGCGGGCGTGGACGTGCGGCCGGGCGTGGGCCTGCCCATCATCGCGTTGGCCAAGGAGCGCGAGGCCGCCGCGTCACTACCGTTGGACACCCCCGCTCCCGAGGGCACAGCTTCGCCAGACAATGTGTCAGCGGAGTTGCCTGCTGCTGCGCAGCCCAGCCAAGAAGCGGCGCCCACGCAAGCCGACAGCGAGACCACGCCCGCGAAATGCAGCCGCCCCGCCAAGGGCAAACCCGCGGAGTCGTCGAGCAAGAATCCCGACCGCGTGTTCCTGCCGCAAGCCAAGGACGCCATCCCGATTCGACCCAACAGCGCCGAGATGTTCGTCCTGCAGCGCCTGCGCGACGAGGCCCACCGCTTCGCCGTGACCTTCCACCGCAGCCAGCGCCGCAAGCGCACCCTCAGCTCGTCGCTGTCGCAGATCCCCGGTATCGGCCCCACCCGCCAGCGGGCCCTGCTGCGCCACTTCGGCAGCCTACGCAAGATCCGCGAAGCCACGCCCGAGGAGCTGCTGCAAGTTCCCGGCATGTCTCGCGCCGCCGCCGACTCCGTCCACCAACACCTGTCCGCTCCATCCGAGAAGGCGCCCACCACGCCCGCGCCCGCGGAACCCGACGACGCGGAACAAGACGCGGTGGAAAGCGCGTTTTCGGATTTGCCGGAGGATTGAGGTCAGCTCCGGCGTCGCCCCTGGGACGTCAGCATCTCTCCCAATTCCATGAGCCCGTTGGGCGTGGGAAGCAGGACGCAGCGCCTTCTTGTGCTGCGCAAAAAGAAATGCCATGGGGCGCCTGTTCAGCAACTCAACTGAAGCTTGCCATGAAACGTTTGGGTGCCCTATCCCAGGATGTTCGCGACTGTCGCGTGTAGTGACCATGGGCTGCTCGTGTGGGGTGGGGCGACGGGGCCCGCCATTGGAGGATCGTGTGCTTTCGGTTGCCGCGAAGGAAAGATATTCGACTTCGCGAGCGAGGCCTGGATAGATGTCACTGACTAGGCCATGCCCGGCGCGCACCTCTACGGCTCCGCGGTTTGGACCGGGGAAGAGTA
>CAZHUY010000143.1:0-15669 GCA_964535465.1 uncultured Myxococcales bacterium
CCGGTCCCCGGTGATCCTGGTGAAAACGGGACCTCGTCACGCCGGTGGCGACAAGGAATGCCGACCTTCCCGAAGGCTTCCAAGAAATCGTAACCCTCCCCAAGACGATTGTTCCGCCGGGCCGCAGGCCGCCGGTAGAGCGGCGCCTGCCGGCTTCACAGCGTAGGGGGCGAAGATGAAGCCCGACCTATCAGGCGGTGCCCCCCTGCGCCTCATGCGCCTGCCTGAGGTGAAAGCAATCACCACGTTGGGCAAGAGCGCGATCTATGAGCGCGTGAAAAATGGGAATTTCCCGCGGCCGTGCCACCTGGGCAGGACGGCCGCATGGGCTGAGTCCGAGGTGCTGGCGTGGGTCGCAGAGCGGCTGGCCGAACGGGGGCAGTCTTGAGGACGGGCAGCGGGGCTCGCCAACCCCGCTAAACGGGACGTGCCGCGCGCGCGTTGAGCGATTGCCGCAAGGCACCTCGCCCAGAGCCAAAACCTGGCCAGCAAAGCCGAGGAGGTGAACCGCCCCGCAAGGGCTACGCGGCCGAACCACCGGCGCGCTTGAACGGTATCACCGCCACGTCCGCGGCCAGGGTGTCGAGGCGGCCAACCGAATCCCTGTTCTTGAACCAGCGTAACGTATATGTCACACTCTCGCACATGAAGAGGAAGCCAGCCGGAGGCGGGTTTGACCGCTATTTCTCGGAGCGGATGAAGGATCGCAAGTTCGCCGCGTCCTATGCGGAGGCGCGGGCCGGGATCGATTCCGTCGATGCCTTCATGCGGTCCCTGGAGGCGTTGCGGGAGAGCGCGGAGGTATCCAAGGCTGAGCTGGCGAGACGCACGGGAACGCGGCCCGAAGCTGTCCGGCGCCTCCTCACCATGAAGTCCCCCAACCCGACGCTGGCCACGATCCTGAGTATTGCTCGTTCGCTCGGCTACGATCTGGCTCTCGTTCCTGCGCAGCACCGCACCGGGAAGCATCGCAAGGCGGCCTGAGACTCAGGGCATAACGCTTCGGGGAACTCGCCGCCGGTATTCGTCGCCCAGGGCTCGCACTTCGGCGTAGTCGACCGCGGACAACACGGTTTGAAACGGCTTGTCCTTGCCGGTGATGAGCACGAGGCCGCTTATTGCCAAGTTGTACAACTTGGGCAAGCTTGCTACCTTTGAGGTGAGGCGATCATGACCAAGGTTTCCACAGCCGTAGCGCGCAAGCAGTTCTCGGACGTCGTCAATCGGGCATCCTACGCGAAGGAGCGTGTGGCCCTGACCCGATACGGCCGCACACTGGCCGCGGTGGTCCCAGCCGAGGATCTGGCTTGGTTGGAAGCCATGGAGGACCGAACAGACGCCGAAGATGCGCGCAAGGCCCTGGCCGACATGAAGGCCGAGGGCAAGCGTCCCATCCCCTTGGCCAAGGTAAAAAAGCGACTCGGTCTATAGGTCGTGCACTACTCCGTTCTGTTTTCCCCCAGTGCTGAGCGGGATCTCACGGCGCTGGACAAGCCAGTTCAGCGTAGGGTCATGGCCAAAATCGAGGCCCTTGGCGAGAACCCAAGACCGGCAGGGGTCACCAAACTGCAAGGCGAGGCAGACGCTTGGCGTATCCGCGTCGGTGACTACCGCGTCCTCTACATCATCGAAGATGGCCGTCTGGTGGTTCTCGTGGTCAAGATCGGGCACCGTCGGGAGGTGTACAGGTGACTACGCCGCGGAACCGTCGGCGCGCTTGAACGGTATCACCGCCACGTCCGCGGCCAGGGTATCGAGGTAGTCCGCCCACCGCTGCATCATGGCCTTGCGGTCGGCCAGGAAGCTGGTGCGGTTGTAGGCGCGGCCGTTGGGGTCGCGAACAGCGTGGGCAAGCTGCGCCTCTATCAGGTCAACCCGGAAACCCAACACCTCGTCCAGCAGCGTTCTGGCGGTGGCCCTGAAGCCATGGCCGCTGGCCGTGTTGCCGTCGATGCCCAGGCGGCGCATGGCCGCGTTCACGGCCGCGTCGCTCATGGGGCGCGTGTTGGCGCGTGCGCTGGGGAACACATAGGGCCCGCGGCCGGTCAGGGGCTGAAGGTCTTTCAACACGGCCACGGCCTGCTTGGGCAGGGGCACGATATGGGGCTGGCCGGTCTTGCTGGTGGTGAAGCGCCATTCGGCCTTGGCTAGGTCGATGTCCGCCCACAGGGCGCTACGTAGCTCGCCAGGCCTGACGAACAGCATGGGCAGCAGCCTGAGGGCGGCGCCCACCACCGGCGTGCCTTCGTTGTAGGTGCTGATGGCCCGCAGCAGGCCGCCCAGTTGCTTGGGATCGGTCACCGCGGCCATGTGCTTGGGCTTGGAGGCCGGGATGGCCCCGCGCAGGTCGGCCGTGGGGTCACGTTCGGCGCGGCCGGTGCTGATGGCGAAGCGGAAGATCATGCCCAGGTGGGTGCGCACCCGATGCGCCGTTTCAATGGTGCCCCGGCTTTCGATGCGGCGAAGCACGGCCAGGATCTCGGGCGGCGTGATCTCGGAGATCCCACGGGACCCCAGCCAGGGGAATACGTGGTTCTTTAGACGCAGCTTGACAGCCCGGACATGGGAGGGAGCCCAGTTGGCCGCGAACTTGTCGAGCCATTCGCGGCCGATGGCTTCCAGGGTGTTGGTGGCCGCGTTGACCTGCGCCACCTTGTCCAGCTTGCGCTGGATACTCGGGTCGACGCCATCGCGCAGCAGCTTGCGTGCCTCGTCTCGCTTCGCCCTGGCGTCGGCAAGAGTGACCTCTGGATACTGCCCCAGTGCGAGCAACTTCTCTTTGCCGGCGAAGCGAAATTTCAGGCGCCACAATCGCGCTCCGGTGGGCGTGACGAGCAAGAACATCCCGCCGGTGTCGTAGAGCTTGAAGGCCTTTGCCTTCGCCTTGGCCTTCTTGACCGCGGTGTCTGTCAGCACGACGCGCCTCCTTCGGGTTGCGGGTTCGGTTCCCAAACGGAACCGATACCCCCAGGGTGTTGGGATACCCCCAACGATACCCCCAACTCGACCCGGCTGGCAATGGACGCACCCGGACGAACATGGACCAAAATCACCGGGATTTTCGCAGTTCTCGCGGGGGCCTCGGACGCCCCCGGACCCTCCCGGAACCCCTAATTGTGGCGGGTCTCGGACTCGAACCGAGGACCCGGCGCGTATGAAACGCCTGCTCTAACCAGCTGAGCTAACCCGCCGTTTGTCTGCCTCGCCCGCCGCACCGGCTTTGGACCAGCGCAACGGACGAGGCGCGATCTTGCTTGTCAGAACTCGCCTGTCAAGCTTGAGAATGTAGGAAAGAGATAACTGGATTCCTTGACGGAGCCCCCATGGCTCCGTTAGAAGCCGCAGGCTATGCGCCTCTACGCAGGAAAAGTTCCCGTCATCGCAGCCGAAATCATCAAGGCATTGCTGGACGACGAGGATATCTCGGTCAAGGACAGGGCCGAGGCCGAGCTTGATGTGCAGGCGGTCTTGAAAGAGTACCTTCGCCTGGAGCGGGAAATCACCGACAAGGCCAAGGATCTGCTGCAGAAGCGCAACCTACCCTACGAGCAGTTCGGCAAGATCAAGCGCTCCCTGGCCAAGGAGAAGAGCTTTGGCCTGGGCGACGACGGGCTGGAGTGGATGACCACGCAGATGATCGAGTCATTCATGCAGTCGATGCACGTGGAGGAGATCTTCGCGGAGGACAGCGTCCTGCGCAAGAAGATGGTCGACATCCTCAAGAAGCACATGACGGTCGACGACGATGTTGATGCCGAGGTTCGTCGCCGCATCAAGAATCTGGAAGAAGGCACCGCCACCTGGGAGGTGGAGTACCAGAAGGCCCTCGACCAGATTAAGAAGAACCGCCGCCTCGACGAGAAATAGCCGGCTACCCTGTCCGCTTGCGCACGATGGGGCCTTCAGACCTGGGCTGGGGCGCGGGGCTGGCGGGTTGGCTTTGCGCAGGTCGAGCTTGCGGACCGGGCTGAGGCAGCGGACGTCGGTCCCGGGCCAGGGACAAGAGGGCGCGCACGGCCTTGTCGATGGCCACGGCGCCGTCGGTGAGCCGGGCATCATCGTGCATATACGCGGGCGTGCTCACCACACGCGTCTTCTCGTCGACCAGGATGTCGCGCACCGGACAGGGCCGCACATCGGCCCCCATCACGGCGGCATGCTTGGCGGGCTCGCAGCCGCGCGGTCCCAGGGTCACGCGCACGCCGGCGGCGGGGCCCAGGACACGCGCGGCCAGGATGGGCGCGATGCAGATGAAGCCCATGGGCCGACGCCGGGCCAACATGGCACGCAGCAAGCGCTCGACCTCGGGATGCACGTCGCACACCACGCCCTTGTCGGCGTAGTTGGACAAGATGGTCGCCACCCCGAAACCGCCGGGGAAGATCAACGCGTCCAGCTCGTTGTCGCGTACGCTGGCGATATCGCGAATCCGCCCTCGCGCGATGCGCGCCGCCTCGCACATGACCGGCCGCGGGCTGGCGCCGGCCTGGGGGGTGCCCGTCAGATGATCCACGACCCGCGCTTGGGTGCGGTCCTGCGGGGCAAGACAGATCGGTTCGGCCCCTCCTCGTTCGAGCGACAGAAGGGTCAAGACAGCTTCGCGAATCTCAGATCCGTCCTCTGAGCCGCAGCCGGAAAGAACCACGCCCACGCGCTTGGCCATGGCACAGCGCTAGCAGATTTTCGCGCGAGCGCCAAGCTTCGGAGCGCGCTACCCCGCCACGCCTCGTTCCGCCAGATAAGCGGGCAGCCTGTCTTCGATGATGGCCTGGCGAGCTCCGCGCACCAGGGTGAGATAGTGGTGCAGGTTGTGCAAGGTCGCGAGCCGGTAGTAGAGAATCTCCTTCACGCGGAACAGGTGGGCCAGGTAGGCGCGGCTGTAGCGCCGACAGGCCTCGCACGCGCAGCCTTCCTCCACCGGCGCGGGGTCCTTGCCATGGATCGCGTTGGCGATGTTGATGTGTCCACCGCGCACGAAGAGACGGCCGTTGCGGGCCGAGCGCGTCGGCATCACGCAATCGAACATGTCGATGCCCGCGGCGATGGCCACCAACAAATCGGTGGGTGTGCCCACGCCCATCAGGTAGCGTGGTCGATCCTCGGGCATGAGCGGGGCGATCTCCCGCACCACCGCGTGCATGGTGGCGGGGGGCTCGCCCACGCTCAGCCCGCCCAGAGCCATGCCGTCGAAGGGCAAGGGCGCGATCTCCGCCAGGTGCTCGCGGCGCAATTCCAGATCGATCGCTCCTTGCACGATGCCGAAGCGCAGTTGCCCAGGCGCCGGCTGGGTGTCCACGCAGCGTTTGGCCCAAGCCGTGGTCCGCCGCATGGCTCGGCGCAGTTCCGCCACGGGCGCGTCCGATGGCGGGCACTCGTCGAAGGCCATGGCGATGTCGCTGCCCAGGTCGGCCTGGATGGCCATGGCCGATTCGGGGGTCAGGCGCTGACGGCTGCCATCCACGTGCGATTGAAAGGTCACGCCATCATCGTCGATCTTGCGGCGGACGTTCGAAAAGGAACCCTGAGAGGGTTCTTTCAATCTCCCGCGTTGTGAACCACCGGGCAAAGCCCGCTGGTTCACACGCGATCCGTGGCTGAACACTTGGAACCCACCCGAGTCGGTGAGGATGGCGCGCGGCCACGACATGAAACTGTGCAGGCCGCCCAGCGAGCGCACCAAGGCGGCGCCCGGACGCATGGCCAGGTGATAGGTGTTGGCCAGGATGATGGGCGCGTTCAGGGTCTCGAGATCGCCCGAGGCCAGCGACTTGACGGTGGCCTGCGTGCCCACCGGCATGAACACCGGCGTCTCGACCACACCATGATGGGTGCGCAACAGGCCGGCGCGGGCGTGACCACAGCGGGCCTGCAGGGTAAAGACCGAACTCATCGGGGCAACTCGCCGGGGCGAATGAACATGGCGTCTCCGTAGCTGTAGAAGCGATACTCTCTCTCGACGGCTTCGCGGTACGCGGACATCACCGGCTCGCGCCCGGCGAAGGCCGACACCAGCATGAGCAGCGAGGAGCGCGGCAGGTGGAAGTTGGTCACCAGATCGGTCACCAGCCGGAAAGGCGCGCCCGGCAGGATATAGAGGCTGGTCGCCCCACTGCCCGCGGCCACCGAACCCTTGTGCGCGATGGTCTCCAAGGTACGCACCACCGTCGTGCCCACCGCCACGATGGGCCGTTGCTGGGCCTGCGCGCGACGCAGACACTCGGCCGCGTCCTCGCCGACGTGATAGCGCTCGGGATCGAGCTGGTGTTGTGTCGGATCCTCGGTGGTGACCGGACGAAAAGTCCCCGGACCCACGTGCAGGGTGATGCGAGTCACCTCGTGACCCTCGGCGTGCAACTGGGTCAACAGCTCCTCGGTAAAGTGCAGCCCCGCGGTCGGAGCGGCCACCGCGCCGGGCTCGCGCGCGTACACGGTCTGGTAGCGAATCCGATCCTCGGCGGTGACCACCTCGGCGCCTCGCTCCTTGCGCGCCGCCTCGATGTAAGGAGGCAAGGGGATCGCGCCGACCGCATCGATGCGCGACAACAGATCCGCCCTGCCCGACCCGAAGAAGCGCACGGTGACCTCGCCTCGCGAACCGCGCGCCAGGATCTCCGCCTGCAAATCGTCGCCGATGCGTAGCCGCGTCCCAGGCGGGGTGTGTCCCAGGCTGCGCGCCAACGCACGCCAGTCCTCGTGCCAGGTGGGCGCATCGGCCCCGGACCCGCCCACGTGTTCCACCAGAAAGATCTCCACGCGCCCGCCGGTCGGCTTCTTGGCCGTCAAGCGGGCGGGGATGACGCGCGTGTCGTTGACCACGATCAGCGAGCGCGGCCGCAGGAAGCGCCCGATGTCTCCGAAAAGAGCATGTTTGCGCTGGGCGACGTCTCGGCTAAGAATCAGCAGGCGCGACTCGTCCCGCCGAGGAGCCGGCTGCGTGGCAATCAGTCGGGACGGAAGTTGGTAGTCGTAATCTTCGGTTCGCAGGTGTATCAACTCCACAAAGGCGTAGCATGCCCGTCCGCAGAACAAGAGCAATGAGGGTTCTCAAGGATGATACCGCGGCGGCCCCCTCGGGCGCGGCCAACTTCCCTGAGCTGGAAATCAGGAACACTCGTGAGTTTCTGACCGGCTATCAGCCATCGGGAGGCAATGGCGGCGTGTTCTGTCCCACCCGCCGCAAGATCGGTGTCGGCCAGATGGTGGCGGTCAAGGTTCGCCTGGGTCGCCGTCAGCCGCCCATGGTGGTGTACGGGCGCGTGGCTTGGCGCCGCCCGGGACGCCACATCCTCAAGATCCGCGCCGGCATCGGGGTGGAATTCCTGCCCAGCGAGCGCGCCAAGTGCGAGTACCTGCTGGGCCTGGCCAACGCCGGGGCCACGGCGCGCAGCCGGCGACGGCACGAGCGCATTCCCGTCGACCTGCCCATCTACTGGCGCACGGTGGGCCAGCTGGAACCCTTCACCGGAAACCTGCGCGACGTGGGCCGAGGCGGCGCCTTCGTTCTCTCGACGGCCAACGTGGCCCTGCAAGAGAAGGTCGTGCTGGAAATCGCCCCGCCAGGGGCCGAGGTGCCCATGGCCTTCATCGGCCGGGTGGCGTGGATCGGCCGCTCGGGGTCGGAGAACGTCTTTGGCATCGAGTGGCGCGCGCGCGACGCGGGCGGTGGCCGACGCATCAAGGAGCTGGTGCGCAGGCTGAGCGACCTGCAAGCACCCCTGCCCAGTTAGACAGGGCCCTCCGCTACCACACCAGCGACATGGCGTAGAGCGTGCCGCTGTTGACCAGCAGGTAGAGCTCGCGGCGTTCGACATCGACCAGGGGAGCCGCGCAGGCACCGCGCCCCGGATCGAAGTTCTGCAGGAGCTGACCGTTCTTTCGGTCGACCACGAACAAGCCCGAGCGCCCGCCGCTGAAGACCAGATAGGGGCCGGCCTCCTGGGGCGCGGTCAGATCCCCGGTCTGGGAAAACCCCTGGCGCCACTCGATGTGCCCCTGCAAGTCGACCGCAGCCAGCCCATCACGAGGGGAGGCAATGTAGAAGCGGTTCGCGCCCAGGCGCAAGCCGGAGACGCCTTCCACGCCCATGCGCCACACCACCTCCCCATCCTTGGGGCGCAGGGCATAGACCCCGCCGGAATAGGACGCGGCGATCAGCATGTCGGAGACCAGGACCGGGGTGGTGTCCACGTCCACGTACTGGTCCGAAGCCGCGGCCAAGGAGCGTGCCCAGCGCATCTCGCCGGTCTTGGCCCCCAGGGCGACCAGGTAGCCGTCGTCGAATCCCGCGTAAAGGACATCCCCGCCCAGGCGAGGCCCCGCGTGTCCATGGATGCTGAAGCCCTCGGGCCGCTCGCGCTCGTACTGCCAGCGGCGCTCGCCGGTGCCCGCATCCAACGCCACCACCCGGTTGGCCGCGCTGGCGAAGTAGACCGCATCCGTTCCCGTCTCGATGTGGTCGGCCACCGCGCCCTTGCCCTTGTACGACCAACGAACCGCCCCGTCCTGCGGGGCCACGGCGAACACCACCCCGTCGTCGCTGCCCAGGTAGACCTGGTCCCGCTCCGGGTGGTAGACCGCGTGAGTCTCGACCCCGCCGGACATCGGCACCGACCAGAGGACCTTGCCCTCGTCGCGATCCACCGCCACCGCCTTGCCGGCTCGCGAACCCAGGACCAGGCGCCCGTCGACCAAGGTCGGCGTGGCGCACTCCTCGGGCTGGACGTCGCTGACCTCGTGCGGGTGGATGACCGTGCGCCAACGCAACTGGGTCACCCCGGCGGGATACTCGCGACGAGGCTCGACCGGTCGACGCATGGCCCCGCCACAGCCCCAAAGCCACAGGGCGCTCAGCAAGGTCACGCCGAGCCGGCGAGGATGCACCAGAGCCAGCATCGAACGCTCGCTACGGATCGGCGAGCGTGGCCAGGCGGTCGTCTATCTCCTTGCGCAGCGAGGTCTTGGGCGACTTGTCCAGGATCTCGCGCAGGATCTTCTCGGCGTCCTTACCCTTGCCCTGCTTTTCCAGCAAACGGGCCTTGCCGTAGAGCGCCCGGTCCACATAGAAGTTGCCGGCTTGGCGACCCTCTTCGGCCATGCTGCCGTAGGTCTGGATAGCCTGGTCGATCTGCCCCTGACCTTCCTGCGCCAACGCGATGCCGTCTCGCAGAATCAGGCGCATGCCCTTGTCGGTCTCGCCATCCAGGAGTTGCTGGAAAGCGGTAGCGGCATCGGCGAACTTGCCCAACCCGAGCAGGGCGTTGGCCTTGGCCAACAGCGCCCGGCGTCCCAGACCCGAAGCGCCATGAGACGCCACGAAGGCCTCGGCCTCCTTGATGGTCGCCTGAAGACGCGCCTCATCGGTCTTGAAATGAAGGATGCCTTCGACCTCCGGCTTGCCTTCCTTGGACTCGCCCTCCTTGTCCGGGACCACCGGGGCCAGCGCGTTCTTCCCGATACGCGCGAAGCTCTCGGTGGCGTCTACGGCGCGAGACTCTTTCCAAGTCATGTAGCCATAGCCGGCAGCAGTTCCCAGCACGGCCGCGGCACCGGCGGCGATGACCACACGACGATGGGCCGTAATCTTCTGGCCCAGGTGGGTCCAGAAACTCACGAATTCGTCAGGTTGCTTCAGATCTTTGCGGTTGATGGATTTGGCCACGGTGAGGAAATAACAGAGGCCTACGGTTGGGTCAACAGAGCATGTACACTGCGGCGCATGTCCGTGCCACGCCTCCTATCCGCCCTGATGGCGCTTTGCGCTCTCTCCAGGGTCGCCCTGGCCACGGGCGAAGGCGAAAAACAGGTCGCGGCTAGCCTGGGATTCGCCTTGGCCGGCGTGGAGGGCAAGGCGCGCGCGGGTGCCCAGGTCGGAGTCGAGGCGACCAGGGGACTGACGGATTCCTGGGCGGCTCATGTGGGGGTGAGCTATGCGTTGCTGCCGGGCGCCGCCCCGTACCGCCTGCACCACCTGACCACCGTGGCCCTGGGCGCGACCTACTCCGTGGACGTGCTTCGCTGGGTGCCCTTCCTCGATCTGGGTCTGGGCGTGGCCGATCTGCGGAGCAGTGCAGGCGGCAGCCAGTACCTCGGCCCCCAGCTTGGCCTGGGTGTCGACTACCTTCTGACGCGTGGTTGGTCCTTCGCCGCCCTGGCCCGCTTCGACTACCTGGTCCTGCGTCTTCACGGGTGGGATGATCCCCGCCCCTGGCTGGCTACGATCGGCGTGCGCCTCGGCCGGATTGTTTAGGCGAGGGTGGCCCGGGCCTCTTGCCCTGGTGGGCACGCAACACCAGGCGAAGGGGCGAACCCTCGAACCCGTAGAGCTGGCGCAGCTGGTTGGTGAGGTAACGGCGGTAGGGGAACCCCACCGCGGACGGGTTGTTGGAGCTGATGAAGAAAGACGGCGGCCGGACCTGTGCCTGGGTGGCGTAGTACAGGCGCACGTAGCGTCCATTCGGTCCCGCGGGGGGCGGCCGACGGGTCACGATTTCCTCAAAGTTTTTGTTTAACTCTGATGTCGGAACCCTGCGCGACCATTGACCATAAGCATCAATTGCCGTGGTCAGAATCCCGCTGCATCCGCGCCCGGTGAGCGCGGAGGTGGTGACAAAAGGTGCCCAGGCCATGAAGCTCAGCACCTCGCGGATTTCGCTCAAGCGGCGATCGATCTCCGAGCGGCGAATCAGGTCGCTCTTGTTGACCACGACGAGGGCCGCGCGCCCCGACTCCTCGATGGCATTGGCCAGCTTGGCATCCTCGGCCGTGGCCCCGTTGTGAGCATCGATGACCAGCGCCACCACATCGGCCCGCGCCATCTGGTCGCGCGCCATCTTGGCCGACACCGCTTCCGTCATGGTGTCGATGGCCCGGCGCCGGCGCATACCAGCCGTGTCCACTAAAACGAACTCGCGCCCCTGCCAGGCAAAGAAGGTGTCGATGGGGTCGCGCGTGGTGCCGGGTTGGTCGTGCACCAGGACCCGCTCCTCACCCAGAAGCCGGTTGATCAGCGACGACTTTCCCACGTTGGGTTTGCCCACGAAAGCGATGCGAATAGCCGAGTCTTCTTCGGCATTTGCACCTTCAACCTCTTCCTTTACTTCAACCTTGGGTGCAGCCGTGAAAGCCGACGATCCCAAGGCCGCCACGGCGGCATCGAGCAGCTCGCCCACGCCCCGGCCATGGGAGGCCGAGACGGCGTAGACCTTGTCGAAGCCCAAGGCGAAAATCTCGCCCATGTTGGGTTCGCGCAGGTCGGAGTCAACCTTGTTGGCAGCCAGCAGGACGGTCTTGCCAGCCCTCCGGAGCAGCCGAGCCACGTCCTCGTCGACCGGCGAGAGGCCCTCCTTCACATCCAGAACGAAGATGACCACCGCGGCCTCGTCCAGGGCGCGCAGGGTCTGGCCGCGCATGGCCCCCAGGATACCGCTGGCGCTGGGGTCCAGACCGCCGGTGTCGGCTAGGCGGAAGCGGGCCCGCCCCCACTCGCACACGGCGTAACGCCGATCGCGCGTCACGCCCGGCATGTCCTCGACCAGGGCTGGTTGCCCGCCCACCAGGCGGTTGAAGAGGGACGACTTGCCCACGTTGGGCCGGCCGATCAGGGACACGACCGGCAGGGTGGGATCGTCCGGGGGGCGCTTGTTGCGTCGGTTCACGTCTTGCTGTCCTCGTAGCCCATGCGGGCGATCTCGCCACGCGAGTTGGTCCAGTCTTCCTCGACCCGCACATTGAGGCGCAAGTGCACGGGCCGGCCCAGGAACTTGGCGATCTCCTCGCGGCCGGCCGTACCCACCTCGCGGATCATGGCCCCACCCTTCCCCACCACGATGGCCTTCTGGCTCTCGCGCTCCACCACGATCATGGCGTCGATGACCGTGTCGCCCTTGGGGCGATCGGTCCAGGCCGCCACCACCACCGCGGTAGCGTAGGGCAGCTCTTGCCGCAGACGCAAAAAGAGCTGCTCGCGGATGTACTCGGCGGCGATGAAGCGCTCGGTGCGATCGGTGAGCACGTCCGGGCCATAGAGCGGGGCGCGCTCGGGCAGAAGCGCGAGCAGCTCACGCACCACCCCGTCCACCCCCTTGCCGCGGGTGGCGCAGGTGGGAATGACGGAGGCGAAGGCGAAGCTCTTGCTCCACCACTCCATCATCGGGAGGAGCTGCGATTTGTCTTTGACCTTGTCCACCTTGTTGATGGCCAGGACCGTGGGCCGCTTGCTCTCAGCCAGGCGGTCAAGGATGCGCCGTTCCGCTTCGGGCAGGGCCGCCGCGCTGGTGGACATGGCGCCCGCCACCGGACGGGCCTCGATGACCAGCAGGGCTGCGTCCACCTCGTCGATGGTGCCCATGGCCTCGCGAACCATGTAGCGGTTCAGCTCGGAGCGCGCCTCGTGCACGCCCGGGGTGTCGACAAAGACGATCTGGCCGCTGACCGAGCCCTGCGGGGCGCGCGGGTCGGTGCCGGGCAACTCGGCCTGGCCGTTCCACACGCCCACGATGCGCGTGCGGGTGGTCTGCGGCTTGGGCGTCACGATGGCCAGCTTCTCGCCCACGATGTGATTGAGCAGGGTGGACTTGCCGACGTTGGGGCGGCCCAGAATGGCGACGTTGCCGGCCACGCTGCGGCAGGCGGGGGATGACGTTTCAGAGTTTGGATGTGGTGACACTGGGGCGCTTGTATAGCACTGGCCTGGAGGACATGCGTTGGCAGCTCGCACGTCTCGCTCTCCGTTTTCACGCGCGAGCCTCGTTTCACCGGGGATTGTGGCCCGAAAAACACGGGTTTTCGACGCGCCATAGCTTGACACAAGGGTACCCAAGCACTATCACCCGCTTGGACTTGCGCCCTTTCGGGGCGTGGCAGGAACCAACCCCGTGAACGTGAGCCAGAAAAGCCGCTACGCGCTGAAAGCCGTCCTCGAACTCTCCGTACGCTTCGGACAGGGACCGGTGTCGATTTCTCAAATCGCCAAGACACAGGCGATTCCGGCGCGCTTTCTCGAAGCCATCCTGGCTCAGCTCAAACGCGGTGGGTTCGTGGCGTCGCGCCGGGGCAACGAGGGTGGCTACATCCTGGCCCGCCCCCCGGCCGAGGTCTCGGTAGGCGACGTGCTGCGGGTTCTGCAGGGGCCGCCCCTTACCACCCTGTGCGCCAACCATCCCCTGGCCGAGTGCCCGCACGGTGGCGACTGCGTGTTCGCCAAGCTGTGGGAACGGGCCTGCGCCGCCATCGACTCCGTGTACGACACCACCAATTTCCAGTCGCTGACGGACAACTACCGCGCCTGCTTGCGCGCCAAGACACCCGCCGTCGAGACTACCGCCGCCGAGAGTACCGCCGTCACCGCCACCCCATAGGGACGCCATGGCTCCCGCCAAGAAGGAAGATGCCCGCGCCTGCGCGCCGGACGATCCAAGATCGGTCGGCTGGGTCGAGGCGCAGAGGCTGTGCCTGGTGCCGGAAGGGTCGTCACTCTCGCTCGAAATGGGCGGCAGCATCGGCCCGGTGGTCGTCGAATACGAGTGTTACGGGACGCTGACCCCACACAAGGACAACGTCGTGTTCGTGGCCCATGCCCTGTCGGGGGATGCCCATGCGGCGGGCTGGGATCGCCGCGCCGCCGAGACCGACCGGCCATGGCGGGCCAAGAAGCCGGGCTGGTGGGACGCCATCGTGGGGCCGGGCAAGGCGCTCGACACCAACAAATACTTCGTCATCTGTCCCAATGTGCTGGGGAGCTGCTACGGCACCACCGGGCCGTCGTCGCTGGACCCGGCCACCGGCAAGCCCTATGGGCTGGGCTTCCCCATGGTGACCGTCGGCGATTGGGTCCGGCTGCACATGCGCCTGCTCGATGCCCTGGGGATCGAGCGCGTGCAGGCGGTGGTGGGCGGATCGCTAGGCGGACAGCAGGCCCTGGAGATGGCCCTGGCCTACCCCGAGCGCGTCGAGCGCGCCGCCGTGCTGGCCGCTGCCGCGCGCCTGTCGGTGCAAGGCGTGGCCTTCAACGCCGTGGGGCGCTACTGCATCCTGCACGACCCCAACTTCGCGGGCGGCAACTACCACGACGGCGCGGGCCCGGGCGCTGGTCTGGCCGCCGCGCGCATGCTGGCCCACATCACCTATCTGTCCGACGAGGGCATGCACGCCAAGTTCGGCCGCCGCCTGCAAGACGGCGCCAACGGAAGACAAGGCGGCTTCGGCATCGAGTATGCGGTCGAGAGCTACCTGGACCACCAGGGGCGCGCCTTTGTCGAGCGCTTCGATGCCAACAGCTACCTCTACATCACGCGCGCCATGGATTACTACGACGCCGCGGCCGCCTGGGGCGGGGGCAGCCTGGCCGAGGCCTGCCGGCGTGTGCGGTCCAAGATGCTCATCGTGTCCTTCGATTCCGACTGGCTTTACACCCCCGAGGGCTGCCAGGAGTTGGCCATGGCGCTCACCCACGTGAACAAGCCCGTCACCTACGCCAACGTGCCCTCGCCCTACGGCCACGATTCCTTCCTGGTGGAGACCGACAAAGTCGGCCGCCTGTTGCGCAGCTTCCTGGCACATTGACATGACCCAACGGCCCCCCCCTCGCATCGATTCGCGCCTGCTCAGCGACCGCAGCGTCGAGCAGTTGCCCCGGGGGCTATTCGAAAAGCGCGTGGAGGAGCTGACCCGGCTGCTGGCCACCCGCCCTGCCCTGCCCCGCCCGGCGAACGCCACACGCTGGCAGGACGAGATCATCGCCCAGAACATCCCCCAGGGCGCGCGCGTGCTGGACCTGGGCTGCGGCGACGGCGCCTTGTTGGAACGCTTGCTGCGCGAGCGCGGGGTGCGCGGTCAGGGCGTCGAGATCGATGCCGAGGCGGTCTTCCTCTGCGTCGAGCGCGGGGTGCCGGTCATCCAGGCCAATCTCGACCAAGGCCTGCGCCAGTTCGCCGACCAGACCTTCGACGTGGTGGTGTTGGAAGAAACCCTGCAGACCCTCACCAATCCGCACGAGGTGCTGGCCGAAATGCTCCGCGTGGGTCGGCGAGGCATCGTGTCATTCCCAAACTTCGGCCACTGGCGCGTACTGGCGGATCTGGTGATCCACGGCCGCATGCCGGTGACTGAACAACTGCCCTTCCCCTGGTACGAGACCACCAACATCCACCCCTTCACCCTGCAAGACATGCTCGACTGGTCGGCGGAGACCGGCGTGCGTCTGGTGAATGGCTATGCTTTCGAGAACGGCAACGTGCGCCCGCTGGGCACCGACGACAACCTGCACGCGGAAGAAGTGCTGATCGTCCTCGAACGGTAGCGGTCCGCTCAGGCCTTGCGTTTGCGAGGTCGAGCTCCCTTGGGCTTGCTCGGGGGAGCGGGCTTGGCAGGCTTGGGCTGCGCTTCGAGATCGCGTAGGAACGTCACCTTGCCGTGCAGGACGCAGCCTGGCTGACCTGGCCTGCACTCTCGCAGCAGGCGCAGACACTGCTCGTTGACCTCATAGCGGCAGCCCCAGCCGGCCATTAGCAAAGGATAACAGACAGCAGATGGTGATACAGCGCCGGCGCGCGACGCGGCCACGGAGGCCGGCAGGTACAGACGGGTGGAAGTGTCCGGCCACGACGGTGTGGTGCCATGCCACGACTAGGGATCAATCACATTTTTCTTGAGACCCTGGATCGCGTGTGATCT